>DAIDAC010000004.1 GCA_027310825.1 Candidatus Micrarchaeaceae archaeon
GCACAGGGCCTGTCGCTGCCGCTATGCCCTTCATTATCTGAAATGTGTAGATGTTTATGCCAAGCGTGCTTGGGTCGAACATAGTATCGCTTGCAAACTTTCTGAGAGTATATTTATATATGAATTGGTCATAACACGTATGCGCGGGGCTGTAGCGTAACCTGGCAGCGCGGCTGGCTCCAGATATTTATAATCGATATGAGCGCTTCGGCGCGATGATGACAATCTGGAATTACGAATTATGATATGAAGTAACCAGCAAATCCGGGTCCAAATCCCGGCGGCCCCAAATCCTTTTTAACAACATATAAATATTATGCAATCCAACCAAATTCCTGATTCTAATGGCAGCAACAAGGTTTGGAATGCCCCTCACAAAAGGTGAGGACTTCGACAAGGCCAGAACAGAGCAGGTGCTAGCCAAAAAGCTGGACGAAGCGTGGGCCAGAGTGGCCCAGAAGCAGTCAGATGCGAATTCTGTTGCAGTATTTGAAGACCGTTTGAAAACAGTCGCAAAAGAGGGCGATGTGAAGCTTGGCAAAATAATTGAATTTGCAGTGTTAGGCGTGATATCCGCAAACGCTTTCGAAATGGAGAAAATAGAATGCGACATTGCACGCACACGGGATCAGTTATTGACGGAAATAACGGAGTACCAGACACACCTAAACCAGCTAAGAGAGCAGAAGAAAAAACTTGGCGGCGGTACTGTAAGAGCTTGGTTGAACAAAGACAGGCTTAGAAGCATAGATGTTGACATTACTGTGCTCGAAGGTGCGCTGAGCAATGCAAGGATACGGCTTAAGAAAGCGGAAGAAGAGCACTTGGAGCAGCTGCAGAAGCCTGATGATACTATAGCAGTGCGCAATTTATCGTCGGTTGCGCCAACATACTGTATCGTTATCGTAAAGGAACGAAACTCCATTGCTTTTAGAGTAAGCCATCCGGACAGCGTGGTTGGAAGTTACTTGTCGGAAAAGCTCTCTGCCGCAATAGCGGAGAAGTCGATAACGGTTGGCGTTTCTGGTAGATCCATAATGGCAGATTTGGAGTTTGACATGGAGGCTCTCGGAATTAACCTTGTTTGCGACCACTTTTTCTGGATGCCACCAAAATTAGATAGCGTACATAAAGCAGAGCCTGGAGTTTATCACATACACCATGATGACGAGCTCATGTTATAAGTGTACCCGATTTCTCTTTTATCACATCCTCAAAATTAAGAAGATTTCCTATCTGAGCCGTTTTCCCGCCAGCTTTTATGAACGATGCACAAGCAGATACTTTCGGCTTCATCGTTCCTTCTTCGAACTCGTCAATTCGTTTCGACAGTGCTGATGCCGACACCTTTTTGATAGGTTTCTTTGTTTTGGGATCGAAAACATTGTCTATATTAGATAATATCATCAAACGATCCGCGTTGATCGAGCTCGCGAGCAGTGCGCTTGTGAGGTCTTTGTCGATGACTGCCCTTCCACTGTGGAATCCATAGCCCTTAAGCACAGGAATGCCCCCACCTCCGCAGCATATCACTATTTCGTCCTGCGAAATCCTCTTTATCGCCTCTAGCTCGAGAATTTCGAGAGGCTTTGGCGAAGCTACCACTCTTCTGTACATGCCTTCGACCTTTACGAATTCGAATCCCTCCTTTTTCAGTTCGCTGTCGAGCTGTTTCTTTGTGTAGAAAGGCCCGACTGGCTTTGTCGGGTTCTGGAATGCCTTGTCGTGTTTGTCGACAAGCACGTGCGTCACTACTGTTGAGATCTTCTTCTTTGCCTTGAACTTCTTGAACTCGTTGAGCAGCGCAGTCTCCAACATCGAGCCTATGAACGCCTGCGTCTCTGCGTTCAGAAGGTGCATTGGAAGAGAAGGCACGTGCCCCATAGCATATTTGTTGCGGAGCAGTTCCTCCCCAACTTGCGGCCCGTTCCCATGCGTGATCAGAAATCTTTTCCCCTTTTGCGCCAGTATCGGAGCCAAAGACTTTGCCGCCTTTGCAATGTTCTTTGACTGAACCTCGAATGTCGGCTCTTCGCCTTTGTTGAGTAGAGCGTTCCCTCCGAGCGCAACAACGATGGTTTCCATGATGAGCGTGGTTATTGCAGGTTTTTATTTATATCCTATTGCTGACGCGCTTCATGTCACGTAGTAAACATCGACTTCGGTGTTTACCTGCTGGTTCGAGGATTGATTGTTCGCCAGAGTCACAGTGGTATTGTATGTCCTCGGCCCGAGGTCAGGGCATACTGCAACTATCGCACCGGTGTAGTTGTATGCTACATTCTTGATTATGTTGCAACCTAGAGGCATTGAAGATATGCTGCATGTTGCATCTGCACAGGCCGCGATTATGACGGTTAGTGAAGATCTCCAGCTTGCGTTTATCGTAAAGTTCGTCGTGTACGGAGCTCTGAACGGACCAAAGGCGGTGGTGTAGTTCGTTGCATTGTACACAGCTATGAGAGCAGATGATGCAGAGCCTGCTCCAGATATTGCCGGACATAGCGGAGTAGATGCACCCTTCAGAGATTCTGGTCCGAAAGTGCCTGCCGATGATGACGAGGCATTCTGGCTAGAGCTGATGCATAGGTATGATCCATTGCCGCTCGGCGCATTGAGCGCTGAGGCGTATGGACCGTATGAACTAGATGCACTGTATGTTCCGAGGCCGAAGGTGCCTGATGAGGTGTTCTGCGGCATTGTGGTCGTGGCCGAGGCAGTCGTCGGATTACTGGATTGTGCAGCGGTTGTCGTGCTACTCTGTGGATGCTGATGGCTTCCTGAAAGCACTACAGCCGCGACTATTACTATCGCCACTACGATTATGACGCCTACAACAAGGCCAGCATTCATTGCCATTTTCTCACTTTGTTGATTACACATACCATTATTATATGTCTTTGTCTTTGCTTTTCGGCCTTTTGACCACTCCGATTTGCAGGCAGTTGAAGGCCATGCAACGCCGTTGCATCTTTTTATACTTTATCAGCTATGAAGTTTTGATTTTCTTGATAAAGCTAGTAATATTCGATATTGGAGGAGTGCTGATCGACTTCAGAGAAGATCAGTATGTCCATTACCTGCACGAAAAAGTGCTTCCTGAAGTTTCCGAGATTGACCTCTACAGATTCATAAATCCGCTTATTGCACTGATGGAGCTCGGGCTCCTGAACGTCACAGAGCTCGAGAACATGGTTGGAAAGCATTTCGTAAAGAAGAAGATACGCCTGCATTGGGTGGAAGGCTATAGAAAGCTGGCGAAACCGATGTACGAAAGCGTAAAGCTGGCCAACAGGGTTGCCAAGAAGAAGAATACCGCATTGCTTTCCAATGTAAGCTACAGCAGATGGAACGAAATGGGAGAAATTCTTGACGATATGCTGCACATAAAGAAGGCATTCCTGTCGTTTGCGCTTGAGATTAGAAAACCTGAGCCAGCAATCTACAGGCTTGTGCTTAAGGAGATGAAAGTAAAGCCGAAGGAAGCCCTATTCATAGACAATCAGATAGAAAACGTGATCGGCGCGGAAAAGGCAGGACTCAACGCAATCTGGTTCAGGAATGCAAAGCAGCTTGAGAAAGAACTGAAGGATTTCGACGTTATTTAGTTTTGGGCAGCGGGAGCTGATTCTTCAGTAATTCATATTCGGTGCGCCCCGCAGCAATTTGTTTCTGCTTCCTGCGATCGGCAAACCAGCCACCGGGCACTCTCTTCTTTCCGATTTGAATCGTGGCTTCCCAGCTCATGTCGACGTTCACCATGTCTACATAGCTGGCGAGCACGTCCAGTTCTATAGGGTTGCCAAGTCTTTGCACAGCCGCATATATGAGCACAACTACACGAGCCTCTGTGGAAAGAGGAGTGGCCCTGAGGCCTTTGAAATGGCAGTTGCGTAGAAGCGCCAGCGCGACTTCCTCGGTTTCTGAAGGAATATTGGATTTCAATTTTTCCCTGAGGACCGCTGTTAGTAGTGGAATACCTTCTGCGACGTTGGCTTTGCTAACGTATGGCCCGAGCAGGGCTTTTCTGCTTCTTTCTCCGCGCAGCATGCCCTCTGTACCGTGGACTTCCTTTCCTGTTTGGCTTGACTGCCTCTGCGTGGTCATTTTGATCGATTTCCATCGATTCGTTCAGATATTTAAAGCCTCGTTTCAAAGGTTAGCTGATTCGATGAGCGGGACTCTTCTTAGGCTTCTTGCCGGACGATGGATAGCTGGAGAGACGATAGAAGATGCAGTCAACAGGGCCGCGGAGCTCAACAAGCATGGCGTGACTGCGATAATAAATTATTTGGGTGAGGAGTACGAGCAGAAGGATAACGTTGATGACGCAGTCCGCACTTATCTGTCGTTGATAGATGCAATAAAGGCTGCTCGTGTTAAAGCCGAAATATCGGTGAAGGCGACACAGATCGGTCTTCTTCTTGGAATGGAAGTCGCAAAGAAAAATTACAAGAGCATCGTTGAGCATGGAAAGAAAAATGGCGTATATGTCTGGATGGACATGGAGGAATACGAGACAATTCCAAAAACCATAGAGCTCTTCAAAAGCGAGATCGGGAGCCACAACACAGGATTATGTCTCCAGTCGTGTCACAAGCGCACAGAAAAGGACCTTGAATCCCTCGCGAAACTTGGCGCAGACGTTCGCCTTGTGAAGGGCGCGCACAAACTCCACGACGGGCTTTCTTATCCGACAAGACAAGAAGCGACAGAGAACTACGTTGAACTTATGAACTACATGTTCTGGAACATGAAGAATTTCACAGTAGGAACGCACGACCAGAAGCTGATTGGCATGGCGATGACATTGGAGAAGAAGTACAAGAGAAACATGACGATTGCAATGCTGAATGGGATAAGAGCGGACTATGCGCTTCGACTTGCCCGAAAAACAAAGGTTTCTGTGTATGTGCCGTTCGGGCCGAAGTGGTTTGGCTATTCCTACAGAAGGCTTAAAGAGATGAGCAATCTTAAGCTGATAATAAGATCTATTTTCAGTGGCTGACATGAGCGAAAAGCAGGAGGGCATAACCGTAAAGAAGAGCCAAGACTTTTCTGAATGGTATACGCAGGTAATAATCAAGTCTGGATTTGTCGATTACACTGCAGTGTCTGGTTGCCTCGCCTTCAGGCCAGACGGCTACTTTGCGTGGGAAGCGACTATGCGGGCTACCGACGAGCTATTCAGAAAAGACGGAATACTCAACGTATACTTCCCATTGTTCATACCTGAAAAGTTCCTTCAGAAGGAACAGGAACACGTAAAGGGATTCACTCCTGAAGTCGCGTGGGTCACACACACAGGAGAGAGCAAGCTCGACGAAAGGCTAGCAGTTAGGCCAACATCAGAGACAATCATGTATGACAGCTACTCAAAGTGGATAAGGTCGTGGAGAGACCTTCCGATGAGGCTTAATCAGTGGAACAACGTCGTACGATGGGAGTTCAAGCACCCGGTTCCGCTCCTGCGAAGCAGAGAATTCCTCTGGAATGAAGGGCACACAGCATTTGCGACGAAAAAAGAGGCAGACGCAGAACAGGATTTTGTTCTCGGGACCTATGAAGCTGTGCTTAAAGATAATCTTGCGATTGCAGGAATTGTTGGAAGAAAGACCGATTCTGAAAAATTCGCAGGCGCAGATGCGAGCTACAGCATCGAACACATACTGCCAAGCGGTAAAACTGTCCAGGGACCGGACTTCCACAGCGACGGCCAACGCTTTGCAAAGGCGTTCGGCATAACTTTCCTTGACAAAGAAGGCAAGAAGGACTTCGTTTACCAAAACACGTTTGCGATTTCAACAAGAGAGCTCGGAGTGATGGTCGCACTTCACGGCGACGACAAAGGGCTTGTGATTCCTCCAATGGTTGCCAGAATCCAAGTGGTAATCGTGCCGATCTACAAAGAAGACACGATGAAGGAGGTAATGGCAGCGACAAAAGAGATCCAGAAACGCCTTAGCAAGAAGTTTAGGGTTCATGTTGACGACCGCGATGCATATTCTCCGGGATGGAAATTCAATGAATGGGAGATGCGCGGTGTTCCGGTAAGAATAGAGCTCGGTGCACGCGAAATAAAGGAGAAAAAGGTTGTCGCTGCCCGCAGAGACACCGGCGAGAAGGCGCCGCTTGCCATAGGCGAACTTGAAGATGGCATCGAAACACTTCTCGACGACATTCAGACAAATCTCTACAACAACGCAAAGAAGTTCCTTTACGACAACATAAGGCCGGCAAAGACTTACGCTGAATTGAAGAAGATTCTCGACCAGCATGGTGGAATGGTAGAAGCAGGTTGGTGCGGCTCTGCCGAATGCGAAAACAGAGTGAAGGATGAAACCGGCGCAAAGATAACAAATATGCCTCTCGACACGCAGAAAAAGACGAAAGGAGCAAAGTGCACATACTGTGGAAAAGAGGCGAAGCACATAGCCAACTTCGGAAGGTCCTACTGATACGATAAAGATATCTTTTTATTTCATGCCTTCGATAGCGTATCCATGGACGACCTGGAGGTAATCGACAAGAATGCAGGCAATCCTAGCTCTGTTGAAGTCGAGAGCGGCGATCTTGAGTATGTTGCAGACTCTTTTTCAGGCGCAGAAGATCAACACGAATCCGTGCAGCTGATTAAAAAAGAAGTCATCTTTAACCTTGAGCGCGCTGCAGAAAAACTTGAAGCTTTGGTCGTTGGAACGCCAAGCCTTGAGGCGTATCTTGAGCTTTCTGACATTTATCTTGCGCTTGGGACTCTGACTAAGGACCAGGAGAAGCTCAGGAAAGCTGTCGACGCGGCTGACCAGGTCATAAAACTTAAGGAGAAAGACCGACCTATTGTCGACAACGCCGAGCAAAACAGAAGGGCAGCATACGACAGGCTCGGGACTGGAAGCTACAGCTACAGTTCTGTGGGAGCAGCTGCGGAGATTGTCGAAGAAGCCGCCGGCATGTTCAACATGCAAACCGATTAACGGAATTGGAACATAGTGCTTTAAATATCAGAAACGACGCGATAATGAATGGTGTGGTGAGATGGCAGCTTCAAGTGTAGGTGCAGTACCAGCAGTCAAGGGCGGAGTAGGAACTCAGAGCTCCGAGACATTGGAATTAAAGAGAAAGTACGACGAGGCACACAGGATTTTGAACAATAGCCCTACTGCTGAGAATTATTACAAATTTGCTGTGATAGGGCTTGATTACGGAAAGAATATAGGCAACCAGATAATGCTCGAGTCTGCGCTCGATGCAGGAAAAGCTGCAGTAGAAGCTGGAATGAAGGAGAACAAGCCAGACATCGTAAAAGAGGCCAAGTTCATAATCGGTGAGCTTAATGCCGAGGTCAAGAAATTCGAGCAAACACCAAACCCGCCAGGAGCGGCACCGGTTACTCCAGTCGTGACGAATCAGCACGCTCAGAAGGTAAGAGACATGGAACAACGGGTACTTAACGCTGAAAGGATTTACTACAGCAACCCATCGGCAGAACATTCTTTGGAACTGGCCCAAGAGCAGATCATACTTGCAATGGAGACAAATCACTTTGATACTGCAAGAAGGGCACGCAATTCTGTAGACCGGGCGATAGAACTCGAACAGCACAATGCAACAAGAATGGGGCAACAGCCAAATCAAACGTTGATGAACACATTGAACAGCCTGCGCGACGAGATCAACAAATTTATGAATACAATACTGCCTCCTCCTCCTGCTCCGATTACTCAACAGGCGCCACAGGCAAACCAAAACACGACACAGCAGCCAACAGCAGCAGCAACAACAGCAACAGCCACCTCACAGCAAGCAGCGCAAACTGCGACCACTGTGCCGGCCCAGATGTCAGCGCAGGAGATACAGAGCTATATTCAGCGTGTCGAAAGCTACCTCCAGCTTGACGCAGCGTCAGGGCTAAGAGCAAAGATAGCTGCAGATCCAAAGCTGAGCGATCAGAATTATATAAGGACAGCAGATGGCGCAGTCGCATTGTACAAGGAGATGTTGAAATACTGGTATTCTGTGACTCCGCACAAAAACAACCTTGGCTTCGCGTCAAACGATATCGATAGTGCTGATCTAGTAAAGCTTTCGCAGTTCGCAACGAAGAGCTGGAACGTCGACGTCAGAGCAAGGATGAACCGTGGAGATTTCGCAGCGCTTGACAATACAGTAAAGCAGAACATCCTGCAGTTCCTAAACGGCACCATTTACGAATCTGCCGCAGTATACACAAGAGTGATAGATGCGCTTCTCGAAGAATATCTGAAGCAGCAGAAGGCAGTGCAGCTTCCGCCGCCTCCTGCTCCGCCGCTACCGGCAGCAGCAACAACGCCGATACAACAGCAGAATCTGCCTCCGCCGCCGGCTCCGCCAACAGCAGCTCCACCGACGACAAATTAATATAGTTTCCTGAGAAAGATGCCTTATGGTAACCTTCAATGAATTCGCAGCGATAGAGCTTAGGGTAGCGAAGATCGTGGACGTTGAAGACCTTACTGCAGCACGCAAGCCGATGTACAAGCTAAAACTTGACGTTGGTGAGCTCGGCGAAAGGATTCTTGTCGCCGGAATCAAGCCGTGGTATACAAAGGAGGAGCTCATGGGACGACTCATCATAATAATCGTGAACCTAGAACCGAAAAATATTGCTGGTGAGGTGTCGCAGGGAATGCTTCTTGCAGCTGATGATGGAGAACGCGCAGTGCTTCTCCAGCCAGATAAGGACATCTTGCCTGGAAGCAGAATTCGCTGATTAGGAATAGCTCTTTATCTTCTTTATCTGTTCGTCGGTAAGCTTCTCGAATATCGGCTTTGGCTCTAGTTTTGGCGCGAGCTTCGGCGCCTTTGAAAGCAACGCCAATGTTGGTGTCTTTTCTATCCCGAAATATTTCAGGGCTCTTGCGCTGGCGTTTGGCACGAATGGGAAAATCAGTATTCCAACCGTGTATGATATCTTTAGGAGCGTATTCATTATCACAGAGAATTCCTTTGCAGAAGTTGGGTCGTTCAGCGACTGCGCTGTCTTTGCGATAAGCCATGGTTCCTTTTCACTTATGAGCGAGTTGCCGACATCGGTGATTTCGACAACGGTCTTCAGCGCTTCCCTCAATTCTACTTTTTCAAAAAAGTTGGTGTATTTCTTCACAAGGTCGTCAAGCTTGTCTGACACTGCCATGTCCACTTTCGCAGTGCTATCGAATATTTCTTTGTTTGTGTTGATGAGAGTTAGCACTCTTTGGAGAAGGTTGCCTATCTTTCCATTCATTATCTTGTTGACGGATTCGACGAAGCCTTCGGTTGTGAAATCTGCATCTGCATTCTCAGGAGCAGTCAGCATAAGCGCAAATCTCCAGTAGTCCGGATCTTTCACAACCGATATTGCTTCCGCCATATCCATGCCAATTCCTCTGCTCTTTGAAAACTTCTTGCCTTCCCAGTTGAGAAATTCGTAAGACTTCAGGGTGTGGACAAGCGTGTAGCCCAAGTCTGAGCCCAAAAGCATGCCTGGAAAGAGTATCGAATGGAACACGATGTTGTCTTTGCCCATGAATTGAACGATTGTTGTGTCTTTGGCTTTCCAGTAACTCTCCCACTTCGGAGCATTCCATTCCTTTGTTATTCCAATATAACCAATCGGTGCGTCAAACCAAACGTAAAATACCTGATCTTCAAAGCCTGTGAGCGGAACCGGGAACCCCCATTTTGTGTTTCTGCTAATATCGCGAGGCCTTAACCCCTCTTTGAAGTACTTCTTTGTCTCGTTGATGGCGTTCTTGCTCCACTCGTTCTTCGATGTCTGTTCAAAGAACTTTTCGAGCTTTGGCTGGAGCTTTTCAAGGTCGAGCGCAAGGTTCTTCGTCTTCTTGAAAACTATGTTCTTCTTGCCGCAAATTGTGCAGTGTGGCTCGATTAAGTCCTTCGGGTCGAGAAGGTTTTGGCATTTGTCGCACTGGTCGCCCCGTGCAGATTCGTATCCACACTTCGGGCATTTTCCTTCTATGAATCTATCTGCAAGAAATATTTTGTCTGTGTTGCAATACGGAAGTTCGTGCTGTGTTTCAGTTATGTATTTGTTCTTGTAGAGCGCATTGAATATCTGGTCGGTTATTTCCTTGTTCTGCTCAGTATGGGTGCTTCCATAATATGTGAAGTTGCAGCCGAATTTGAGAAAAAGGGACTTTGCCGTCTCGTGAAGTTGAGTTGCGAGCACTTTTGGATCGGTTTTGTCCCTCAGGGCGCGCACTTCCAACGCGGTACCATGCATATCTGATCCGCAAATGAAGATGAAGTCGTCTCCCCTCATTCGCAGATAGTTAGAATACACATCAGCAGGCAGCACAGAGCCTACAAAATTGCCTAAATGTGGTGTAGAATTGACATATGGCAATGCAGATGTTACGATTATCTTACTCAAACTACCACTTACAACAAAAAGAAGTCACTGCACTTCCGGATATACCTTTTGAAGAAATGTATATTAACGTTGTGTAGACAATTCTGGTTGTCTATAATATCAGAAGGCGCTAATACTTCTGCTTTTGGGGCGATTGGATGGGAGACCCTCTCGTTGATGCAATACGAACAAGATTCGACGACTTCTTGGAGCGTTATTACAGAGAAGGCATTAACGACATAATTGTGGCGTTTCCTGACAAGAGAAGCCTTACTGTAGATTTCAACGATCTCAGCAAGTTCGATCCAGACCTTGCTGCCGAGCTGATAAACAAACCGGACCTAATTATTGATGCTGCTACCGAATCGCTGAAGGGAAAGCTCGGCGAGCTTGATCTCGGCGACAACGAAGTTCACGTCAGGTTCAAGGGACAGAATACAAACAGCCCGCTAATCATGGATGTTGGATCAGCTAACATAGGCAAGCTGCTCAAGCTCGACAGCCTGATAGTGAAAAGGTCGGAAATAAGCCCGAAGGCGAAGATCGATGCTTACAAATGCAGCTACTGCGGTGCTATATACAAATTCATAGACGGAAAAGATGAAGTTCTCGACATATGCCAGCAGTGCAAAAGGAAGTCGCTCAAGCAGATGCCTGAAGATTCCTCTTTCATAAACTTCCAGAAAGTGGCCGTGCAGGACCCTCTTGAGAAACTGCGCGGAAACTCTCCGACGTGGCAGCTTGAAGTTTGGCTCGAGGACGATCTTGTCAACAAGATAATTCCGGGAGACATAATCGAGCTGACTGGAATCCTTAGGATAAGACCAAGGAAAAATCTTAAGGGGAAGATAGACAGGAGCCTATACACTATGTTCCTCGAAACAAGCTCGATAGTTCCGAAGCAGAAAGAGTTTGCCGAACTTTCGATAAGCGAGGAAGAAGAGCGGCAGATAAAGGAGCTCGGCAGCGACCTGAAGATATTCGACAGGATAACAGACTCGATAGCCCCTTCGATTTACGGTTACAAAGAGATAAAGCAGGCAGTCGCACTCCAGCTTTTCGGCGGCACACCAGGAAAGAAATTGGTTGACGGAGGGCCGATAAGAAGCGATATGCACGTGCTTCTGATTGGAGACCCTGGAAGCGCAAAAACAAGAGTGCTTCAGTCAGTAGCAAGACTTGTTCCGAAGGGAATTTACGTGAGCGGAAAATCCGTCACCGGAGGAGGAATGACTGCGATCGCGGAGAGGGACGAATTTTCTGAAGGAGGATGGGTGCTGAAGGCAGGAGCTCTCGTTTTGGGATCCGGAGGGACATGCTGCATAGACGAATTCGACAAAGTCGGCGATGACGACAGGGCTGCGCTCCACGAAGCGCTTGAATCGCAGACAATCAGCGTCGCAAAAGCGGGAATCATCGCAACGTTCAATGCAAGGACCGCGGTTCTTGCGGCTGCAAACCCGAAGTTTGGGCGGTTCGATCCGAACACATTCCCTGCACAGCAGTTTGATATACCGACGACACTGCTTTCAAGATTCGACCTTATATTCCCAATCAAAGATACGATGGACGAGGAGCTTGACAAGAACATAGCCCACCACATTTTGCTGCAACACGAGGCTGCAGGCGCAACAATCGCAGACATGAAGGACCACGAGCAGGTAGATAAACCTCCAATCGATGGAGAGCTTCTAAGAAAATACATTGCGTACGCCAAGAAAACAGTCCTGCCTCGCCTTAGCGAAGAGGCGTCGAAGCGAGTGCAGGAATATTATGTTGAGCTTAGAAAGATCGGCCAACGCCAGGGTGCAACTCCAATCACTCCGCGTCAGATAGAGGGTCTTGTCAGAATGGCCGAAGCGAGCGCGAAGGCACGGTTGTCCGAGATTGTGGAACTTAGCGATGCAGAGCGTGCAATAGGTTTGCTCGAATACATGATGAACACGCTAGCCGTCGACACGACTGGAAGACGCGACATAGATATGCTCACTACAGGAATGCCGAGGGAGAAAGTAGACAAGATGAATAACATCATAGGAATAATCAGAAAGCTCGAAACAGAGGGCGGAGGGACCGGAGCCAAGTATGGCGCCGTGCAAGAAGAGGCACTCAAAATCGGCATAGATGCGACTGCATTCACAAGATACATACAAGAACTGGAACGTTCCGGCGACATATACACTCCAAAGCCGGGTGTGCTGAAGCTTGTGAAGAAAGATTCTGAGTAGTTATTACTTTGATGCCCTTTCGTCTCCGTTTCTCGGCTTCATCGGCATTCTTATAGGTTGCCCATCTCTGAGTAGAGACGCTTTCTTCTGTGGTACATCTTGCACTGCCGGCTCTTCGTTTGTAGGCTGCGGATTTGCCACGCGCAATATTTCTTCGTCTGTCAAGACTGGCCGTAGCTGCTCCGTTGGCGGCTTTTTGTTGAGCGCCACCCCAAGTGAAACGAGCACTATTTCTGTGACTTTTGTCAGTAACTGCTCTGCGTTCACCTTCGTGACAACCGGTGCCACGTTGAGTATTATCGCAGTTGCAGTAGCAGGTTCAAGCTGCACAAGAGCAGAATACATGCTGTCCGCAACCAGTGGCTGTGTGCTTCCCTGCGTGTAGTCTATCCTATTTGATATGGTGACAATTGCTCCGTTGACAAGCAGTGTTGTTTGCGTGTCTTCTGATGCATTGATCAATTTCCTCATTAGCGGAATCTGGTTTTGGGTGTGCATGAAGCGTTTGTTCTGCTGCCCTCTTTCTGCTATGGCGTTGTGGAGTGTCTGCATAATCAATGTTTCGCCCTGCACCTTCTGTTCGCTAAGGTCGACTTCGTCGGTTGATACGAGTGCTCTTACTACTGTTCCAAGCACAAGCCTCTCTGCCAATCCTCCTGTGCTCTCTGCTTCGTGCAATACGACTATCGCGTCTTGGACGTTTTTCGCCATTACTATGAACTTCATGTTGTCTACGCGGTTTACAGTGCTGGCAGTGTTCGACAGCGCCATTAGCCATTGCTTGATAGCGCTCTTGTCGGCATTGTTCTGTTTTAGAAGATCGTTCGTCTTGTTGCATATGATATCCACAACCTCTCCGGTCACAACGTCGTTATTGGCGTCTGTTCTGAAGCCGGCGTGTACTATTGTCGCAAGTTCGCTGACCAGATCGGAATCTGTGTACAGAGTTAATGCAACCCTGTATGTAGCGAACAGCCCAACGAATTTTTGGAACTCATCCTGGTTGAGAGCTGTTTTCGCCTTGCTGATCTCTGAAAGCATTACATTTGCTATCTCTTCGTGTTTTCCGCCAAGAGTTGCGCACAGCGTTCTGACTAGTTTCTCTTCTGGAAGCCCTTCTGTGGTCACCACGCTTTCTTGGTGCAGCTCCGCGGCTACCTCTTTTGGAGTTGTAGACTTCGCATCTTCGTCGTAATCAGGAATCTTTGCATTCTTCTGCGCGGCTACGCGTGAAACGTCAACTATGCCGTCCTCTGCATGGGCGTGGCCATTCCCGTTGCCTTGTGCACCCCTTTTGTTCGCCTTTAGTGTCATTTTATCGTCGCATCGCATTCTAGCTATGCAGAATTATAGTGATTTCCGAGATATTTAAGTGCTGTGAAAATAAGAAATTCCGTAGCAGATGTTTCGGACTCTTTATGGGGCCATGTCCTTCTCCGTCCATGTCTCTGTTGAGCCTTTTCTCCTCTTCGGAGTGTAGATGTACTCTCTCCCCCAAGGATCGCGGACCTTGACCTTTGACGGCCTGAGTTTGGTATACTTCGACAGGGCGAACTCGTCCTGAATCGGCTCTTCGCGGGTGAGAGGGCCCTGGATCGGAGCATACGCAGGTTCCTTCTGGACGTCGATTATTGTTATGCAGGAGACGGGGCACTCTTCCTGGCAGATATTGCAGCCTATGCATCTCGCCACCTGAATAGGGTATTCAGTCATGTCGACGACAGCTTCGTCGTGGTCGGTCGCCGTGTCCTCTACGTTCTTGTGCATAGGCCGCGTAAAATCGAGTGTGTTGACGGGACATACGTCTCCGCATACGCCGCACTGTATGCAGATTGTGTTGTCGAAGGTGAATTGGTATGGCATTGTTTCACCTATGGGGCAGTATATCCGCTCTCCCACGAGCTGCTGTAGCCTACGCTGATTGCATTTCCATTGTTGTTGTTTCCGGAATAGTCGTTGGCGTTCCCGTTGAGGGGCCACCATCCTACGAGGTTTTGGGGTCTTATCGGAGCACCGCCTATGCCTTCCTGATAGAGTGCTTGGACTTCACTTGCGGACAACGTCGTGTTGTAGATTTGCAAATTCGCAAGATATCCATTCATGTAGCTGTTAGTGTCCGATTCCCCTATGTAAATAGTTTGTACTGCAAATGCTGTAAGGGCCGCTGTCGGTGGACAGCTTGAAGGGGTGCCATCATCAAACCACATTTCTGCTCCGTTTATTGAACCTCCCCATTCAACTGTAAGTTGATGCCAGGTGTTTCCAGAAATTGATGAATCCGCCACCGAATTGATCCAACATCCCCCAGAAGGAGACCACAGTCCGAAATACCACTTGTTGTCAGTCCACTTAAAAAGCTGTATACTATTATCGTTCGTGTTGCCGACGCCAGCTGCCCCATAATATCCGCCCATCCCCACGAGGCCATGGTACTGTCCGTCATTTGTGGTCCATTGCCTGTTAAACCAAATAACTATAGTACCCTGAGAAGGCGTGGCGGTTGATGGCATTGAGGTTGTTATTACGCTACTTGCACCGTTGAACTGCCCCACAAACTCCGGCAGCATCCCGTTGCACTCCCCCTCCAACGATATTCCTGCAATGCTCTTCTGCACCTGACATGATCCTGCCTGCGCATGCGGTTGGAAGTTTCCGCCAGAGAAAATGCCAAGCTGGAAAAGTATCCCAAGCACAACCGCTATGATGAGTATCGCCCAGCCGTACGTCATGAGGTATTCCATTGCCGACTGGGATTTCTTGAAATACATCGCATCATCTATGCCTGCTTTACTATCGGCTTTGGATTGGTCTCTATGCTCTTTCTCGGATAGCTGCCCTTGAAAGACGCGGCAACAGCCGCGGCTCCGGCAATCAGCAGGATTGTGAATGTGACATAGAACGTGTAGATGCCCATGGCCGGATTGTTCTCCGAGTTGAAGTATGTGTTCATGAAGCCCCAGAAGTTCGATGTGCTTGTCGACACCGTTGGCGGAAGCGTAGCTAGCGCGACCGCATTCTCGGTGACAAAAACAGTGCCGAACAGGTAGAGTGTCGTTCCGATAAGCACGAATATTGTGAGCAGACTGTTCCATTTTGGAACTTCGTCTGTGTCTACGACCAGAAGAAGCACAAGCGCGAACGCGAAGAAGTCGATTGCGAGCGGCTGGAACGGAACTGCTATCGGGTAATCTTGGTAGGTTCCTGGCCAGAAAAGCGACACTCCCAAAAACAGTACCAAGAATATGCTCGCGTCTCTCAGTAATACAAAGAGAAGCCACCAGATATCCGCTGCCAATCTGAGAGTGAACTTTCTTAGTATCCTCAGGAAATAACCCCTTGCTATCTGCATAGATATCGCAAGCACCGCAAGTATCTCGATGAGAACTGTAATCGTGTTTTCAGTATAAACAGAGCCGGCAGTCACATAGGTTTGTGCAGAGCCCGCCGCTTGGAATAGCAATGAGATAGGAATACCAAACATCATAGCACCGACTTATAATTGAAAGCTACTTCTTAAAACCTATCTGAACTTGAGCACAACTAGGTCTTCAAAGAAGTAGTGGGTTCTTCCGACTATGTCAGCCTTCAGCTTTTCTGCGTCTTTTTCAAATCCGTTGAGCGAGCTCTCGAGCATCAGCACAACATGCACCGATTCTACGTGCTTCTTGTACTCCTTTAGAAACCTGTCGATTAGTTCTCTCCCGTCTGCTCCGCCGTCAAGGGCGATGTGCCTCCTGTTGGTCTCGCCTGTCGGCAGATACGGCGGATTGAATATTATTGTGTTGTACTTTCCTTTGACGTTGCTGAAAATGTCTGTCTTGAGGAACTTTCCCTTTACTTCGTTGAGCTTTGCGTTCATCTTTGCTGCGGCAAGGGCGTTGTCATCGATATCTGCGAATGTTACGGTGCAGTTTCTAAGCCCGGCTATTATGCCTTGGATTCCTGAGCCTGTCCCGAGGTCAAGCACCTTGCCGAATGCGTAATCTTCGACCGCCTTTGCAAGAAGCTGCGAGTCCTCTAATGCTGGATAGACCTGTTCCTTCTCAACCAACCTGATCTTCTCGTACAGGTAGCCCATGGTTGTTATACGTTGCTAAGAATCTTATAATCTTCGTCGTCTAGCTGCCAACCGACAGAACCAATTATATCGCGTATGTGTCCCTGGTCGACAGCCTTTGGAATAGGAAGCGATTTCTTTAGCAGATAGTTCAGTGCAACCTGCACTGGTTTCTTTTTGTAACGCGCTGCCGTCTCTTCAACTTCTTTCATGCGAATCGCGCGACCCTGGGCAAGCGGCGTATGCGCTATTATCTTTATCTTCTGGGTTTCGCAGAATGGTATGACATCGTTTTCGTCCTCTTTGTGCATGAGGCTGTACGAGATTTCGTTCGCCACTATTCTGTATTTCTGTGCTGCCGCCATTGCAGTTTGAAGATGGCCGATGTGGAAATTGCTGACGCCGATATTTCTTATTAGACCTTCATCCATCAGCTTCTCCATCCCCATTATCGTTTCGCGTATTGCCCCGCTTGTAGTCGGCCAGTGTATCAGATAAAGGTCGATGTATTTGCACTTCATTCTTTCTATGCTGGCTTTCGCAGCCATTTGCACTCCCTCAAAGCCCATGTTGTGGACAAACACTTTTGATATTATTAGTAGCCTTTCGCGGTTGATCCCTTTTATCGCCTGCCCGACCAGCTCTTCTGCGTGGCCCTTGCCGTAGAGCTCTGCAGTGTCTATCACGTTAATGCCTTTGTCGAGGGCGTAGCTTATCGCTTTTACCTCTTTCTTGTCGTTGGCGGTGCTCTTGAGCATTGCTCCTCCGCCCAGCCTCCAGGTGCCGATGCCTATCGGAAATACCCTTTTGTCACACAGCCTTGTTATCATGAAGGTTTCACTGATGACTTATCGATATAAATCATTAAATATCAGAACTTTGTGAGTGATAGAGGTTTAAATGTTCGGCAAACCTAACACGTCTTCTGCACCGGCAGGAAAGCCTCCAGTAGTGATAAGGGACCAAGTCGACAGCACACAGAAGCGGATCATAGAACTCAGAGAATCGTTTAAGGCGAGGCACCCGAAGAGCCAAGAAGTGACAGATGCGCTCAATGCTCTCCAGGCCCTCGAAAAGCGCAATGCAAAGTTTGACAGCCTTCTGCTTTGCTATCAGATAGTCGACAAGCTGATCGATAGCCCAAAGACAATGAGATGTGCGGCTATTCTGCTTGATGATTTCTACAGGGAAAAGATACAGAGCATGTCGCAGCTGCGCAAGCCTGAAGAGAGCCAGATGGCAGCTTCAATGCGCGGAGAAGAAGCATTCAGGATGTTTGCCAACAGGGTCAAAAACGCTGTCGAGATACCTGAAGCAGTAGCGCTTTTCGCAAAGGCAGGTGAAATCTACAGCCCTGAGAAGGCGCAGAAGTTCATGGCATCGTTTGTATTGAATGTGTTGAGGCTCGCCACGCCCTCTTCGATGAAGATCGCTGCAAAGGTCGCCATCGACAGGCTTGACAAGATGGACCCTGAGAAGAACACATTCTTGACAAGCATAGGAGAGCATTCGTCTTTCATAGATGCGCTCGCTGGCCGTTTCACAGAAGTCGCGGATAGGACAGGGACAAGAGGCAGTGCAGAACAGATAGTGACCGTGTTCCTGGAAATGACTGGTGTGCTGGAAGAAAATGCCAGCAGGCTTGAAGCAGGAGCAGATCCGGTCGCGGCAAAGCGCTGCAGAGAAGGCATCAGCAATCTCAAGATCGTGCTTGCGAAGTATGGCGACGACAAAAGCTGGTACCACCTAAGATACCTGCGCTCTTTCGTGTTGAGGATGCAGGATCTGCATTATGAATATGGGCTTGACTGCTCGCTCGGACTGCTGAAAGAGCTTTCAGAACTGAATGTGATAAGCCCAAACGACCATTATCTATACTGGCAGCACGCCGACAGCTATCTAACAATATTGACGCAGAACAGAAAGATGCGTTATACTCCTGGAAGCTTGGTTACAATGTATAATGATGTTAGCCAGCACCTTGCAGCCGAGGCCGTTTCCCTGAGGGAGCGTTATGGCATAGTCGTATAGCGCTTTGCTTATTGACGAGACAGAAATACTGCCGGCGTAAGGCATATATATCTCCTTTTTTCAGGTATCTTCACCGGAATGGTGGAAATATGGCGACCCAAGACATTTCCAGAGACTCGAATGAAGACGCAAGCCTGATTCATGTGAAAGCATCGGCAATGTATGCTGCACAGCTCGAAAGAGTGGGAATCGGCCAGCGAGTTGCTGCAAAGCTTCAACAGATAGAAAGGGAGCAGTATGTAGTTCCTCCTCGCAGGGATGCGCCAAGATTACGCTAAGGTGTATAAATTGACAAGAAAAGAAATCGCAGCAAACGAAGCGACAGGATTCAGAACATTGGAGGAGAACCGAGTGTTTAGAGCAATATCTGACCTTGGTATACAGCATTCGCAAAAGATTGCAGACCTTTCGATAGCGTGCTCGGACAGAATAATCATGGATAGGGAGCGCCTGGGCAAAATGCTGTCAGAAGGATTCATGCGCATAGTCGGGCAAGCGCAAGATGGTTGCGGACTCGAGAAGGCCGAGATACTTGCAAATTTCCTGTCAAAGAGAGAAGAGACTTTGCACATTACTGCTGATTTCGTTTCAAAACTTGCAGCGCCTGCAGCAGTAAAAGACATCACGACCTGGGAGGCGGCCTTTGGCGGGGCGCAGAGCTTTGCTGAAGTTTTGCAGATGCTCTACATGACAGGCGATGAGCGCAGAGCGGCAAGTTCGATAAGACAGTCTGCAGACGCGCTCGGGCTTTTCGTAAGCCCTGAATTTGCAACTTCGCTAGCCGCACTCGGAGCCCGCACCAGAGCAGGAAACCTTAGGCTTGTTGTTTCCGACATTAGAATGCTTCAGAGGAATGCAAATCCTATAGAAATCGAAATGACGACAGAAGCCCCTGCGGTCAGGATAACAAATATCCGCGATCTGCACAGATACGGAGGCAATCTTGCGCCAGGAAAACTGCAGTAGTTTTGCAATGCTGCTAGGACCCGGAGTCTCTCCCTAAAATAATTGCTATAGCGCCGGCTGCGATGGATATTGCTGCTTGGCTGATGCAGGCGAAGAATGCAGAAAACGGAAGAAGCAGAAGTCTTTATTCATCCACTTCGGAGCCCTGCTACCTCATCAAAAAGAACCTATAAATATCCTGTGCAACAATTGCTAGCGCGATTGGTGAATTCATGACTGGATATGCCGCGGCCCGGCCACATAGACAGCGCTCTTTGGATGAAGGCAGAGTAGTCGAGGGTGCGAAGCAGATCATAGCGAAGATGAAAAGTGCGAGGATTGAAAGGAGCGAGTTCACGGACGCTGCCAGCACGCTTGTAGACACACTGAAAAGGATATATCCTGGAGAAGGCGCCAGGCTCATAGACGCACTTTATGCTTTCAGGGGATGTGATCTTCCAATGGCGATTAAAGTCGATACAAAAAAGTATGCGGAGATTCAGTCTGCTCCGAATGACCACGGATATGTGCTGCAGCTTGGAGCCCTCACTGCGGATATGACACGTTCTGCGCTGCGGGTTGCAGAGAACATTGCAGCAGTGACAATAGCAAGCCATGTTGACGATGATGGAAAAAGCGCTTCTGCCGGATTCACTACAAGTGGCGTGCTTAGAGTGGCTGGCGAAGGCGCAGCTGCTAGAAATCCAAAAGATCTTTATAGGATAGGAAGGCGACAAGGTTAGGGAAGCCATTCTCCGAAGAACCTGTTGACCGCTCCTTCTATTTCTGTTGCCGCCCTTGCGTCCTTCGACTCTATGTATACCCTCATCTGCGGCTCGGTGTTCGACTTCCTTATCAAAACCCACGAGCCGTCGTCGAGCGTGAATTTTATCCCGTCGTTGTAGTTCCTGCTCGCTATCTTTCTGCCTCCGAACATCTCTCGTGCCGTGTCTTTGTAGAGGAATTCTATTGCGGTCTTTAGCTTGTCGTCAATTTCAAAGTCGTATGTTGTGAATGCCCCGTAGTTGTACTCTTTTGCGAGATCCTGCCAAATCTGGTCTAGAGGCTTTCCGTAGTTTGAGATTGCCTGTGTCAGATATGCCCCTGCTGCAACTCCGTCCTTGTCAGGAATCCACCAGCCAAGGCCGACTCCTCCGGATTCTTCCACTGCGATGCCTGCGCCCTTTGCGAGTTCTGCGCCCAGGTATTTGAACCCGACGTTGGTTTCTATTAACGGAATTCCGTATTTCTTTGCAAGGTTGTCGATCGCGCTCGGTGTGGCGAGCGATCTGACTATTGGGCCTTTCGTGATGGTGTTGCTGTACATATAGTCTGCCAATATCAGGCCAATCATGTGTGAAGGGTAATAGTTGCCCTTCTGGTCAACGGCTACTATCCTGTCGCCATCTCCGTCGTTGGCAAGCCCGAAATCCGCGCCACGCTGCTGCACGTGGCTTATCAGCTCTGCTATGTTCTCCTTCTTCGGGTTAGGAGTCAGCTCTGCTCCCATGCCGTGGACGTTTCTTATCTCGTCGACATTTACCCCGCGCGTAGAGAGCGCCTGTGCAAGATAGCCCGATGCTCCCCCGAACATTGGATCCACGACAACGTGCATGCCTATCGCCTTTGAGAGGTCTAGCTTTTTGCTCAGGGCAAGAATGTATTCTTCTCGCACGTTGATAGGCTTCGCCTGCTGCTGCTGCGGCTGCTTCGGCGGACTGCTCGGCACTAGCTTCTCTATTTGTGATGTGGTTTCGTTGAGCGAAGGAATGCCTCCCTTCTGTATGAACTTTATTCCGTTGTAGTTTGATGGGTTGTGGCTTGCAGTCACTTCTATACCTCCAATAGCATTTTTGTCGATCACGGTCTTTGTTATCGCAGGTGTTGGGCTCGGCGAATCAGACATCAATGCCTCGAAGCCGTTTGCAGCGATTATTCCTGAGACCAACTCTGCCGCATGCTGCGAAGTAGGCCTCGCATCAAACCCGATTATGACTGTTCCACCCTGAAACTGTGTCTTTAGGAACGATGCTATGCCCTGCGCCACCCTTAGGACGTTTTTGTCTGTGAATTCCTTCTTAACATCGACCCTCCAGCCGCTGGTTCCGAACTTTACTTCGCTTGCGCGCCAAAATAGCATTTGTCCACCAAAAAGCCTCGTAAAGAATAGAGGGCATCGGCTTTTAAACGTTTGCTGAGCATATTTTTCAAAGTGGTACCATGACGGCAATAATAGATGACTTTAAGATAGGCCTGGATGCGGTATTTCACCCGAGCAAGAACAACAAGCAGATGTCGATAGGGCAGACGCTTGGAATGTACTACAAATTCTCCGTAGTGCCTTTCGTGTTGTTCATAGTTCTGGGCTTGATAGTAACGACAGTCCTAGGCAGCGTACTGAGCGCAATACCAGGCGTAGGCGGCTTGGCGACTGGCCTCGGTGCAGTGTTCATAGTGGTCGGAGCGATAATGTATCTATGGATCGCAATCCCGATAGGAATCATAATTGACGGAATACTCTACTACCTTGTAGGCGGAGTAGTCTTCAAGTGGTTCAAGAATGGGCTTAGCGGAACAGTGACAGGAGTTGCATACTCTGTCATGACAATCGTTGGCTTCATCTGGCTGATATTCATACCTGTAATAGGCTGGCTAATAGTCGGTCTTCTTGGCTTGTACAGCCTATGGGTCCTTTGGAACAGCCTCGCAGCCCAGCATAAGGCAACACTTGCCCAGGCATTCATAGTATGGCTGGTTTGGGTGATAGTCGCCGGAATCCTATACTTCGCTGTGTTCGCCGCTGCTCTCGGAGCTGTTGGCGCGCTAGGAGGTGCAGGAGCTTTGGGTACTGGATCGTATCCATAAATTGTTTGATTTGAAGGTGCGGCTTTTGCCGCACCGTTTTGTTTAATATGGTGATGAGATGGCTGAAAAAACAACAAAAAGCGAGAATGACAAGATAATGTTCTTCATAGCGTACATACTGCCGGTTATTTCCGGAATACTTATTTACGTGCTTTATGCGGACAAGGACAAGAGGCTGAAGTTCCACGCGGTGCAGGCGATAATATACTGGATAGTCGCTGCTGTGATAGTGTGGATCCTCGAATTCCTGTTCGTGTTCTTCTTCTTCCTGTTGTTCCTGATCCCGCTGCTCTGGCTGCTGGTCTGGATATATGCGATGTACATAGCATACCAGGCGTTCAACGGAACAGACATGGAAGTCCCATACATAGGAGAGATGGCGAAGAAGGCCTAAGGATCATATTTGAAAATCCGAAGGTCTTATTCCTATTTTTTCCATTTTCGAGATGCTTAAATAGCTCGGGCTACGAGATGTTTATTGATGGGAGACAATGGTCTGAACAGCGGCTCACAGACGGCACAGAAAAGGCTAGCGTTCGCAATGTACGATTCGCCGGCAATACTGAAGGGCTTCGAGAGGAGGGAACCGACTGCTTACGAGCCAGTGGAGAAAGAAGCGAGGCCTGCGCCGTTCATGTACGATAGCGCGAAGATACTTGAAATCGCGGCTGCGCGGGAGAGCGTTGCCCTGCAAAAACCACAGGCAGAAACTGCAGTAACCGCAGTGGTTGATGACAAAGTGCAGATTACGGGCGACATGGCGCTGCAGACGAGCAAGCACGCGGGAATGCCAGTCGCAAAGACGCAGAGCTTGATAAACAGCGCAGAACTTGCAGTAAATGTTCCTAGCGGCTCGCCGCAAATAACAGTGAACACCGCTTACGGTGGCTGGAGAATACACCAATCAGTAAGAGAAGTGGGCCACAAGTTCACAGAATCAGTTGCACATGTCGACGGCAAGCCCACTGCGGAGATAACTACGGCAGTCACAGAAGTGGCGCACAAGAAAAGCACATCGGAATGGGCTCCTGGAACAACTGCAATGGCACCTTGGGAGGCAGAGAAACTCAGGAACAGAATGAAGGTATTGAAGGTTAGAAAACAGCGGGATCTCGAAAGCAGAGTTCTCGGAAGCGTGGCGCCAGTGAAAAGATCATTCATCTCACGGTTCACAGACGTTCTCGGCATTGGAAAAAGACTCGGCACAAAGGGCAGGCCGATTTAATCGCCAAAGATTAGCAATAAATAGCTATTAGCCAAAGCTCTACTACGTGGGGTCATGGGCTAACCTGGCAGACTACCAGCTTCGGGAGTTGGTGATCCGAGTTCAAATCTCGGTGGCCCCATTTTGTGTGATTGATTGAAAACTATATTCATCTGCGCCCCGAACAGGCATAAAGAAAGGACAAAGGCCTTGGCAACAACGCTAGAGAAACTTGGATTCACTGTAACGTTCGCTGCTGAGCACACAAAACAGAACATGGAGAAGCAGGAGATATTCAATTCTAACATGAAACACATCAGGAATGCCGAGATATTCCTTGCTTATTTCGTCGACGATGGGCACTACGGAATCGACTTCGCCGCAGAGGTTGGCAAAGTGTCCGAGATGCGAAAGCCGGTGATAGGTTTTGTTGACGTCAATGGCGGCAAATTGGATGATCTTAAGAGCAGGCTTGACAAAGACCTCATGTTCACTAATTCTTTCGACACTTTTGCGTGGAGCTTCGAAGAACTGATGGAAGTTCTCGAAAGGCTAAACGTGCCGAAGTAGCAGAACAGCAGACTTAAATACCAGTTGAAGCTGATTGAAACTGATTCTATGATGAGCCTCGCCTCTCCTTCGGACTTGATTCCAAAGGGTTCTGCTGCAGTCGCATCAAGGTATGTAGGAAAACCAATCGACCCGCACGTGCACTTCAGAGACGAAGAGCAGTCTTTTTATACAATAAGAAAAGGCAGAGATGAAGCCGACAGACAGGGAGTCGGTGCCGTAGTAGACATGCCGAACACAAAGCGGCCAAGACTGACAGTGACAGACTGTGAGGCGCGCATGGATCTCGCTAGAAAAGAGGGAGTAACCGAAGGTTACTACATCTACGTGGGCGTCACAAGCGACCCAGACCAAATCAGAGAGGCGGTCAAAGCATACAGCACAATTCCGGGAGTCGTCGGAATAAAGCTTTATGCCGGAAGAAGCACCGGCAATCTTGCAGTGACAAACCGAGAAGACCTGAGGACTGTTTTTAGGATACTAAAGCTGATGGGTTATGAAGGACCTGTTATGATACACGCAGAAAGTGTAGATCTGGAGTTTCCTTCAAAATGGGATCCGGAAAAGCCGGCCAGCTGGAACGAAGTAAAGCCGCCAGGAGCAGAGATTCGCTCGATAATAGACCTTATAGGCATAATACCAGATTCCGGATTCGCTGGCCACGTGCACATCTGCCACATCACAACCCCGTGGGGAGTAATGCTTGTCAACGATGCAAAGTCTTGGATGAAAATAAGCTGTGGGGCTACTCCGCATCATATGACCCTTTCGACATTGGATATGGAAGCGCAGGTTGGCGTTAAATACAAGGTAAATCCTCCTTTGAGGGATCATGTGATGATGATGGAAATGCGTGAGCTTCTGAAGCAGGGAAAAATCGATTGGATAGAAAGCGATCACGCTCCGCATCCGGCATCGCTTAAGACATACAACAAGGGCACAAAGCCAGAGGATTATGCTTCTGGAATACCGAGCCTGGAGCGCTATGCCGTATTCTTGACAACAATGCGCGATTGGGGCATTTCAAGCGAGCAAATAGATGCGATGACATACGGCAACATCAGAAAAGTTTTGAGGAAAATAAAGGAGTGAGTTTAAGAACCTTTTGTCGATAGTAAACTGCGCCGATGTTTTGCATATGTTTATATGCTTTTAGGGCAGTATATTTATCACATATCCTGTGATAGCATGTTCGAGATCAAGATAGATGATGCACGTTATTGGAAAAGCTGCGTTGATTCGATAGTAAGCCTCGTTGATGAGGGCACTTTCAACATAGCGAAGGAGGGCATCACCCTGAAGGCTATGGATCCTTCTGGAATAAGCATGGTCTCGTTCACCATTCCGAACAAGGCATTCTCAAAGTTCGAGATTGAGAAACCGACTTCTGTGGGCCTTAACCTGGACAACCTTGGAAAGATACTAGCCAGCGCGCGAGACGGCGAGCAGCTTGTGATGAAGGACAGCGGAAACAAGCTTTCTATGGAGTTCGTGGGCCAGAACGGCAAAAGGAGATACAAACTTCCAATTATAGACGTGAAAAAAGATGCGGACAAGGAGCCGAAGATCGCGTTTGAGTCGAATGTAGAAGTCAAGAGCGACTTCCTGAAGGAGGTTCTGAAGGACGCGAACCTGCTAAGCACATATGTCAGCTTCAAGACGGACAAGAATGCGTTTGTGGTTGCCGCGAAGGGCGATGCCGGTGAACTTGAAGAGGAGCACCAGGGCAACACCGACGGCATAAAGAAGCTCGATGTGACAAAAGCGTCGGCAGCGACATTCAATCTGGAGTACTTGGAAAGGATAATCAGTGCATCGCCGGCTGGCGCATCTATAATGATGGGTTTGAAGACGGAAGAGCCTGTCAAGATCAACTACAAAATTGGCGACGCAGAATTGTCATACTTTTTGGCACCGTACATGGCCGAGTGACTAAATGAAATTCCTGATATTCATAGCACCGAACAACTTCCGCGATGAAACGTTGTCAATGGTAAAGATGTTCTTCGACAGGTGGAACGTCGGCTATGAAATCACCAGCTACTCGACGAAGCCGTGCATTGGAAGCCATGGCGCATCTGTTGCTGTGAATCTCAACGCTGCCAAGGTTAATCCTTCTGATTACGACGGAATAATACTTGTCGATGGCCCTGGAATCGACAGCTACAAGCTCTTCGAATACAGGCCGCTCCTCGACATGCTGCTCCAGTTCAACAACAAAAACAAGATGATAGGCGCGATCGACAACTCCGTCAAGGTGGTTGCCCGCGCAAACATAATAAAGGACAGGAACATAGCTGCTCCAGAGGACGAAGAGACAAAGCGGGCAGTTCAGCTTTTCCATGGAAAATTGACCGACAAGCCTATCGAAATATCGAATAACATAATTACGATAAAGAGCTCTAGCGGACTGGAAGGTCCTCTGCAGGAGTTTCTTGGCCACGTCGGGGCAATCTGACGACTGATTTTATGCAAGAAAGCAGGAAGGAGCTTGTGAAAAAGGTAGCCGAGGAAAGGATAGGGCTGCTCTTTAAGTTGGCTGACGACAATGCAAAGGACCATCCTGACTTTTCGCACAACTATGTCGTTACTCTCAGAAAAATAAGCTCGCACTACAAAGTTCCTGTACCGAAAACCATGAAGGACAGAATTTGCACGCACTGCAATTCTGTTTTGGTCCCTGGGCTTAATGCAACTGTAAGAATAGTGAGCTCAAAAGGCTACATCGCCTACAAATGCAGCGTGTGCAGAAAGGAAAGGCACATTTTTTACTGACTAGATCACAACTACGTTTTCTACGTTTCCGGTTGTGTCGATCGAGAACGCGTAGTGCGCCTTAATCCCGTTCTGGTAGTCTACACTCAGCCTGCCAGTGCCTTTACCGAGTCTTTGCCTGCGAAGAAGTGTGCCTAGTTTGCCAGGCTCTCTTGCTTCGAGCGCGACGTTGAGCGGAACTTCGAACGTCTTTGGCTCATCGCTATGTCCACCCCAGCCAGTGAAGCGCAACTCCACTTTTGCCCTTGGCGCGATTTTTTGTGCATCTGCCATTTGAATCAATTCGGCTTTGTTGATTATACTATAAAGAGCTTTCGGATTACTTCGTGAGTTTCCTTAACAGCAGATTCTTCTCCTTTTCTGTTATTTGTTTATGTCTTTTGCCGTTCAAATTGACTGTTTTTTTGTAAGCAGGGATTATGTGGATGTGGAGGTGCATGACAGATTGATCTGCGGCTTTTCCATCGTCAACAAGCAGTTTGAACCCTTTTGCGCCGAGCCGTTTTTCTATCTTTTTCGATATCTTTTTGGCGACTATAGCCATGTGGGCCAGCGTTTTGTCGTCTGTTGTCAGGATATCTTTGTGGTGCTTGTTAGGTATAATGAGTGTGTGTCCCCTTGAGTTTGGGTATCTGTCTAGAACTGCAGTGCACAACTTGTCCTTATATAGCACTCCGTGCTTCTCAAGAAGCTCTCTATCGCAGAACCTGCAATAAGCCATATTGTCACGGAGTTAAATGGGCCCGATGCCCTGCCTGTTAGGAGTTTAAATCTCAAGATATATTTATATATATTTTACAAAGAGAGCAAAATCAAGCTAACTAAAATTAGCAAGATACCTACCTTATGATTAATTTCTAGTTTCTCTTTCAGTCTAGTAAGTGCGAGGACTACAGTTAGAGTTGGTGCTGCACCAAGCAGAACAAGTACTATTAACGTATAATTTAAGGTTATTCCGATACTATAAGCTAGAAAACCTATTGTGGCCAATACACCAGTTAGAGCAGTAATAGGAAGTGCTGGTTTTAAGTTTGTAAACTTTACACGAAGAGAAATTGCGTATATAACACAATAGGTAAAATAGAACACATACACAAGAAATATAGGTATAAACCATCCGAGATTATTAACAAGAATTATAATAAGAAAACTTCCAATGCCCCAAAATATCATAGCACCAAAAGCATACCAAACACCTTTTACCGCAATTTTAAAATTAAGCTTTTTCAGTTCTTTTAATTCAAAAGAAGCCAAGACAGTTCCGATTATTATGAGGATTATGCCCACCGTTTCAAAATTTGTTAGAGTGTAGCTAAGGAACAATAATGCTAGAACCAAAGTGACAACTACGGCAGAGTTTGCTATTGGAGAGACTATAGAAACCTTACCAACACTGAATCCTTTGTAAAAACAGATATAGCCTAGTAGAAGCAGCAAACTTGTTACGGCTAAAAGTGCCCATGTAGCAGGCATTATCACAGGCAGTTTAAAGAAAATCAATAATATGACTAACATGATAGCTAAGGAGAATATTCTGCTTACAATAACTGATTGAAATGCTCCTATTTTTCTTGAAGAGAGAGCACCAAAATAATCAGATAAACCAAATCCTACGAAACAGATAACTCCGAGTAATACGCCAATTAAAAGAGACATGAAAATACTTATCAGCCAAGAATATAAATACGGCAGGTTTGCCCTGGCAGGATTAAACTGCGTAAAAGAGATCTGAACTCCTAGTTCAATGGGCCTTTTGTCCACATTGTTAGGAGTTCAAATCTCCTGACTGGGCCCGCGGAGATTTGAACTCCGGACATCTGGCTTATAAGACCAGCGCTCTGACCAGGCTGAGCTACGAGCCCGTGCATTATGCTTTAATGATAAAATATTAGATGGTTTCCCTGAGATGTTTGCTTCAAGGCATAGTGTAGTTGTTGTTTATCCATGATGGCTTCTGCGGCACCGGAGGCAGTTGTCCCGTGAAGTTGTTGACTGCGTATATTCTGACAGGCCATGTTCCATTTATGAAGTTGATTCCTGTGGTGTTTGCCCCTTCCGGATATACTTGGTGGAAACCAGGAAGGTTGCCAAGCACGAAGCCCTTGTAGTAGTTTGAGCTGTAGAAAAGGGTCGGTGCATCTGTGATGACGCCGTTTGCTGCATTTGGCGTGTATATCATCATATACTGCACTAGCGGCACATTCTGGTAATTGACTACGCCTAGATAGTTGTTTGACTGGATGTATGCGTTGATCTGCTTTCCAGACTGGTTGTAAACCTTGAGTATTCCGGTTTGTGATGGCGCCAGATTCACACAGACGGTTTGGTTCGATAGGCCGCTATTGCCCAAGATAAGGCCTATTGCATACGTTGCGTTGTTGTTTGATATGGAACAGTAGTAGTTTATGTTGGACCCTGTGCTGTTGGTCTGCACAAGCGCTGCTAGCGGTATGAATACGAACTGTGGGTTGTGATCAAGCTCGCACTGCGATGTGCCAAGCGCGTACGGGGCCGGAGGACTCTGCGACTGCCCTTGCGATACTGCGAATTTGTATGACGTCTCGTTAGCGTAGATGCAGCCAAGGAAGTCGAGGGCCTGCCACTTTGAAATTAGATCCTGGTCGAAAAGCACATATTTGCTCTGGTTGGTGTTCATGAAGTTTGCGAGCGATGATGGCCCATATTTTTCGCCGAGGACGTAGTGTGCCGCGGTCGCGTAGTCCTCTGTTGCATTGGCGTTGTCGCCTCTCAGGAACGCATTGCTGTTGCCGAACCAGTTGATCCAGTCGCCGTAGTCCCACCACGATAGAACTCTTGGCGCCATAGGGCCGACATTCTGTCTTATCCAGGACATCGAATTGAGCCAGTACTGCGGGATTGTGTTGCAGAATATTGTGTAGCCGACACCATTGCCCTGGTTTGATAGCTGTGCGCATCCCTGGGCGTTTGATGTGGCGCCGCTCATTGTAAGCGCACCGCCGAACGAAGCTAGATATGTAACGCTTTCTCCCCAGAAGACGTTGCCGTTCTTCAGCGTGGCCGCAGCTGTGACAACGACGAGAAGCGCTAGGCCGACCCATATATATGTGGTCATTGCTGCAAACCTCTTTGTGAAGCCCATGTAAGCGAGATAGAGTATTGCAAAAACAGAGGACAGGAAGAACAGCCCGATTGCAAATATTATAGACGATAACACAGTGTTGTGGTGGTGCTTCCTTCCGTCGTTGTGGGTTATTGCTGCGCCTTGCTGCTCTGCGCTGATTTCTTTGCTGACATCTGCGAACTTTACCCCGACTTCGAGCTCCTTGCCCTTCTTCAGTTCGAAGCCATGCTCTGCGAGGTAAATCAACTCTCCCATCACTATGACGAACAGTAGAATGTACGCAGCTCCGAAGTGTGGAAGGTACTTTACTTCAGAATATCCTGCAACCATAAGAGGAAGCGCAATCGCAAGATAAAGTATTCCTGTCTGGCTTCTTCTGAATATTATGCTGATGAATATTAGCAGCAGTGCTAACGCTGATACGATCCAGACCAAGAGCGGGATTCCGAAGAAGCTTGTGCCTATTACGCCAAAGCCTGCTCCGCCGAAATTGAACGTAAGCCCTGTCGGTATGTATTCCTGGACTGTCATGAAGAGCGCGCTCGATGGGGTTGTGAACTTTGCCGATAAGTTTAGATACCCCATAATCGGCTTTCCGAGCGGAGTCAGGAATATGGCCAGCAGCGCAAGAACCGCGAGCGCCAACACCCCGATTAACCGGTTTGTTGCGTTCAGCTCTTTGAATATTATCTTGCGCTTCGCGAGTTCTTTTGGACCATAGTCCATCAGTGCGATAAGAATGAGAACCAGCAGCGGCCCGCCTATGATGATAGGAATTCCGAGTACGCTTGGTATTCTATTCTGCAATGTTGAGCTGTATGGAAGGAACAAAGCGAGGAAAACGGCTATGACGCCGAGAACTATCAGGTTCATCTTGTAGAAATCTTTGTTTATGTCGCCCTGGAGGACGCTGATTACTCCCTGTATCAGCAGGTATGCAGCGAACACCCCCATTGTTACTGTGTAATAGTGGGCGCCGAGGAAGTTTGATACGAATGCAATGCCGGCAAAGAGCGCAAGCCTTATGCTCTTCGGGTTCTTTACTGCCAGCATGTAAGCTGCTATGAAGAAGAACAGCGCGAAAATTCCCCACGGTTCGACAAGCTGTTCCCCTGCTATGAAAGTTGTCAGAAGAACAGGCATTGCAGCGGCGAACCCGGCCGCGATCAGGCCAAGATACTCGTCGTATTCGTGGTATATTATCATGAAAAGTACAAAGCAGAGGAGCGCTGCCGCGATTGGCGGATATATGCTGCCTACATCGCTCATCAATGTTGTGTTGAGCTGGCTGTAGTTAGGCCCGAATGAGTTCGATAGATCATACCAGAACGATTCGACGTATGGGACAAGCGGTTCTATTCTGTGGTTTGTTCCGGCCGGTATTGCAGGCCATGCAGACGGATCAAGCAGAAGCTGTTGGCCGTATGTGAGTATGTAGTTCGTGTCTACCATGTCGAAGTACGGGTCGAATTCGAAGAAGGTTGGTGCTGTTCCTATACTGAGCATTCTTGTTGCGAACGTCGATAGCATTATCACGAGCAACACAATCCAGACCCAGCTCTGCACATTTCTGGTTCCTGTTTGCTGGAAAAGTTCCTGCCTGAAGTTCTTGAAGACACCTTGTCTCCAGCACAAGATCGCTCCTATTACCGTCAGTATTAGCACGTTGACAAAGAACAGTGTGAGCGAGAATGTGAAGAAGTGTATCGAATTCATCAGATACGACTCAAGCCATGTTAGCGTAGCCGGACCTATGAACCCGAATGTGAAGCCGAGCACTGCAATCTCGAAAATGTGTAGTCCCGTCTTCCTCAGAAGCGCAATCGCTAGAAGGATTCCAGGGATGAACATGGCCAGGAAGGCTATGAGCGCTACTATGATTGTCGTTACAAGCATTTACTCCCGCAGTAATTATCGCCGATGGGGCGATATACATAATTAAACAACCTTTATTAAGCTAGGCGTTCAGTATTGCCTTCGGAATCTCTATCTTGCCTATTTCCCTGTCCGGGAACTTTGTTCCAGGAGGCACTATTCGCACTTTTACTCCGATGGCTCCGTACTTTGGATATGAAGTTGCTTCTGCTTCTCGAACTAGTTCTGTGACGTTGCCGGCTTTTGGAATGTAACCTATGCTCTTCCTTATGCTCTTTGCGCGCGCGCCCTTTGCGGCTAGCTTTCCGCTCGCGATTATTTCTGCGCCTAGCGCGCCATTCTCAATTATTATTCTGAGCGCCATCTGAAGGACTCTTCTTGCGTTCATTCCCCTTTCGAACTTCTCTGCTATGTCGCGGGCGACAAGCATTGGCTCAAGCATTTTGTTCTCGACTTCCATGACATTTATCTGCGGATTTTCTACGCCGAACTTCGCCTTTATTTCTTCCGTGAGCTTGTTGATTGTTCTGCCTCCTGGACCGATTACACGGCCTGGAAGAAGAACGAAAACTGTGATTCTTGTCAGCACCGGTGTCTTCTGGATCTCGACTCGCGAGAATCCTGCCCTCATTAATTCTTTTTCGAGATAACGGGATATCTTAAGCTTGATCGTCGCGTTTTCTATGAATTTTCTTTCTATGGTCATTGCTTCACCGGTTGTGTTATCTCTTTCTTTTCAGCAGGGACTGGCTTTGGTGCCTCCTTTGTCGCTGCTGGTTCTGCAGTCTTTGGCGTTTTTGTTATGATTGCTTTCTTCTCTTGTTTCTTTTCCTGTTTTGGCGCCGCCTCTTTCTTTTGCTTTGGCAGGCCTTTTATAGTGTACTTTATGTTGGCCGTCATCGACGGATGCATCTTTCTGTCGTCAAGCATTGCAATCCCGATTTCTACTCTTGCGAACTCCAGGTCGGACTTTCTTGCGGGCCCCATTCCCATGACGTGCATTATGAAGAGTGCCCCCTTTGACGGGTACCTTCCGGCTATCATTGTCTTGTTAGCAGCTGCGTGAACAACGTACATTGCATCAGGGTTGAGCCCTTTGTTCTTCGCGTTTGCGACTGCGTTGACCAGCACCTTTCTAACTATGCCTGCGCATTTGCCTGGCCACCTTCCCTGCTTTCCTCCAAGTTCGTGGCGGGCACCCATTCCTCTCTTGTGCTTTCTGTAAACGATTGGCTTCTCGAAGTTCTCCACCTTTTCAAGCGTATCGAGTGCTATTCCTATCGGCTTGTATCTTATCTCTGCGCAAACTGCCCCCAAGTCCTTGAAGCTTGCGTTGATATCCTTCTGGCTAGCGAAAACTACACCTTCAGGATTCTGGTTGAATGAATATTTTACAGTCATTACTTCACCGCTAGGAACTTGCTTCCCTTTGTTGCTCTTATTCCAGGAGCGCTGTGCTGCACCCTCTTTGTCGAGTATGCGAATTCGCCCAATCTGTGACCGAGCATGTTCGCCGCTATGTCGACGCGTGCGAACTCCTTTCCAGTATAAACTTCGAATGTGAGGCCTACCCATGATGGAATGATTACAGCTTCGCGGGTGTGCGTCTTTATCGGCTTTGTTGCGCCCTTTTTCTTCATCGCTTCTACCTTCGCGACCAGCTTCCTGTAGTCGACAGCATTCCTCTTTAGCGCCCTCCTTGTCCTTGCAGTGACTAGCTTTACATAGTCGTCGAACTTTATTGCCGCTGCTTCTGCGGGCATCTTTCCTCTAAAAGCTACACGTTCTACCATTCAATCAACATCATTTCTTTGCTTGGACATATCGCTGTGCGTTCTCCTGCATTTTCTTAGCGAACGACTGCTCCATGTCTATTCCAAGGAGCGCTGCGATTCTCGCCAGATAGAAAAGTGCGTCTGACACTTCTTCTGCGATCGACTCTTTCTCTATTCCTGTTGAGTGTGCCTTTGTCCAGTACTTGTTCCTCATGAATTTCTTGACCTTGTTCTGAAGCTCGCCAACTTCTCCTCCAAGCGCGTTGGATATGTAGAGAAGTTCTACGTCCTCTGCAGTGTACTTTGCGTCCTTTGGGCTGACCCAAGTCTTTGCAGATTCAGTTATTGTGTCGTTGAGCTTCATGAATATCGCTGATTAACCTTTCTTCTTTCTTCCAACTCTGCGTGCAGCGATGTGTCCCACCTTTCTTCCAGGAGGTGCATTCCTCGACGTCATAGAAGACTGTCCCTTGTGGTGCTGCTTTCCTCCGAATGGGTGGTCGACCGGGTTGAGCTTTACTCCACGGTATGTCGGCCACATCTTGTTGATCGCGTGCATGATGTAGTGGTTCTTTCCTGCCTTGACTATCGGCTGCTCGTTCATTCCTCCTCCGGCAACAACTCCGAGTTGTGCCCTGCATTCGCTGCTAAGTGTTATGCTTTGCTTTGATGGAAGCGTAAGCGTCGTGGTCTTGCCAATGTGCGACGCGATGTATGCCTTGCTCCCTGCGCTTCTTACGAACTTGCCACCGTCTCCAGGCCTGGATTCGATGTTGTAAACCGGAATTCCTTCTGGTATGTCTCCCAGCTTCATTACGCTTCCGAGTGTGTAATGAGGAGTCGGGCCTACGTGTATTCTGTCGCCGACGCGGATGCCTTCCGGTGCAAGCATGTGCGACGTTGTGAAATCTTCAAATCGGAGTTCTACCAATGGGGCCGTGTGGCCGGTGTGGTTTATTATTTCGATGACTTCTCCAGTCATGCTCTTTGTCTGGTCTCCAGTGTAGCCTACGCTGATGTCAAAGGTGCCTGGCGCTTTTCTGTACGCCACCGAGCCCTTTCCTCTTCGTTGCTGCTTAAGACGCTTTCCCATTTTTACACCGTTATCCTACGAGCTTCAACTTCGCCGCTACGTCGCTGGCCTTGTAGCCCTTTGCCACTTGGATGTAGACCTTCTTGACGTTTGTCGGCAGGTTGATTGCCCGTATGTTTGAAACCTTTACATTGAACATCGATTCGAATTCCTTTTTTATCTCCGGCTTTGTCGCCCTGATGTCGGCTATGTATGTGATGGTGTTGTGCTTATCGACCATGCCTATGGCCTTTTCTGTTGCAAGCGGGTGTTTTAGTACTGCCATGAAATCATTCCAATGATAGCTTTGTTATGTCGTCTGCGAGCGACTTCACTGCGCCTTCGCTCCACACTGTCACTCTTCCCGGTGTTCCGCCAGGAGCAAGCAGTTTTGCACGGAGGTTTTGTGCTGTGCAGACGTCGACTCCAGGTATGTTGCGCGCTGCCCTTATTACGCCCTTGTCCTCCTTGACGACGAGGAGCACGCTCTTTCTGAATGTCTTTCTTTGCGAAAGCCTCCTTAGCCCTTTCCTTATCCTTGGCTTTGAGCTCTTTTCGAGATCTGAAGAAAGCTTGAGCGACTCGAATGCCTTCATTACGTCTTTTGTCTTCTTCACTGATTCGATGTCGTTGGTGATTACAATAGGTACAACAAATTCTGCGTTGTGCCTGCTCTTGACATAATGCGTGTCTGCTGTCGCTGCGACAGCCGACCTTATCGCCTTTTGGTATTCCTTTCTGTTGATCCTTTCTACTAGCGTCTTTTCTATCATGTGCGGGTGTGCCCTTCTTCCCTTCACTCCGGAAGGGATTCTTCTGACGTCACCCTGTCGACCTCCTCCAAGTTTCTGTCTTGGTCTGATTGCCCTTCCCATGTGTCTGCCGCTTCTGTATGAGTTCATTGCCCCGTAGTAACGGGCGGTTGTGTTCATACCTGCGAGCGGGTCGTGGCTTTTTGGCTGAAGTGCAAGGCTTTCTTCTGCAAGCACAGCTCTTCTTATTAGGTCAACGCGGACTTCCTCGTGGAAAGCTGCTGGAAGCTCGACTGTTCCTTGCGTGCTGCCTGTTAATGTTCTGATGCTTGCGCTTGCCATGTTTTCACTTTGCTATGTATGTTATCTTTGGTTCCTTGATGCCCTTGATGTTCCTGTCACGGATCGACTTTCTAAGTCTGACCATTCTCTTCGACGGACCTCCGACAGACCCGTGGACTATTATGAAATCGTTCTTGACTACTCCGTAGTTCTTGAAGCCTGAGCCTTTGTTGATAGTAACCGCGTCTGCCTTTGCCCCGATCTTAAGTATGCGCTTATTGTGTTCTGTCCTGTAGTTGAATCCCATCTGCCCCGCTCTTGGCACAGTGTAGAATATTCTGCTGTCTCCATATGAACCGAGAGGTCCCCCGTGCCTTACTTTGTTTGTGGCCTTTCTCCTGTTTCTCTTTACGTGGAATCTCTTTATTACTCCTGCCCAACCCTTTCCTGTTGTGACGCCAGAAACGTCGACGAATTCTCCTGGCTTGAATATGTCTGTTGCCTTGATTTCTTTGCCGAGGACCTTTGATGCGAGCTCGAATTTCTCTGCTGAGTCCTTGCCGCCGAGCGTTGTCTCGAATCGGACCGGGTGATGTTGGCCGACTGAAACCTCTTCGGGATAAGCGACGACGAGCGCTGTGATGTCGGTGAACTCTTTTGCCTTCGCCTTCATCGATTCGAGCTTGCTTTCATCGTTGGCAAGCTTCTTGACATTGAGCTTCTGCGCGAGCGCCTTGTTGTAGAGCTCGCCTCTTGCTACTTTATAATTAGAAATTTCGTCTGTTCCGTAAAACCTTATTCCATAAACCTCCATCCGAGGAACTTCGAGGACAGTAACTGCCCTCACCGCTTCTTGATTCTTCGCCGGCCCTTCAGAATCGTCGACATATGCAAGGTGGGTCATTCCCACTTTGTAGGCGACCATGTTGCAAAGGACAGGTTCCTTGACCTTCGGTGCATTGCGCAGCCTTGGCAGTCGCTTTTGTGCGCGTCTGTGCGGCCAATATTGCATTGAACCATGTCGGGTCATAAGTAACACTAGTTGTTGTATCTTCGACATCGCCGAGGCGATGACCAGAACGTCGGGAAAAGAAGGCTTTTACCTTCAGGGAACATCAAGATTTCTCTCGATATAGGTAGTATATTATGCGAATGGGTTTATAAACTTTGGCTCTCGTGCCGAGAAAGGGCTTATTTGTGGAACTACCCTACTTTTCTGTTCCTGAAACTGTGCCTTCTATTGCTTGGATGTCGCGCATCAATGAGTTGAAAGAAGCCCTTAGCGCCGTTGCATCCTCTGCAGATATGATTATCGTGATCGTGGCTTTGTCTTCCTTTACTGAGACCGTGCCCCTTTTCTGGTCTCTTGCCTTTCCCAGAATAGACTGGTAGCTCGACTTTGTTCGCTTCGGAAGTACGATTGTCGCTGTATGCGTCATTTCTTCACCGATATACTTTCTGTCTTTCCAAACTTCCAATTTAATCCTTTGCATGTTTTCGTTACCCTCATCTGCAGTGCAGATATCTTTCCTTCAGAGTAATCTTTTACTATCAGAACTTTGTCGAATCCGTTTTCTTGCGCGAGTTCTGCTATCCGCTTTATTGTTTTGGTGCCCCTCCTTTCGACTACAGAATCTTTTATCGGATTTGCCTTCAGGGCCTTTTGGACCAGCGTTGTCGAGGAAAAGTTTCTCGAGAAAGTTATGTACGGCATGGCAGGATCAGCTCCTGTTGTTCGCTCTCTTGCTTGGCCTGAATCTTGCTGTTCCGAAGCCTTTGTGCATCAGCCCTCTGTGCTTTCTTCCGGTCTTTGTCATTCCGCGCCATACCTTGTTCCTCTGCGCGATTGCCTGGCTGAAGTTTCTGTCTGCGAGCACCGATGGGTTTGCTCTCTCGACGAGGATTACCTCGAAGAACTTCTGTGCGCCGGCTTCGCCGACAAAATAAGAATTAAGCACTTCGCAGTTCGTGAATCTTCTTCCTGCCCTTTCTTCTGCTGTAGATTGCGTTGACTTCTGTCTTGAAAAGTATCTCCCCGATTTAGATGGCTTTCTGCCTCCTGAGAATGCGACCCTCTTCTTCTTTCCTCCGAGCACGTGGACCCTTACTACGATGACACCGTCCTTTGCCTTGTAGCCGAGCTCGCGAGCCCTTGCTATGTTTGTTGGATGGTCTATCCTTGTTATCGGCGGTTCTGCGCTCCATTTGACTATGCGTTCCTTGTAGAGCGGCGAGCGCTGCTTATACTCATCGACGAATGTTTGCTTTACGTGTCCGTAGAGTGCCATGTTTATCGCTGTAGAAAACTAGCACATCTATTGATTGCGAAAACTATATAAAACTAGACGTAAAACTGCCGCTATTGGAACTCTTACCATAAGTTGTCAAGAGCGCGCCTGACCTCGGCTATCTGTATTTCCCTCTCCTTTCTAATCGAGAAGAATTTGTACAGCTTCCCGACTACGAAGCCTCCGCCGTGGAGCACTCCAGACGACAAAAGACCTCCAACCAGCACATACATCGCCATCGCAGGTGGAATCAGCCACGGTGCAACTATCGACAGTGCGTATATGCTGCCTGCTGCAACTGCTGCTCTCGAGGCCAATGATCCGGCGGTGTTCCTGACTATCACCTCTACTGCAGTGGCATGGTCCTTTATCTCCAGGTCGTTCACTATCTCGGCAGGTATGAACCTGGCGTGCGGCCTCAGCATGTTCCTCGCCGTGGCTATAGTGCTCCAGAAGTTCGAAGAAAGCGAGCCTGGCATTTGTATCTGTGGTGTATGCTGTGCCTGTTGTGCCGTACTATGCGCACCTATCCTAAGATGCGCGACTACCCCCGGTGCCGCTGCCACATGGCAAGGCGCTATTGTTTGCATCTCTATCCCCCATGATGAATCTATGATACAACTGCTATTTAAGCGAGGTATCCAAAACCGACAAGAAACAGAGTCCTTTTAAAGAAAACCTGACACTTTGACAGAACACGTAGTCCGCACCTAGATAGTTTGGCGCAGGCATGAAGATAACGCGGCTGTCTCTTTTGCGACGACAATTCGGTACATGCGTACCAGACTGCTTGCTGGGTTTTTGTCCCAGTAGCCGCAATCGTCAGGTTTCTCTGCTACAGGCCTCTTAGCCATAAGCGCCTTGGCTATGTATGATACCACAATGATAACTGCGCAGATTATGCCAATCGCTGCTGTCGATGAGCCAAGCCCTGCTGCCGAGCCGACAACAATCGCGGTTGCTTCTGCGGAAACGGTTATATGACCGAGAACGCCGGCTATCCTCTTTCTTCTCTCGGCTGCCGCATGTTCGGCTTTTGCAGCCTCCGCCATTTCTTTAGAAGCAGTTGAATGGACTTCGGAAGTTTCCGCTACGGATTGCCTCTGCTCTGTCGCCTCCGCTAATGTTGCAGCCTCTGCAAACGCTTCTTTGGCAGCTCCACGGCGCCTTGCCAGTGCCGTTGTCGAGCTCGCTTCCGCAATCATATCCGTCTCCCATGATTATGTTGGCGCGTTTTAGATATTTAAAACAGGTGTGCAAACCCGACAGATGCCAGATGTGCACTGCAGAAATAGCGAAACCTACGGTTGCATCCAATCGATCTCGTAATATTCACATGGGCTCTTCGGCAGTTCGATCCTCCTTATTTTGTAGTACGTTACCGATGTCTCCCTGTCTGCGATGGCCACCACGAGCTCTAGCTTGCGTTGTGTTGCGTCGTCGATAGCGGCGCTTAGTTCACTGCCGCCTATGTATTCCTCTTCGCTGAGCGATAGCATTGCGTAGCTTGGGCTGTCCTTGCCTGGCAATTCCGGATCGTTGTTTTTCCGATGATAAAGCACAAAGTCAACATCGAGATTTTTCTTCCTGCTTTTGCCGGGAATGGCAAGGATGAATGTCTTCCTGACAGAGTGCGCCACCCTTATTGCTCTGGCCCACTCAGACGTCAATAGCTTTGCATCTCTTGGGAAAACGTGGAGGACGTGTTCGCTGTGCACCCAGCTGTCGCCATCCTTGTTCGGCTTTGCCCCTGGAAAGTATATTCTGAAGTGTGTCCCGAACTTGAATCCTGATTTTACCACGTATCCTTTCGACCTCCAGTCGCTGTAAACTTCGTAGAGCTTTTGGAAATCCGGGCGTTTCTTTTCTGCGGTTGTGATAAGCTCTTGCTTGCTGCAGTTGCTTATCTTCAAGACGTTGTGTTCGATGAGGAAAAGTGCTTCAAAAGCGTCTAGCTTATTTAGGATTCCCCGTTCGCTAAGCTTGTATGTTCCGAATTGCCCGAACCAATGTTCATCGTAAATCTCCTTTCCTGCCTCTTTGTCGTCGATTACTGTGATTAGGTCTTCTGGGAAGAAAAGCCCTTTTAGTTTGTAGTGCTTTAGGCTTAACGCAGATGTTGGATACTTCTTCGCGACTTTTGCAGTAGCTCCAATTACACCCTCCGGATATTTTATTATGAGCCCGCGGTCTCTCCAGTCCTTGTATGTCGAGTAACGTGCCATTAGTTTTCCTTTGCTGCCGAACCGCGTTGCGACTTCGTTGAAACTTAGTTTCTTGGTTCCGTCCCTGCACTCTGCGCCTCTGACGTCGATAAGATAAAGTGTTTCTTCTGGAGACAATCGTAGTGTCTTGCCTTCCTGCACGCCGAAGTGGCCCTTCCGCAACGACTCTTTCGTTGCCTGGTCGTTTGCGGTTACCGTTTTTGCGTCTGAAAACTCAAGCAGCAGCATAATATCACCATTCAGTACATGCTGCCTATGACCTCTTTTTCGACGTCAGATAGTTTTGCCGGGACGATTATTGCTGTTGGCCCGTTTGCAAAGCTCAGCATCTTCGCCTGCTTCAGAGTTGTTATTGTTTTCTGCTGATCCGGAAGCCCCATTTTGTGCATCACGAAAATAGTCGTTTTGTCGTCGAAAAGCTTACCTGCGTACTTCTGCTCGGCCTCTTCCATGATCCGAACCGCTTCTTTTATTTCGAGAGACGAGTTGTGCTCGGGAACGTAGTCCATCAAGACCAGGCTGTGTAGCTCGTTTGTGTGGTTTCGCTGGATTGTTTCGTAAAACGATACCGGCGAGTAGTGCTGGACCCATTTTGATATCGTGCAAATCTGCCCGAATCTGTAAAAATCGAGTCCGGATTCGCCCATTAAAACTGACAGCGCAGAGTTTGCGTGGACAACTTTCACCTGCACTCCGAGCTTCTTTGCCTCTATGAACATTATCTTGTGCGTTGTCGCGACAAGCGGATCTCCGCCGACAAGTATCGCTACGTTGTACTTCTTCGCCTTCTCAAGCAGTTCAGGAAGATCTTCTTCCATGTCAGATCTGCTCAGCTCCTGCAGCTGCTTTCCCAACAGCTTTTTTAGGAACGCAATTCGGTCTTCGTCGACAAATGTTGTGTATCGGTCCAGGCATACTAGCGTGCACGCCTTTGCAGCCTCTATCGAGCTTAACGGTATGTCGTTCTTGTCGAGGCCGATTCCGATGAGATAAAGCATTCCACCACAGGATTAATCCTTTACGCCGTCCGGTGTCACCTTGATGACGCATTCTCCTTCTGGCTGGCTTGGCGAGTCGACAAGCCTGATTATTCGTTTTTCCTCTTTGCTCTTTCTTAGATAAAGTCGCGTGGTCGCTGCGTGAGCAAGGACGTTTCCACCTATTGGTGTTGTCGGGTCGCCGAAAAGAATTCCTGGGTTGTCCATTACCTGGTTTGTTATGTAGATTGCCAAGTTGTGCTTATCTGCAAGCGTCTGAAGCCTGTGAATGTGCGAGTTTAGCTTTGATTGTCTTTCGCTAAGCGCGCCCCTTCCGAGGAATTCCGCCCTGAAAAGCGATGTGAGCGAGTCGACAACTATGAGTTTTATGTTCTTTTCTATGATAAGCTTGTCTGCCCTTTCTGCAGTAAGCATCTGCTGCTCTGTGGTCAAAGCCCTTACAACTATTATGTTCTCGAGTATTTTCTTTTGGTCAAGACCTGCTGCCTTTGCCATTGCTGCTATTCTTTCAGGCCTGAATGTTCCTTCTGTGTCTATGAAAAGCGCTGCTCCTTCAAGACCGCCGTCCTTCTTTGGAAGCTGGACGTTGACCGATAGTTGAAACGCGATTTGCGATTTTCCTGAGGAGAATTTGCCGTATGCCTCTGTTATCGCGTTCGTCTCTACGCCTCCCCCGATCATTTCGTCGAGGTCCTTTGATCCTGTCGTTATCTTGCCGATATCTTTTCTCTTTTGAAGTATGGCTTCCCCAGTTTCATAGTTTACTGTTGTTGATTCCTGTGCTGCCGCGATCGCTTTCTTCGCCGCGTCTACACTGATCCCGGACTGCTCAGACAGGTCGTGAGGCGAAGACACGGCTACCTTTTCGAGGGTGTCTATGCCGAAGCTTCGCAGTTTTTCTGCAGCAACTTCCCCTATGCCGGGCAAATCCTCTAACTCCCTTATTGCTTTGTCTTTTGCCATGAAAACACGAGATGAATGCTATTCTTTATGCACAAATAAGTATTTATTGATGAGCATTGGAAAGTCCGAATTCCTGTTTCGGATACGACGTAATTCCGCACACTATAAATATCTGGAAAAGACCAATAACGATGATTGAAATGGCGTCTCAAAGGGACATAGCTGCAACGCAGGTCGGCATAGAGCTAGCAAAGCTGAGAGGACTCATTAGCGTAGACGTTCAGGGATCCCCAGATATTATTGCAGTTTGGGAGAAGGCTACAAGGAGAGCTGCGCCTGCACTTTACGGCGATGCCGGAGTCAGGTTGGGCGACGGTGTGCTTCTATCGCTGGCCAATCTCCGTGACGACATTATACAGGCAATGACAAACGAACTTAAGATTACGGAGCTTCCGGACGACGCACAGAAAATTATTGCGATGGTTGAAAAAGGGATAAATTCATCGGAAGTGTCCAACCCAGTCAGGCAGGCGCTGGCAACCATGTTAGAAGTCTACAAGTGCGTGGGCGGAATACTTTCTTACAGCAGCATGTTGAGGCGCGGGCAGCAGGCACCGACGACAGTGCAGCCAAAGGAGCTTGTAAGACAACCAGAAGACAGCGACCGTGAGCTCGACGTCCTGCTTTTCAGATTCGCACATTTAGAGGAAGCAAAACCGTCAGAGAAAGCCAAGAACGACGATTCCGGCAAGGCCTCCGACAACGCTGCATAGGAAGTTTGACGAGTACTTAGTCCCTATTCCTTTTTCTTCGAAGTGGCCTAGCCACGAATCCATAAGCGTGCCGAAGAATCCGCCGAAGGTTATTGCGATTATAGGAACGATGTAGGCTTCGTAGAATACTACGCCGTTGCAGCCGTCCGCCGGGCAGTTGTAGACCTGCGGGTTAAGTATGTTGATTAGCACCAAGCCGAATACTGCTATGATGAATGCGCCAAATGCTCCGGCAGATAAGCCTAGCAGGGTAACTCCTCCCGATTCGCCCTTTTGCACCTTCTTCAGTGTTATTATCGATGTTGGTGTTCCATCAAGAACGCCTATCTCGCTGCTGAACTTGTCTGCGGTGACGCTGGCTGCGCTGGAAAGAAAGCCGAGCAACAGCAGGTTTGACGCAGTGAACATCCCAAATGAAGAAGCAATAAGGTAGCCGAAAGCGAAGAGCAGAGGTCCAGTTCCGTTCGCGACTACGTTCTTGACTCCTCTTGTCTGCTGGTAAAGCCGCGCCTGTTTTTTGTACTTCCTGCCTTTGCCAGTAACCATGGCCGAGAGCACCAAAAATAGGATCATTACAAACACAAAAATCAAGCCGTAATGCGGGCCTCCAAAGTAGTAAAGCAGCGCTGCGATCAGCACTGCTAGAATTACCCCTTTGACGTCGAGAGTTAGCACATCCATTAGCCATAACCTGCGTGGGATACTGCCCCGGTATTCGGTTGCAGAAATTCCGCTATTCGATAGCGACAAGAAGCTTTATAAATATACCTACCGCTTTAATATTACGAGTTCTCTAAACTGTAGGAAGGTCGTGAAGAACTGGTCGCCTTGCTGGGGGGCGTTCTTGCCTCCTGGCACTTTTTCTGCTGTGAATTTAAGCACGAATAGCCTTGGCTATTCGTTGCACAGAAACAAAGCGCACACGGCTAACTGCACGTGCAGCGTGCCAGTTTTCTAACGTTTAAATACCTATTTGTGCCTAAAAGGTTTAGGAATGCGTGCGCCGACGCTCTATAAGCAGGCAATCTTGTTGTGGTTTAAAGATAATAAAACTTAGCTGCTGCACTAAACTGTAGGAAGTTAGAAGTGTGATGGTAGTGGAATGCTTATCCCATGACAGAGTTTCTTGCTGTTAAAGGTAGTCACATACCAGCCCTGGGAACGTTTTCATTCCGCTACATATACTATAACGTAGTTGAGATATTTACGGGTTGCGCCCGGGTATTTACGTATTTCCGGTTAGTTGGACTTGCGTCAAAGGAAAAGCGTATATACTGTTTACTATTTATTGAAAACGCCAGGAGGGAGATTTGAACTCCCAATCCCCGAAAGGACCGGTTTGCTTGTTTGCATCACTAATCAGCTCTTGATATTTTAAAAATTCAAGACCGGCGCAATACCGGATTATGCGATCCTGGCTTACAGACTCTTTTATCAAGAAGTAATTTAAGATGATGTTATGAACGCGAAGATAGTTGAGACTTTGAAAGCTTGTGCTAAAAAATTTGAATCTTTGACTTCTGGCTGCTTCTTTGAGATAGCAGAAGAGAAACCAGGCGTGGCTTACATGTTTGGCGAACGGCTGGAGAGCTTGCGGTGCGTAGAAGGCCGCCAATCCAGTTATGGAAAGGCCAAAGACGCGTGGGAATGGACGAAAGACAGTGGCCCTGTGCTTATAGAACCTGACAACGAGCCAAACCCTCACATCCTCGTAGTGGGGATGAGCGGCTTTGGGAAGAGCACGCTTTGCAAGTCGCTGATTTTGGAGATTTGTAGGGCAGGAAAGAAGATAATGGTGTTCGACGTCCACAACGAACACACAGACGCGATAAAAAGTGTCGGTGGGGAGGTAAGGAACGCTCTTTATTCTGGAATAAATCTGCTCGCTCTTGACGGAATGACAGTAAGCGAGCGTGTTGATGGCCTTGTTGATCTTTTTGCAGAGGTGTACAGGCTTGGCGGCATACAAATAGCGAAGTTGGGCGAATGCCTAAAGTACACCTACAGGAGGTTTGGTGCGCAAGGAGAAAACGCGGTCTCCTTGGAGAAAACCCCGACCATGGACGACTTGATTGACGAACTTAGCGTCTTTATAATGCATTCCAAGACTTCTACGGAGCGCGACGGTTTGCTGAACCTCAGAACAAAGCTAAGGCCGTTGAACACCGCAGCATTCAATAAAAACTTCGTTACTTTAGAACAGCTTAGAGGTTCCGTAATGTCGTTCTCGCTTGCCAGATTAAAAAGCAAGGAAGCTCGTGCCATTTACATAAACGAGCTGCTGAAAAGACTCTATCTGACCATGAAAGACAACACCAGAGAGCAGGGAATACGCCATTACATAATGATAGATGAGGCACAATTCTTGCTCGGGAACGGCAGCATGGCAGGTGAGTTGATAAAGCGGTTGATAGAAGAAGGTAGAAAGTATGGAGTAGGCCTGATAGTCGCGACCCATTCCGCGAGCGCGCTTGACAAACAGATTGTGGCCAACGCTTCAACATTCATAAGTTTTTATTCGAGGGAGCCGGACGAAGTAGAATACGTTTCGAAACTTCTGTCGAATGGAAATCGGGAGATGGCTGAGGCTGTAAAGAGCCGTATGTTGCAGATGAAACAGCACGAAGCGCTTGTCGCGTCTGGCAGTATCGGCACGCCATTATTGGTGAGAACGCTCTCTGCTGCAGAAGTCATACTGCAATTGGACAATGACAAGCTTGCGGAGGCGGCTGAAAAGGAGTTAAAACAGGATATTGTTGCATTCGCGCTCAGGCCTGTCAGCAATAAAATGTTGTGTGAGAAGTTTGGTGCGAAAGCCGAGGCTTCGGCACTCGATCTGATCAGCACTGGAGAACTTGGCATAATGACCTGGAAGCCGACAGCAGATGAAAAGGACAACGAAACTTGGTACATGATGAAAAATGGTGGACTTAGCATACAGCACGAGGTCTTCGTAAGAAAAATCTCTGAAGGACTTTCGCTGCATGGAATAAAGAATGTTACGACGCTACAGGGCAGCGATAAGCCGGATATTATCGCGTTCACAAAAGCTGGGAACGCTGCAGTAGAATATGAAACTGGCAACAAGAAAAGTTCCATACCGACCAAAGTGATGCTAGAAAGGCGAATAAAGAACTACTCTGCAGTCTACGTCTTTGTCGCAGATGATCATTATGAAAGGTATTGCAGGAATTTCGCACAGGATAAATTACACATAGTAAAATTCTGTGACTTGGATTCAGTAGCGAAAGCGCTTCTGGACTTAGAGCCTGTGGCGGCGCAACATAACAATTTAAAAGAGGCTCCGACATAACTTTATCATGAATAAACTGGTAGCGATTGCTAAGCTGACAAGGATAGAGCATTCGATAATGCTGATCATTGCCGTGCTTGCTGCAGAACTCATTGCCGGGGGCCTCCCAAGCCTCCAGATAGTTCTGCTTAGCCTGGTGAGCGCGATCTTCGTGAGTGCTGGCGCGTTCGCGATAAATGACTATTTTGACGTCGCTGCCGACAGAGCCAACGGCTTGAAGAACAGGCCGATAGTCGCAGGAGCGATATCGAAACGGGGCGCCTTTGGCGTGGCCATTGCATGCTTTGTAATCGGAATACTGGCGAGCGCGCCGATCAATGTCTATGTTCTGACGATTGCAGTTATCTTTAGCGTTCTTGATTACCTTTACAGCTACAAAATGAAGGACATTGCAGTCCTCGGCAACGCCTACGTTGCGCTCGGCATGGCGCTCCCGTTCGTTTTCGGAACGTTTGTAGTGACTACTGCAATACCTCCATCAATAATCTTTATCTTCTTCATCATTTTCCTGAGTGGGGTTGCTCGCGAGATACACGGAGCAATCCGCGACAAAGAAGGAGACATGAAGGCCAGGAGGTCGAGGAATATCGTTTACAAAATTGGTGTGAAAAAGTCTGCTCAGCTCGCATTCATACTTTACGCCGAGGCGATTGCGTTGAGCGAGTTCCTTTTTGTTTTCAGGGCCCCGTTCGCCTACAACCTTGTCTACATAATCCCGATAACGATAGTCAACATTGCGCTCTTTTACGTAGCTGCTGGTTACTACGCGAAGCCCACAAAAGAGTTCTTCAAAAGGTCGAGGAACATAAGCCTTGGAGCCATGGCTCTGGCTCTGATAAGTTACCTGATTGCGGCAATCTACTTCTTGCCGATATAAAATTAGGCCTGTGACTGAGGAGCCTCCTGCTGCTGGAAGTTCGAGCGGCCTCCTTCACTCTTCGCTTCGAAGTCCTGCGGAGCAAACTTGAATTCCTCGTTGCCCTTTATCTCTCCGCGAGCCTTCAGCACCTCTCTAGCCAAAAGGTAGTAGATGAATGCGAGCGACTTCCTTCCGCGGTTGTTCGCCGGGATTATCAGATCTATGAACTTTGTCGAGTTGTCTGTATCGCTGAGCGCCACTATCGGAATGTTCTGCATGCTGGCCTCCTTGATCGCCTGCTTCTCGTTCCTCGAGTCGCTTATCATGATAAGCTTAGACTCCATGTAGTCATCCCTGTGCGGATTTGTGAATATTCCAGGTGTCACTCTGCCCTTTATGAAGTTTGCCCCGATTATGCCGGCGAACTTCTCCGCGGCGACAATCGCGTATATTCTTGATGCAGTGACAACAACGTCCTTTGGACTGTATCTTGCTATCATAGAAGCTGCTGTCTTTATCTTAGCGTCGATTGTCTTGAGGTCTAGAAGGTAGAGGCCGTCCTCTCTTGTCTTGTAGATGAATTTCTTCATTCCCGCGCTCTTGGTCTTCGTGGCTATGTGTATTCCTACCTCAAGGTACTCGTTCTGGTTGACCAGAAGCTGTTGATCGTCTTGAACCTGTTCCATTACTTGTTGTTCTGTTTCTGACATTTAAATCACTTATGTGGGGCCGCCGAGATTTGAACTCGGATCACCAACACCCCAAGCTGGTAGTCTGCCAGGTTAGCCTACGGCCCCGCCTGGCTTACTTCTTGTTGAACGTTATGAATTCATCAATCAATTCTACATTGCTGATGAACATGCGCCTGCAGCAGTATCTCTTTACTCCGAGATCGTCGAGAACCTTGCCTGCGTCCTCCTTCTCTTTGTTGACACGCTTGTCGTAATCTTCCCACTTGTCGGCGATAACAGCGCCGCACGTGAAACACCTTACAGGCATCATCATATTTATCACTAATCGTAATTTATCTGTACGAAGTCTGGAATTTCGCCCTCGCTTTTGTGCCGAGGAACTTCTTTGGCTCTACTCTTCGTGCATCGTCAACTATTATTGAGCGGTCGTACTGCAAGAACTCCTTCTTCAGCGACTCGCTGCCTGAAAACGCAACTATGCCCTTTGCGATTGCGCCCCGAACGGCTTGCATCTGTGAACTGACACCTCCGCCCTTTACATTTATGTTTATGTCCATTTTCTTTGCCCACTCCCTAGCTTGGCTTGATATCAGAAGCGGCTCCATAATCATGTTCTTGATTGCATCGGTTTCGATTGCGCTGACCTGCTTGCCGTTGATTCTGAGCGAGCCTTTTCCTGCCTTGATGTAACCTCTAGCAATCGATCTCTTCCTCTTTGCCTTGACAACTTTTGTCTTGCTCTCTTTCTTCGCTGTGCGCCTTTTTGCAGGAGCCTTCTTCACTGCCTGGGCGTCAGTTGTTGTTTGCTGCACCGGCTGCGGCTGTTGTGGCTGTGTTGTAGGTTGTGTAGTTTTCTGTGCCTGTGCTGGTTGTTCTGCCATCAATATCACTTTGTGCTGTAACCTAGGCTTTCCGATAGCTGCTTTGTAGTTATGTAGCCAACGTACATCTCCTTTGGATTCTTGCTCTTTATCTCTATCGGTTTAATGTCTTTGAATGCGCTTGGAATGCCAACGAACACCCTTAGGTTTTCGTATGCCTCTTTTCCTGTTGTCTTCTTCTTGTACGGAAGCATTCCCCTTATTACCCTCTTGACAAGCATGTCTGTCCTTCTAGGCCAGTATGGCGAGTGCTCAGGGTTTGCCTTCTCTTTTATGTCGAGCCTTGTCTTGTACTTCGCCTTTATGCCCTTCCTGTCTCCGCTGATTATCGCCATGTCGGAGTTGATTACTGCAACTTTCTTTCCGTTGAGAAGTTCCTTTGCCACTATGCTGGCAAGCCTGCCGAGCACTTTGTCCTTTGCGTCATAAACCTGATACTCCTTTGCGTTAATGTCCGTCATTAAATCACTATCCTGATTTTCTTCTGCGCCATCATATCCTTGAGCGGGAGCGCCTTTGATCCTGATTCTTTTAGCGCCTTTAATGCGCCGGCAGAATATTCGAGTGCAGTAACTGTGACTTTGTGGTCAAGCTTTCCGCTCGACACAAGCTTTCTTGGAATTATCACTATGTCGCCGTCGTTCGTCAATGAGTTAAGCCTGAAAATGCTGACAGCCCTTCGCTTCCTAGAAGGAACGTTGAGCATCGAATGCAGCCTTTTGTAGAGCTGAGCGTAGCTCTGGCCCCTCGCTGCGCTGTCGAAAGCAGTTAGCCATTCCATTACATTCTTCTTTTCGATGTTTGTCTTCATGAAATTCATTCTTTCTTTTTCTTTTCTTTTTCTTTCTTTATTCTTCTAATCATATGCGGAGGCCGAGATTTGAACTCGGGCAGTCCTACGACACTGACCCCTCAAGCCAGCGCATTTGACCAAGCTCTGCCACCTCCGCGTGTAAGCCTGCTAGAGTTTCTTTGCCTCCTTTTGTACGTCTTTCAATTCATCTTCTATCGATTCGAGAGCTCTGCCGACGATTTCCTTTGGTGTCATCTGGCCGAACGTTTCGACGTAAAATGTGAACTTTCCCTTGTTTTCTTCGTATGTGATAAGGCCTGGCTGGAACTTTGCATGCTTTGATCCTGTGCCTACCCTTGCCTTGCCCTCGAGCCTTAACCTCTGGCCCTCAGCAAGCTTCATTATCGGGATCTTGTCGTTTGCTACTGAAATGTCCTTGTCCTTTGTCTCGAGATCCTTTGAATATACTGTAAGCGGTCCTGTCGCGTCAAGCGTGAACATAACTTCATCTTCGTCCTTGAATCGCTTCGGCGTCGAGAGCGGAACAAGGCCTATCCTGTGTGCTATGTATTCGTCGAACATTGCGCTGGTGTTCTCGTAAACTGTGACCCTGTCGATTGCGAATGTCTTGACGTTGTTCATTGCAGTCCTTCGCACAGCGTTGGCGTAGGCGTGCGTGGCTCCGTCTAGGACAAAGCTCATGCTTGCTGCGTTGCTTGTCTGCACTTCAATCTTCATATAGACACGACTTTGCTGTTGGTCTGACCTGATAAAGAGTAGTGACTCTAACTTGACGTCAGACAGAATACTTTATGAAGAGGAATATTTATATATATTGGTGCGGCTTCCGTGTCTTCAGAAGTTCCTGTTTTGCCGGCTCCGAAGTATTTAAGCTGTTGCTGCCATAAAAGTAGGTGAGTCTTTGAGCTTCGAACGGTTTCTTGAAAGTGCTGCGATAAAGCCGGAGTTCGGCCAGTCGCGCTTCGTAAAGAACTTCAAAGACAGGCAGCACGTGTCGAGAGTGGAGCTGGATTCGGATAAGGGCTGCAAATACCTCAGCGTGGGCGAGGTCTACTATACAAAGTACTCCAATATGGGAGTGTTCTACGTAGGAGTAGTCGACCTAAGCTTCGACGCGATACTTAGCATTTATGACGTCAATTCGCAGAAATTGCTCGTCTGTAGGTTCTACAAATTCACTGCAGATTTCGAGACATTCCTGAACAAAGAGCTCAAAAGGATGGCAAACGCTAACTTTGAGGCTAGAGTAATCGGAATGCAGAATGGTGACAAAACGACAGCTTACAGCGTAGTTAGCTTCCTGAGGGCGCACAATCTCGTTGTTGTAGAAGTGGACATTTTCGGAGACGAGACGCGGCACCTTGCCATCGATGTGAAGCGTGGAGTGACGTTCAACGTCCTGGCAGGAAACAAGCCATACAAGCCCGGGGAGCTCAAAAACGACCTTACAGTAGAACAGTTCGAGAGGGCACTTATGAGCACACCAAAACAGGGAGCGGCAAACTACACGACGACAGACGTCTTGGAAAGGCTTAATAAAAAATCCGCAAAAACACCTTCGGAAATTATCAAATAATGGAGGGTTTAAATACTCTGGGCGCCCTATTTATGATTAAGAAGTGATGCTAATGACGACTAAAAGGATCAAAAAGAGAATGCATGCGCGAGTGAAGCCTGCTCGAGTAGCTAGAAAGATTGCTAAAAAGGCAGTAAAAAGGAATATAAAAAAGATTACGCTTAAATCTACAAAGAAAATCAAGACAAAAGCAGTAACGCCGACGAAAAAGGTCAAAACCGGAGCGCAGGAAAAGCCTGAGAAGAGGAGCAGGAAAGAGATCAAGAACGCTAACATATACGCTCCGGAAGAGGTTGCTGCTGCGATACAGGGACTTGCAGCCAATGAAGCTGCGATCGGTTATCTGAAAAAGAACGTCAGCAAGAGGGCTATGGACGTTGTTAACGGCCTTGTCAGCCCGAAGACAGACGAAGCTCTCGCAGCTGAGCTCGATATGAAGATTAACGCTGTGCGAAGAATACTGAACATAATGCAGGGTTACGGAATAACCAACTATTATGTTGCTAAGAACGTGAACGGGTGGCTTTCCTTTGCTTGGTACATAAACATAAGCAAACTGCCTCCGTTCTTTGACTACATTGAAAGCCTCGAGCAGGCACAGCCGATTATAAACAAGGACTGCAACGACTACTTCGTTTGCGACAGCTGCTACGATAAAACAAAGCTCATTTTCACATTCGACGCTGCTTTTGAGGAAAATTTCAAATGTGGAGCATGTGGAGACGGCTTGAAGATGCTTGACAAGAGCCAGGCTTCAGATCTTATGGGAACAAGGCAGAAAACCGTCGACGTTGAGCCAGAAGTGCAGGCCGTGGACTCCGAGTAATCGGCAGTGTTTGGTTAAGTTTATATACTCGTTTCGTCAATATAATCAAACACAGCGGGGTAGAGTAGCCTGGAGTACTCGTCGGGCTCATAACCCGAAGATCGTTGGTTCAAATCCAGCCCCCGCTACTTTCTTTGTACCACCCTTCACTTCCCCTAATACGTTCCTTCGTCGGCTTTAAATTCGTTATTAAAGTATATTAACTCGGTAATTCAACAAACAATATTATATAAGAAAGCCATGAATAATGGAACTGCGGGGTCCTATGGATAATCAATCAACCTATGATACGCTATGGCAGGTGACGCAAAAGGAGAAGCAGTCAAACGAGCTTCAGCTTTTGCCAAAACCTTTCTACAACGATGTCGATCAATTCCTGAAGTCGCTCGGAGGACACGAACTGACAGACAACGAACAGAACATAAAAAAGAACACAATACGGCTTCTAAACGAGCTTCAGGAAAGGAGGAAGCAAAAGATACTTATATATGTCGCCTACAAAAAGCAATTACCACAGCCAGCTATACAGACAGAAGTTGACTTCTACAACAAGATATTGGATATCGCAAACCAGAACAGCATAGAGACCGGAGCACAGCAAAAGCAGCACGTTCACATGCTCAAGTCTCTGCAATCAATTCCGGAAATACTGCTGCCGTCTGGGAAGAAACTTGGTCCATTGGAAAAAGGTCAGCTAATTGAGATGTCAGGAAACGAAGAAGATGTCAAGTTCCTAATCAACAGCACGATCTGCCAGCAGGCGTAAAAAGAAAGTGAATAACATGAAAATAGTAAGAGAGATGAATGCGTTTTGTCCAAAGTGCAACAAGCACACACCACACACAGTTAAGATGTACACGAAGGGCACGAGTGCAGGACAAGCTATCGGCACGAGAAGAGCAGTAAGGAAGAGAACCGGATATCACGGAAAGGTAAAAGGTCAAGCTACTGTAAAGAAGTTAGCCAAGAGGCAAAAGGTCATGCTCAATTGTAAGGAATGCAAATACATAGTCGAGAGGGTAGTGGGTTCAAGGACAAAGAAGAAGCTCGAATACAAGATCGAGTAATTGTGAAAAGATGGCAGAGCAAAAGACTATACCAAAGGTAGGCGAGATAGTAATCGCACAAGTAAGCAAGATTATGCCTTTTGGTGCCTACTGCAAACTTCTTGAATACAACAACCTCGATGTCTTTCTTCCAATAAAGGAAGTATCGTCTGGCTGGATAAAGAATATCCACGAATTCATACACGAAGGCCAGAAGCTAGTCTGCAAAGTTTCTTTCTACGACAAAGAGCGGCAGACTGTCGACGTGTCGCTGAAAAAGGTAACGCCGAACGAAACGAAGCAGAAGATAAACATCTTCAATTTAGAAAAGAGGCTGAACGCGCTGTTTCTAAGGGCACTTCACTCGGCGAATCTAGAGCCGCAGAAGGAAAGCCTTGTCGCTCTAGCGAAAACAGAATTCCCGACATTTACTGCTTTGATGAGGGCAGCCACCGAGAACACAGAGGAGTTCAAGGCGTCGAAGCTTCCAAAGAAGGCAAAGGACGAAATGCTAAAACTGCTGGAGACCAGCCGAAAGAAAAAACGGTACATCGTCTCTTATATAATGCAACTCTCAAGCTATAATACAAAGAACGGGGCATCTGAGCTCAGGGGCATCCTCGCCGCAATAAAGGAAAAGGATGTAGAGGTGCAGTACATAAGCGCACCCAAGTATCACTTGTCTGCAGAAGGCAAGGACTACGCCGACGCAGAGAGCAAGATAAAGAGTGCATCGGAAGTAGTGACGAGCAAACTGAAGAAAGGGCTTTTCGAAATAGAGAAAGAAAAGCTGAGAAAGGAAAAGGAAGACATAATGTCGACGTTATAATCGTGATGCAGTGAAGGAAACTGTGATAAGATTCAAGAAAAGTGTAAAGCTCAACAAGCCGATCCTAGTGGTGGGTCTTCCTGGAATAGGTAATGTCGGCAAGCTTGTCGCAGAAACGCTGAGGAAGCAGTACAAGCCAAAGAAGATCGCAACACTATACTCACCACATTTTCCACACCAAGTCGTAATGCTCAAAACTGGAGGAATCAGGCTTGTCGGAAATAGATTCTATTTATTGAGGCCGAAGGGCGCAAAGAACGACATAATTCTCCTTACTGGAGAAACACAGGCAGTCACGCCAGAAGGGCAGTACGAAGTAAACAAGAAAATAGTTGACTTCTTCGCCGACAAGCTGAAGGGCCAATTCATCTACACGCTTGGCGGGTACAGCGTCACAAAAGAGCTAACCACATCGCCGAAGGTCTATGCAAACGTCACAGACAAAAAGTTGATAAGCAAATACAAAGAGCACGGAATAATATTCGGCAAGTCGAGAGGAATGATTTGGGGGTCAGCAGGGATGATTCTCGCATTCGCAAAAATGCGCAAGATGAAGGGAATCTGCCTGATGGGGGAGACAGGCCTTCTAGACATCGACGCGTCGGCAGCAAAAGCCGTCCTGATCGCGCTTTCAAAGAGCACAAGCCTCGAAATAAACACTGCTGCGCTAGACAAGATAATCGAAAAGACTGCAAAGCTGCTCAAGGAGCAAGAAGCAATTATGCAGGGCCAGCACAACCTTGAGCAGAAGCCAGCCTACATACGCTAATTATAAATATCTGGCAAAACCGATGCCTTTCGGTGTTATTACGGTATCTGCAAGGAGCAAGCAACACGAAACAAGCCCGGTAGTTACGCAAATGGACGATATGCGTACGCCACAAATCAGGCTAATGCAATTTCTAAACACATTCATGCACCACGAAAGGGTAAATGTAACAATCACAACTCCAGATATGTTTGCAGCAACCGCAGTAATGAAGCAGATACCGCCAAAACTGACATTTAAACTGGAAAACGTAACGATACCAAACGACTCCACAGAGAACAAATCCTCTTTCACAGAGCTGAACTACATAGGCCTTGAACCTGAAGATGCAGAATACGTTTCATCTTTAATACTGTGGGTTCTTGTCCAGGACAGAAGGAACATCACACTATCAATAAAGATGTATGATGGGCGAGCAGGCACGATGTCTTCAATAAAGTTTGAACCTGCAGCGACCGAACAAGAGCTTTCAGAAATGCGCAGATCTGCCTTAGACCTAGAGCACGGAGAGCTGCATTTCCCAAGCGTAAAGATAACCGAGCACAAACCGTCGGTTCTTGTAAAACCGACAATACAGCTGTCACAGGGGCAACACATTGTAGACAAGACGAGTCTGCCAGAAAAGCAATCCGCCATTCACATAGATTCGATACTCCAGAACGTTTTCGAGCCAATAGCGAACGGTCTTCAGGACACGCCATCGTTCCAAGGCCAACCAGTATACCCAAGGCCTAATGTTTTGGAGCACACCGGAGGCGTAGTCTTAGCCGCACTGTATCTTTCGTCTTATTTCAACAAGATTGGAATCTACAACAGCAAAGAAAAGGTGGTCACGCTTGCAGCTTTGCACGACACCCCGGAAAAGTTATACGGCGACATACCAAGAGATGCAAAATACGACCATGGCGCAGCGTCAGAAAAGTTAAGGGAGGCACTTGCAATGTTGGACGAGGTAGCAGAAAGACAGAATTTCGGCCCGCTCGGAGACCCGGAACTATACGACATGTCAGCAGAAGCGCTTAGAGAAGAGGCTGCAAAATCAAGCATCGAATCTCTCATAGCAAAACTCGCAGACATAGCCGATAGGATAAGGACGATAAAACACTCCCCAAGTTTGCCGGACGGGATACGCGCAGAAATGTTAGAGAAAAACAGGAATGTGTTTGTTGCAAGAAGAGATGCGCTTATCCACAAAGCACAAACCGACTTCGAAGAAAGGCACAAAAACTCTGAACTGAAGAGCGACGTCGCCGTATTTCCTGTAGACGAAAAGGAGCTGCGGAGGATTGTCAGCAGGGAAGATCAGGTAAATTCGCTTATAAAACAGGTCAGCGATGCGATGGACAGAGAAAATGCACAAAAGAAACGTGCGGATGCCGCAGAAGCAGAACTCGCGAAGCTCAGGCGTGGTAAGTCAACTTAATCTATAAATAACTCAAGGAGAGAAAGAGTCTGTTCAAATGAATGCAACAAAAAGTAGGACCACAATGCCACAGTTCGAGCAGCATAAGCTTGCGAAACTGCACAGGCTTGTCCACGATCCACACGCCAAGATAGCTGTAGATGTAGAGGGAACTTTAGCGCTGATTCATCCGCCGCTGGTAGAAATATACAACGAACGCCACCGAACGAACTTTACAATCAATGACATCACCAACTACGACACATCAAAGTCCAGAATCGGTATGCCATGGGACGAATTCTTGGACATTTATAACACATTATGGGAAGATCGCCAGCACCGTATAGAACCATCTGTTTCGATAGCCGAGATAGAGGCGCTTAAGCACAACTTCAGTGCGGATCTTGTCACGTACAAGCCAGCAGAACAAGGCAAAGCACTAGAGGAGTGGCTTGCTGCAAAGTTTCCTGGTGTAAGCTTCAATGACGGAACAAAAATGAGGATAGTGCCGACACAGGAAAAGAAGGTGCACCTGCCTTACAACATCTACATAGATGATGCTCCGCCCGTCGCAGACGAAGTAATAGAGCACCTTGTCAACGGAGAGAGGAAAACAAAGTTCCTACTGGTGATATCCCAGCCATGGAACAGAAGGCAACACTACGAAAACAACGAAGATGTACTTGTTGTGAAAGATCTCAGGGCTGCAATAGCCCTTCTTCTAGAGTTGAAGTCTATGCCGCAGCACGATACCATTACGCTAAGCGAGACGGTCGCGCAAGGAATAGTCTTGGCATCAGATAACTTATAAATAACTTCAAAGCTCTCCTTCTTACACTTGCGATCGTAGTCTAGCCTGGTAGGACGATGGCTTCCCAAGCCGTAAACTCGGGTTCAAATCCCGGCGGTCGCATTTATATCTTCATCCTCTTGAAGGCTTCTGTCCCTATTATCACCATAGCAACTGCGAATCCAATCAATACAGCGAAGTCGAGAGCAAGTCCGAAGCTGCTTGGAATTCCAAGTATCGTCGACCTGAGCGCATCAACTGCATAAGAAACAGGGTTGATCGCCACAAAAGCAAACAGCCAGCTTGGGAGGCTCTTCACTGGGAACAGCGCACCGCTCAGGAAGAAAAGCGGGAATATCACAAAAGTTATGACAAGGCCGAATCCTTCCGGGCTCGACATTATTGCGCCGAACGTCAGCCCAAGGCTGATTATCGAAACCATCAATATCAAAACAATAATAATCGAAAGAACCAACGAATAAAACGTGAAGTGGATTCCGAAGAAAAGCGCCCCGAGCAGCATCAGTATTGCTATCTGTATAACTCCGTCGGTGGAGCCTCCAAGGACTTTGCCGAAGAAGATGGTCGTTCTGCTAAGCGGAGCGACAAGGACCTCTTTGAGGAAGTCGACACGCTTGTCCATAATGATATAAAGGCCGAAGAAGAGCGATCCAAAAAGGACTGTCATCGCAAGAATGCCTGGAAATATGTATGTCTGGTAGCTTCCACCGGTTCCGAGAAAATTTCCTCCGAGAGCAGAGCCCAACCCCGTTCCAAATATGACCAGCCACATCAATGGCTGCACAAGCGAGCCTATCATTCTGGATATCTCTCGCGTGAAGACCTTTGCTTCTCGATACCAAAGGGCATAAAGCCCATTAAGCTCACCCACAATATCACCTGTTTCTGCTCGCCATCATGTGCTCCATGTAGCCTCCCTCGCCGCCCTCGTCACGGATCTCGCTTCCGGTGTAGTGAAGGAACACGTCATTCAGGGTCGGTTTGCGCGTCTCAACACTCTCGACACTGCCGACCTTCTTCAGTATTTCCTGCAGGTGCTTACCAGAATCATTTACAGTCATTGTCAGTAAGCCATCGGTCTGCTTTACGCTGCTCACGAACTTCAATGACTTCAGCGCCTTAAGGTTCGGCTTTTCCACCTTTAGCCTTACAACATCCCCGCCGAGCTTGCTCTTCAGCTTTTCAGGAGTGTCCATAGCGGCTATCTTCCCATGGTCTATTATCGCAATCCTGTCGCAGAGCATGTCAGCTTCTTCCATGTAATGGGTCGTTATTATTATCGTGATTTTCTTTTCTTGAGAAAGCTTCTTTATATAAGTCCAGAGGTGCTGCCTTGTCTGCGGATCAAGCCCCAGCGTCGGCTCGTCAAGGAAAAGCACCTTCGGGTTGTGTAGAAGTCCTCTGGCAAGCTCAAGCCTTCTCCTCATTCCGCCGCTGTATTTCTTCATTCGCTCATGCTGCCTGTCTTTCAGATCGACAAGCTCAAGCAGTTCATCCATTCTTTTGTTGATATTTTTCATGTCGACTCCATACATGAGTGCATGAAGGTATAGGTTCTCGCGGCCTGTAAGCAGGTCGTCAGAGCTCGGATCCTGGAAAACAAAGCCTATGCAGTGCCTCACCTCAGAAGAGTTCTTCTTGACGTCAAAGCCGTTAACGGTGGCATGGCCTTCTGTAGGCGGCAGCAAAGTGGCGAGCATGGACAGGGTTGTCGTCTTTCCTGCACCGTTGGGTCCAAGGAGGCCGAATATCTCGCCCTCGTTGACGCTAAGGTTGAGTTTGTCGACGGCAACAAGCTTATCGAACTTCTTAGTAAGGTTGTGTGTTTCTATGATCGACATAGCATCCCTCGCCCAATAAACCTGAATTTTAAGGTATATAAATGGATTTGCCGCGCTTCGATAGCCAGCTACGTTATACGCACCGCCAGACAAACCTTTTTAATGCCTAATGTAAGTAATGTAGTGGCGATAACATGGTAGAAGCGTATTGCGTTAAGTGCAAAGCCAAGAGAGAAATGAAGGGCGCAAAGGAGGTCACAATGAAGAACGGAAAGAAGGCAAAGACCGGAACTTGCGAGGTCTGCGGAACAAAGATGTTCAAGATCGGGGGCTAATTTCTCAGTTTTATATTTCTTTTTCTATTTTTTATTTTTAAGGCTCAGCGGAGCAAAGCCAAAGCGCCTCGAGCAGGACTCGAACCTGCGACCTATTGGTTAACAGCCAATCGCTCTACCTACTGAGCTATCGAGGCACCTAATTGCTTTAGCAAAGCTTCATTTATGAGTTTTGGATCTGCCTGTTTGTTTGTAGCCACGAGAACGCGGCCGAGCAGGAACTTGAGTGCTTCTTGCTTTCCCGATCTGTACTCGTCTACTGCCTTTTTGTTCTCTTCAAGCACCTTTTTAACTACTGCGTCCAAGTCAATCTTTCCGGAACTGCTCTTTTTCATAAGTTCCTTTGGAGAAATTCCGGTGTCTACGTATTCCTTGATGAGTTCTTTTGCATACCTTTCTGTTATTGTTCCGTTTTCAATTAGTGTGAGCAGTTCAACGAAGGTACCAACACGGACTTTCGAGTTCTTTATCCTTTCAGAGCGCCAGTTAAGGCTCTTCAAAAGATAATTCATCATCCAATTCGCAACGGTTTGCGGTTTGTTGTAATTCCTGCAGCATTCTTCATAGAAGTCGGCAAGGTTTTTGTCGGCGTAAATCAGCACAGAAGCAGTATATTCATCAAGTGCATACTGCTTAACGAACCTCTTCACTCTTTGGTCTGGAAGCTCTGGCATATTCTTCTTAATGGAACTCACCCACTCCTTACTTATCTTTATCACAGGAAGATCGGGGTCGAATATGTAGCCATAGTCTTCCTCATATTCCTTCTTTCTGAGGCTTTTTGTTGTGTTGCTATCCGAATCAAAGTGGCGAGTCTCTCGTTCCACCTTGACTTCCATACGTTTCATTCCATTTTGCCGTATTATCTCGAAGTTGAGCGCCTTCTCCACGTTTTCGAAGCCGGTTATGTTCTTCACCTCAACCCTCTCACCACCGTCAAGTGAGATGTTTGCGTCGCACCTTAGCGTAGCCTCTTTGCTCGAATCGTATACGCCGAGGTGCTCAAGTATCGAAAGAAGGTTGTCGAGGAACTGGTGCACTTGTTTCGGTGTGGTGAAATCAGGTTCTGTGACTATTTCTGCAAGTGCCACGCCAGATCTGTTGTAATCGATGAGAACATACTCTGCATTTGTGATGTCTCCACCGACGTGCATCAGCTTTGCAGGGTCCTCTTCAATGTGCACTCTTCGGATTCTGATTTTAGTATCGCCAACAGTCAGATACCCTTCAGTTGCGAGAGGGACTTCGTATTGTGTTATCTGATAGCTCTTCGACATATCGGGGTAGAAGTAGGTTTTTCTCGAGAAGAACATCGAATCTGCAATCTTGCAGTCAAGAGCAAGCCCTATTCTCATTCCTAGCTCGATTGCATGCTTGTTTATCACGGGTTTTGATCCGGGATAGCCAAGGCAGATCGGGCACACACTTTCGTTCGGCTTCTTGTTCCGCATGTCGTTGCTGTTGCTGCAGAAGAGCTTGCTCTCAGTATTGAGTTGACAGTGTACTTCTATACCGATCATTACTCCTGCCATGTTTACACCTGCTCGCACGCTCCTGCAACTGCAACAAGCGTGCCCTCTTGTTCATAGTTTCCGATAAACTGTATCCCGGTCGGCATTCCAGACGATGTTCCGCTAGGAACTGATATCGTCGGCAATCCTGCAAGATTTGATGGAACTGTCATTCTATCCATTGCATAGTTCTCTACTGGAGTAAGCTTCTTTACTTCGTCAAATCTCGGCGCGATAATCGGCATAGACGGAGTAGCGATCACACCGACTCTGCCGAAGGCCTTTCTGAACTCACCGATGATCTTTGCGCGGACTTTCAACGCCTTCAAGTAGTACGCATCACGATATCCAGACATTCTTGCGTATGTCCCGAGTATTATTCTGCGCTTTGCTTCTTCGCCGAAGTATTTTCCACGGAGTTGCGCAAAATACTGCTCATAATTCCCATCAAGAGGCCCTTCCATTCCATAACGGAGGCCGCAGAACTTGGCCAAGTTGGTAGAAGCCTCGCTCATGGCGATCAGATAATAAGCGGAGATCGCGTATTTTGTCGACGGTAATGATACTTCTTCCCATGTTACCCCGAAGCTTTCGAGACCCTTTATCATATCGAGTGCGTTCCTTTTGATTGATTCGTCAACGTCGGCACCAAAATATTCAACAGGAACACCAACCCTCAGATGTTTTATTTCTGATCCAAGCAACGCGGTGTAATCAGTCTTCGGCGCATTCAACGAAGTCGAATCCATGGGATCGTATCCAGAGATTATCGAAAGTCCCAATGCAGCATCGTAAACACATTTTCCTATCGCACCTATGCGATCCATGCTGTTGGCGTAGTCGATAAGTCCCCACCGCGACACTCTTCCATAAGTTGGAGTTATTCCTACAGTTCCCGTGAACGCAGCAGGCGCAGTTATGCTGCCTCCTGTAGACTGCGCAATCGCAATATGCGGAAATTCGGCCGCGGCTGCAACGCAAGCCGCCCCTCCGCTGCTTCCACCACACACCCTTGTCGGGTCAATCGGGTTCTTCGGTGCACCGTAGGCACAATTCGTAGCAAAAGTTCCAAATCCAAACTCGTCCATCATAGTTTTTCCAACCACGAATCCGCCAGCGTTCTTTATCTGATGTATGCAAGTTGCGTCGAAGGGCGGAACATAAGGCTCGAGTATCTTCGAACCTGCAGTCGTTCTTATTCCCCGCGTGCAGATGTTGTCCTTTACAGAAAAAGGCAGCTTCATGACGTGCCTTGGCATGTTTTCAGAAGCCAGCTTCTCATTGATTGTTATGAAAGGAGAAAATCTTTCCTGGAGCGCCTTGGCTTTCTCTATTACTTTTGGCGCAAAGTCATCAAGGTTCACATCCTCGGCAGCAAGCCGTTCGAGATGTTTTTTAACAAGGCTTTGTATTAATGGAACCACCTAGACTATGCGGGGACCCTTGTAATATCCGTTTTCCTTGTTCTTAACTGTCGCGAGCGGGTCCATTTTGCTCTCGACAACCTTGTCTTCTCTCCAGGAATTTTCCACAGGTCGTGGGTGGAATGCAGGTTCCAAGCCCTTCACATCAACCTCGTCCAGCCGCTTGAAAACTGCAAGAACATCTGTCAACTGCTTGGTGTAAAGCGCCTTCTCCTTTTCGGTAAGCTCAAGCTTTGCAATGAGGGATATTCTCTCCATTAACTGCTTGTCTATCTTCCAATAATCAGGCATTGAATCGCTAAGTAATTCTCTGTCGCTTATTTAAGGGTTCTGTTCACACAAAAAGCACCAAAACACGCCAATTCCGCTATCATTTACTATCGGCTAAAATGGCAAATCTTTTTAAAGGGTTATTCTCAATATAAAATCAGCGACCAATCGGTGTTAGTATGGTAAAGTTCATCATTGCAAGACAGCTAGTTGGAAAGAAAGTTGTGACAAGCGACGGATTTGACGTCGGAAGGCTTTATGATCTTGAGATCAGCGAAGTAACCGGCAAAATAGTCAGCCTTGTTGTTGAACCAAACCTTGATTCTGGTCTTGCAAGCAAGATGAAGATCGAGGCAGGGCAGATAAAGATACCTTACAACTCAGTCCTCGCTGTAAACGACTATGCAGTCGTAGACAGGAAGAACTGGTAAGCTTTTTATTCTCGAAGGAACCAATACCTATCAAGTATTGGTGGTATTATCATTATCAGCGGCGGCGATGAAGCCGGAAGAGGCGCAGTTCTAGGTCCTTTAGTCATATCCATAGTCGCGATCAAGAATACCTCTGAGAAGAAGCTTGCTGACATAGGCGTAAGGGATTCAAAGCTGCTTACAAGGCAAAAAAGGGAAAGCCTATTCGAAAAGATAAACGAAGCTGCTCTTGAAGTGCTTGTCGATTCTATTTATCCAGAAGAAATAAACAACGCAATGCAGAACAAAATATCCCTCAACGAACTCGAAGCTGTGAGGTTCGCTAGGCTGTTCGAAAGGCTTCAAAACCACGTGTCAGAGCTGTATCTCGACTCTCCTGATGTTATTGCCCACAAGTTCGGAATGCGCGTGAACATTTACGCCACGAAGCCAACCGTTGTCGATGGGATAAAATCCACTAGAATAAAAGGCCAGAAATACACCAAGATAATCGCGGAACACAAAGCAGATGCACGTTACCCAGTTGTCAGCGCAGCAAGCATAATCGCAAAAGTAACGAGGGACAACGCAGTACGCGACATCGAAGAGTCTCTTGGCGTAAAAATCGGCTCTGGTTACCCTTCCGATTCAACAACAGTCAACGCAGTCAAGGAAAACCTTAAGGATCCGGAGTTCAAGCGGCAGATCCGCGAATACTGGGTAACTATCGATGGAATAAAGCAGCAGAAGATGGATTCCTTCTTCTGAAAAAACCACCACCATTTTTATACGTTCGGATTCATATTAACTCAATGTTGAAATTCGACCACGCAAAATACAAATCCCAGTCTGCAGCTGAGTATCTGTCCACATATGGATGGGCGATCCTGATAATCGCAGTGGTCCTGGCAGTGCTTTATCAGCTAGGCGTCTTTGGAGGTTCAAACTTCACGGGTAGTAGCTGCCTTGCAGTGTCCGGGTTCCTATGCAAAAATGTTGTGCTTAATGGAGGGGGCACACTGTCGTTTGTATTGGGCTATGTGGGTTCACAAACACTGACAATAACTGGCGTAGGGTGCAGCAATACGACCAACGCGCCATCGTCATTTCCTGGAGTCGGCGCTACTCTAACATCAGAGCAGAACTTCTCGGCGAGCGTGAAATGCTCGCTTCCGAGCCAGGCGATTGGCACTCCATTCAGCGGAACACTATGGATACAGTACAGCTCCGGATCGCAGACCGGGCTCGTGCTAAAGGTAGCAGACATCAGGACGACGATAATTACCCCGAAGCCCGGGGCCCAGCTTCTTTCTCCTGTTTACTACCCTGGCGACCTTACGGTTGTTGGAGGCAACGCCTATTGGGTGGACGGCAATGGAAGAATAATGAAACAATCGCTCACCGGCGCTCCAGGATCAAACACGATATTCTACAACCTTGGAGGAAACCCTAATTACCTGACATCAGACGGCACAAACCTCTACTGGACCGCAATGGGAGCCATACAGAAGCAGGCACTCAACGGCGCGCCGAATTCAAATGTCGTCTTGTGTAACAATCAAAACAACTACCTCTATGGAATCGTAGTCTACAACGGCAACGTCTACTGGCCTTCCTATGGAGGCACGATAAACACAGAGTCGATCAACGGGGCACTTAATTCAAACGCGGTTCTTGCTACTGGCCAGGGCGATCCGCAAGGACTGTCGGTCTATAACGGCAACCTTTTCTGGGTAAGCGAGTCTTACGACACAGTTTATCAAATGCCTACAACCGGTGGCACTGTAACTACGCTAGCAAGCTTTGCACCATACTCCTATCCTTTCTGGACCACTGTCACAAACGGCTACCTGTACTGGGTAAACTATGGAGACGGCAGCGTCAACAAGATACCAATCGGCGGGGGCACGATAACCCAGCTTGCAACAGGCCAGACAGAACCATCGTACATAGTCACAGACGGCACCTATGTCTACTGGTCTAACAGCTGGGCAGGCCCAGGCAGCATACAAGAAGAATCAATCAACGGCGTCCCGGGGTCCAATGTCACAATCGCTGTTAGGACCCGCCCGAACTACCTGAACATCACTAACGGAAACCTCTACTGGAGCGAAGGGCAGGCGAGCGGCAACGTGATGAGCATAGGAGTGCCTTGACAAACCAAAGCCTTATTTATCTGACATGCCGCAATACTACGCGGACCTGTGGCGTAACTTGGATAGCGCGTCTGGCTTCGGACCAGAAGGTTGCGGGTTCAAATCCCGCCAGGTCCGGATAAACAAAGTTTCGGACTTTTTCTAAAAATAATACAAATAAATATCTGAAAATTCACATTAATTCTCTGCAATAAGTGCAAGCAATGTCAACAGTAATGAAGCAGGAATCGGCATCGGCACCGACTATAGAAATGAGAATAGCGGAGTTGACAAACAGGCAAGCCGAAGTTATCAAGCTACACACAACTATCCGCACGATTCTGAGGAATCCATCACAAGTTTCGCAAGAAACTCTCACGATGGTGGATATGGAGCTAGCAAAGCACAAGACGTTGCGAACAGACGCCGATATTTATTGGGCAGAAGCTAGAAACATCGAACTTACGAGCTCGACGAAGAAAGAGGAGCAAATCGCCTCGTCTAAAAGATACAAAATCGGCAGCATAAGATCAGACATAGACGAAGTAATGCAGCTAATCGAGGAAAGCAGGCTAAGGCTTGTTGTGCTTGTCAGACCAGACGACAAGCGAGCAAAGGAAGCTCTTGACAGGATTACGGATCCGCCTAAGGATAAATGGAACACAATGGGCAATATCGGTTGGACTTGCGCAGCAGTTTCCGGTGCGTTGAGCGGCGCTCTCAACGGGCGTGTAATGGATGCCATGGGCCTTGCAACAGTGCACAATGCGTTTCCAAGCAACCCTGGAATACCTATAGTCACCGAGGTCCTAACAGCAGCCGGCGTTATCGCAGGTTCTGTGCCTGTATTGAGGACACTGTGGAATCGCCATACAAGGAACAAAAGAAAGCATGAGCTCGAGCTCCAGTACACAGACGCAACAGCGAGCAAAGGCTAAATACGGCAAAGTTGATAACTCAGCATGGCAGGTTCAATTCTATTGAAGGATAAACAGGCGCGCATTATTCTCGCACTCAAGAACACGCAACAACCGTGGTATCTTAGCAGTTTGGCGAAGGCGTGCAACATAACATATGTGCACACAACCAACACTATCAAGGTATTCGAGAGCCTTGGCCTCACAACAAACGAGAAGCATGGCAAGATCAAGGAGATAAAGCTGACAGAAAGGGGAGCACAGCTTGCAACGCTTCTAGAAAAGATATACGAAATAATAAATCAGGCACAGAAGCAGCAGCCAGAGCCAAAAGTTCCGAAGGAAGAGTCGCCTGCGGCAAAAGAGGAAAAGAAATAATCAGACTACTTGTATCGTCACTCTTTTCTTTACAGCATTGAGTATGTGGCCATAATCTCTATAGTGCGCCATAGCAGTCAATGTGACTGTGTATTCTCCGTTGTCTGTGTTTAATCCGCTGAAAACGTCAAGCCTTGTCTCTTTTTCTTCATCTGGCGCGATTTCCCCTAACCTTAGTTCTCTCTGTCGCGAAATTCCCATCTGCTCGAACGCAAGATTGTTTGGCAGCTCCGCGACTACAGAAGTAAGTAGCACTTCATTCGTCATGTTCTTTATACTTATTCTCAACGTTGCGTTGCTGCTCTTCTTCGCGAACAGTTTGTATGGAATCAACTCTGTCGTAACTTTGTACGGAGAGCTCTTTGTCAAATCCGACGCCACGTCTTTCTTTCCAAAAAGGTTGAAGATGCCCACAAGATCGCCTTCTAACAGATTATACGAAAAACAATTTCGATAATCAGCCTTATATAGTTTGTTATCTAAGCTTAATAATTAAAGTTACAACATTCTCGGACAGACAGTAGCGACCTACAGAATAAAACGACCAAAGCGAGTCGATGCCGATAAAGTTTAACTTAACAAAATATGACCTCCTTACCGCGAAGATAAAGAAACTGGCCGGAAGAGACGTCCGTGCTCTTACAAAAGAAGAGCAACAGACCATCAGGCAAGCAATTCTTATATCGTCTTTCGCGTCGGGACACTCATGGAGGACCTACAGGGCTCTAACGGCGCAGTCATCTACTCCTATGAACGACCCGGAGTTGAAGCAGGAACACAGCGAAGCGAGCACAAGCAAGTGGAAAGCGATCACGCCGTTCAATATCGTTGAAGTGTCAAACATGAATATTGCAGAAAGCGCTTTCTCACAATGGCTCTTTTTCAATGTCGATAGGACACAACACAAAGAATTTACAGATGCCTGGACGCGGCTCCAAAAAGAATTTGCAGAAGATTGCGACGTGGTCGAGAGAGAACGTGAATAATTTTTCAAGTACGCTCTTTTTCCGACGACAAATCCGAAAAATGTTAATAAGAATACACAAGCGTGTATTGTTGTAGCAATGTAAAATACAACTGGTTTATAAACCTTAATTTATAACCTACTACCACGCGCTTTGCGGATCCTGGGTGTTTTGATGGTCGAAAATAATACGAATCCTAAGTTTGTAATAAAGAGAGACAAGTCGAAGCTTGCTTTCGACTCGATAAAGATTGAGAATGCTCTTTACAAGGCATTCACCAACGTTTATCCAAAGAAAGAGGGCGAGTCCAACAAAGAACTGGCCCGCAACATAACACATCAGATTCTAGAAGAGCTCCACAAGATCAACAAGGAAGCCCTCGGCGTAGAAGAAATACAGGACGTAGTGGAAATGGTGCTTATGAAGAGCGAGCCGAAGGTGGCGCGCGCTTACATATTATATAGGAACAAGCACTCAGAGATCAGAGCATTCAGGAACTCGCTTGGAATTCCACACGACGATCTAAAGATTCCGATAAACTCGCTTATCGTTCTTGCAGCAAGATATCTTCTCAAAAATGCAGACGGAAACATAATCGAATCGCCAAAGCAGCTGTTCCACAGAGTAGCGAAGGCGGTGTCAAGCGCAGAAACAAAGTACGGAAAGAACGAAACGGAAACTGCAAGAATAGAAGAGGAGTTCTACGAAGCCATGACACACTTCAAGTTCATGCCAAACTCCCCCACACTAATGAATGCAGGGACAAAGGAGGGACAGCTAAGCGCGTGCTTCGTGCTTCCTGTCGGCGACTCGATCCCGGAAATTTATGACGCTCTAAAGTATCAGGCGATGATCCACAAGACAGGCGGAGGAACCGGATTCGCATTCTCAAGGCTACGCCCATCAAACGACTTTGTAAAGTCGACAAGCGGAGTAGCATCTGGCCCGATATCTTTCATGAAGATATTCGACGCAAGCACCGAAGAAGTAAAGCAAGGCGGCAAGAGGCGAGGAGCAAACATGGGAATCCTTCGCGTAGACCACCCGAATATTCTTGACTTCATAGTTCTCAAAGAGAACGAAGGAACACTCAGGAACTTCAACATTTCAGTCGGCATAACCGACGATTTCATGAAAGCAGTCAAGGCGAACAAGGACTACCTCCTAAAGAATCCGAGAACAGGTCAGGCAGAAGGCAAGCTAAACGCGAAGGCCGTCTGGAACCTGATAGTCACAATGGCCTGGAAAACCGGGGACCCAGGTCTTGTATTCCTAGACAGAATAAACGCAAGCTATGCAAACCCAGTTCCGAAGTTCGGACCGATAGAAGCAACAAACCCGTGTGGCGAACAGCCATTGTATTCATACGACTCATGCAACCTCGGCTCGATCAATTTGGCGAAGATGGTCAAGCAGACAGACGACCATGTAGAGGTTGACTGGGACGAGCTCAAGAGAGTGACACGTCTCGGCGCAAGATTCCTTGACGATGTAGTTGAGGTAAACACGTATCCACTTCCACAGATTGACCAACTAAGCAGGGCGATAAGGAGAATAGGACTCGGAATAATGGGCTGGGCTGACCTTCTGATAAAGCTTGGCATAAACTACGACAGCAACGAAGCACTTATGCTTGGAGAGAAGGTCATGCAGTTCATTACAGACAATGCGAGAAAGCAGAGCGAAGAGCTTGCCGAAGAGAGGGGAGCATTCCCTGAATTCCCGAACAGCATATGGGCAAGACTCGGATTCAAGCCGCTCAGGAACTCTACTGTCACGACCATTGCGCCGACCGGAACAATCAGCATAATTTCCGGAGGGGCATCGCAGGGCATAGAGCCGATATTCTCCGTCGTGTACTTGAGAAACGTCCGCGACACGATAGGATCAAACCTCATCGAGGTCAACAACGAGTTCGAGGCATACGCGCTTGAAGACGGATTCTATTCAGAGGAACTGATGCAGAAACTTGCCAACCGGGTATCAATTCAGGATGTAGAGGAAATACCAGCAAACGTAAGGAGGCTTTTCGTCACTGCATTCGACATAGCTCCAGAATGGCACGTCAAGACACAGGCAGCATTCCAAAAGTACACCGACAATGGAGTATCAAAGACAATAAACTTCCCGAGCTATGCATCGCCGTCCGACATAGAACAGGCATACGTGCTTGCATGGGATCTAAACTGCAAGGGCATAACCGTCTACAGAGACCAATCGAAGTCGATACAAGTGCTCCAGGCAGTCAAGAGCGACAGCGCAAAGACTGGAATCGACTCTGTCAAGAAGGCTCACGAAAGCGCAAAGGAGGTAAAGCCGATGAGCGTGACAGAAGTTCGAGGAGGAGCATCAACTTACTCGCTTCAGACTGCAAAGGAGACGAAGTGCCCAGAGTGCAGCGGAACAATGATTGCTGGGTCTGGCTGCTTCACATGCCCGAAGTGCTCATTCAGCAAGTGCGGTTGATTTTCTCAATACGGTGTGATGCCCAGGCAGTATCGTCCCTGGACATTCTTGTCGGTTTCATCAACTAAACGCAAAGCGCTAGGCACATCAAAGCCTCGCCTAAGCAGTCTTGAAACCTCGTTTTGTTTTACCTTCTGTAACGGTTTTGTTTCGCCCATGATATCACTTTGTAAGTATGATGCATCCATCTTTCTGTACAAGAACCTCTGCTTCTGCCTGTGCAACGATGGCGTTCTCATCGGGAATCTGCAATATCGGATACCTTTCCAAAGCGCCAGCTCGCGCAAGGTCAGAAAGTCCAGCATAAAGTTTGAATTTATCGCCTACAACATTGCTCAGCCATCTTGCGGCGAACGGCTCTGTGCTGCTTATCTTGAAAAGCTCCTCCTGGATTGCCCTGGCATCTCTTGATCTCACGCTTCCGTTTCCAACAAAGCCGAATATTTCACAAATGTCGCTTTCGCTGACCAGATTTCTTCTGCTTGTAGTGACGAACGGCTCGATCGCGATTACTTGGCCCTCTTCAAGAACGTCTTGGTCATTGTTGTCGTAATTCGGAATGAAAATAGTCGCATGGAGATCGTGCACTTCTACTCCGTGGCCACCGAGGTTCTTTATCGGGGAGAATCCCATCGAGGTTGCTGTATCTTCAATCACTTTTCCAATTTCGCAAACAGCAACTCCTGCGCGAACTTTGCTTATTGCATTTTTCAGTGCAAGCTCAGCGCACTCTACAAGTTTCTGGTTGTTCTGCGATAAGTCAACAGTGGCTGCACAATCGCCAAGTATTCCATTCTTGGATGCACCGAAATCAACCTTCACTACATCTTTGTCTCCGAACACCTTTTCATCAAGGAGCGATGGCGTATAGTGCGCTGCCTCGTTGTTCACCGACAAATTCAAGGGAAACGCACAGCCAAATCCATTGTCGCGGACGTATTTCTCCACATGTTCTGCGACATCAAGCAGCTTGACTCCGGGCTTTATCATAGACTTCGCCTTCTGCAGTGCCTTGAAGGACATGGCACCGACTTCGCTTATCTTGTTTATGCTGGGATTGCGGTCAAGCTCGCCTTCATGCTCATGATTGTGGTCGTGCACCATGCTCTCACATCAATTTCCTTTGTTTTCCAAGTCCTTTTAGCTCTTCCTCATCGAAGTCAAGTTCTTTCAATATCCTCATCGTTGCTGGAATTACCTGGTGGTCGATGTAATATTCGGGATCATAGTCTTTTGCCATGCCTTCCAGCTCTGCCTTGTCAGATATCGAGTTGCCGTGCTTTGTTATTATGTAACCGATTACTGAATGTTCCACCTCGTCACGGGTTTTAAAGCCCGCTTCAACAGCCTTCTTCGCAGCTGAGAGCTCTGGCGACTTTATCGCCTTGTAACCTTCTATTCCTTTTCGCAGCTGAGTGTTAATCACAAGTTCGTTTAATGGAACCTTTCCCTCGCGTAGTCGCTTTATCACATCTTTTACTATCTCTGCAGCCTTCTCCTTGCTGCCTTCTTTCAAAATCGTCTCAAGCACTGCCCTCTGCGTGTCTCTTGACACTCTTGACCAATCTCTTCGCACAAGTTCGAATCCTCTTATCTTTATTCTGCCTGATTCGGAGATAAGCGCATATTTCTTCTTTGCACCTGTAACCTCTCCCTGTGCCTTTTTGCCGACAAACACTCCTCTGGTGTAGAAATCCTCAAGCTCGAGTTCCATTGTTTCTGGAAGATGAATGTTGACTTCTTTCATAAACGCAAGCGCAGCGTCTTTGTTCTGCTGCTCCAGCAACATAATTATTGAATCTGTGTCTCCGTAGATGACACGGAACCCCTTTTTCTCGGCCAGTGCCATTGTATCCTTGATGTATTGCCTGCCATAGGCAGTGACTGCGGCAGCGCAGTCCCTAGAATACCATCGTGATCTAGCGTATCCCAAATAGCCATAGAAAGAGTTTGCAACTATCTTTAAAGCCTGCGAGCTTGATCCCAACTCGATATCGTTCGGATTCTTTTTGTACTTCTTCTTTACCTCGCTTCTTTGCTCCACCAAATATCTCAAAATCGTCGGTACTATCGACTTCCTTGTCTTGCTGAACCTTGTGCCGCCTGGTGCCTCGTAGTATTCACCATCTTTAACTATCGAAGAGGGATCTATGTTGTGCGATATTATTATCGAAGGGTACAAGCCTCTGAAGTCGAACACTGCCAGGTTGTTGTAGATTCCGGGATCTGGCGTCTTTACATATGCACCCTCAATTGGATTCGCTTCTCTGCTTTTCATGTCGCGGTCCTCTGGTTTGTTAGGAATCACCTCTCCATACCGGTATGCCGCTCTCATCAGAGAGAACTCTACTAGCTGGCCTGCCGTCGACACAGAAACGTCAGTGAGCATATCTCCTGTAGTTTTCGCCAATGCGATCATTATCGGCGTAAATGTGCTGTAAACAGTCATCAACGCCTCAGAGTCGGCAAGACTGTAGTCAGCCAGCGCCTTCAGATCGTCTGCGCTTCCGTCCCAGTACTTGAATGTGTTAGCCTGCATCTCCTTCTTGTCTGCAGACATCTTCTTTCCAGGATTTATCGCTTCGTAGACGTTCTTGAGGGTGTAGCTGTTAAGCTTCAGTATGTATTCTGCTGCTCCTACAACCGCAATGAATCTGACTACAAGATACATGTCGATATGCACACGTCCGGCAATCTTCACCCTGTCGACCATGCCGTGCCTTTCTATCTTTGTCTCTCCTTCGTATCTGCTTAAATTGAAATCAATCTTGAGGCGTTTTCCTCTTTCGATAAGGTATGCAATGTCGAAGTTCGCCGAGTTGTAACCCGAAATTATGTCGATGTCGAGTTCTCTCACTTTCTCGACGAACCTCATTATCATAGCGGCTTCGTCCTTCACCGTTTCTACGAAAGGCCTGTCTATGTTTTTGTAGGTTATTACGCCGCTTCCGCTCTTTCCATTAGAAATGTAAACATAGCTTATCATAATTGATGGGTCGCGCTCCGGCCTTGGCATAGACGACGGATTGTACGCCTCTATATCGAATGCCATGATATTGAGTGGTGCAGGTGTCGCTGTGCTCTCCTTCATAGAAATCAATGAAAGCGAACCGCCCTCTCTTTTCACTTTAATTGTGTAACAGACTAGCGGGATTATTCCGGTGTCGATCACGTACCTCTTTGCGAACGGTATGTCGTATTCGAAAGACCGCCCAAACTTTGTGAATCCTTCTCCCAGCTTCGGAACCTGCGAAGGTATCTTTGTGTGGACCCGAAAGCCCTTAACCTTCTCTCCTATGAACTGCCTTTCGTCTGCAACAACGCTCTCTGGCCTGAATACGATTCCATTTTCATTTACGGAAAGCGCAGTTATCTCATCTTCTGCCATCTGTGCATTCGGTATGAAGTAGAAATATGGCTTGAACTTCCTGTCGAATACCTCGTAGGCCTTTCCGTTCACGCTCTTGACAGTTAGCCTGATTAATCCTTGGTCGTCTTTGACTAGATAATCCACGTCTAGCACAGCTCCGACTAGCTCAAGCTCATTTGCATTGCCTATGTCGCCACTCGAAGAATCAGTCTTCATAAGCAGGATGTCCTGCGCCAGCGGCGCACCATGTTAATATTGCACTGCTTGCTTACTTTGCCTCCTGTATCTTTGTCGTGCTTATCACGAGCGGAGGTATCAAGCCAAGCGCGTATGCGACAAGAGTTCCTGTCGCGCTGCATCTGAAGTTCAGGCCGTTGATTATCTCTTCTGCCACTTCTACAGGGAGCGTTTTCTTTTCAGACCATCTCTTTGTGATGTTTACTACGTTGTCCTTGGTCTCAGTTATCTCGACTACTCCTCCTAGCTTTAGCTGGCCTATGTTCTTTGCGTCCTTCTGGTCGCTGTCATAGTAATCAGCTACGAAAGTGTAGTTGACCTTTACCTTTGTCCCGTCAGCGTTTACAGAATCAAGATTGATGTTAAGCCTTGGAAATCTCTGCTTAGCCAATGAGTCTGCCGAATCGATTCTCCCCTCTACGTGGGATATTGTGAAGCCTGTTATCATAGAATCACGTCAGCTATCCTTTATCGGCAAGCTATTTAAAAGGTATGGCAAACTTCCGGAAAACCCTCTACGGAAAGGCATATATATCTGACCGGACCGCATAGTTCTGTCGATAACAAAGACGGATACGTTAATCGGCGAAACTAAGAGGAAAGTGCTAAATAGCACCGGCCTCTTATATACCTGTAAATTGGATTTAGGATGAGTACCTCACAGAGATCAGCATATTACCCCCCACCGGGGACAAACACGCGCGAGTTGCAGACTAGCGGGCGCGCCGAGCGCTCAGACAGCAGATTTCCAGAGGGCAATGTTCCTTCTTCTATGAGGCCGCCAAAAGAGGAGAAATTGTCGGTAGGCGACGAAAGACCGATTCCATCACCAGAGCTTCTTGAAAACTATAAAGCAAACCTAACTAGAGAGGCGCAGAAGCTGGCCAGCGCCCTAAGGTCAAAAGAGGGATTCGTAGAGGTGCGGACAGAGACCATAACCGACATAATAGAATCAAGGCTTGGCGTTGTCTATCTAATCAACTTAAACGCAGCTACAATAACCGCGGAAGTGCTGCTTTCTATAGAAAACGACACTGAAATAAAGGCAAAGAACTCAGTTCTCAGAAGGATGTACATGGACCTGTGGGAGGTCGTCGATGCAATGCACAAGATAGCTGCGGGAGTGCCAGCCCACAGAGAAGACAGAATAAAGGACCATGTCGCTTCAACAGATTTCGTAAAAGAATGGAAAGTCATACTTGCAGCAGAAGAGGCGCTGAGAATCCCAGAACCTGTAAAGGCAGCAGAGCTTCTGATAGAAAAACTTCCAGAGCCGCACAACGAGAGGTTCAAGAACTTCCTGCCAGACGATTCGAAGCTGCGCCAACTAAGAAGGCAGGTCAAGCTTGACGATGTTGCACCAGAAAAAGCGGGTGCGCCTTCAGAAGAGCAAAAGGCAAAAGACACTATTGCAGAAAAGAATGGCAAAGGCACAGACCCGGCATACCGTTAAGCCAGATTCTCATAAACTTCGGCAGCTCCTCTAAGCAATATCACAAACACCAGCGCAGCGATCAGCACATAACCGAACCAGAGCGGCCACGCCGATATGTAGACAAAAGGAAGGTATGCGAAAGTGGCAGTCTTCAGTATGTTAATGAGCGCTCTGCTGAAGTTAGAGGCGTAAACAACGCGCGCAAATCTGCTCTTCATCTTCGACGAAGTGCCCTTCGACGCCATCATGGCGTCTACAAAAGAGTGGCGCAATATAACGATTATGAAAACTAAGAGCGGAACTATGTTTATGTACGTGAATACCATCCAGAATAGATATTCGACAGCTCTGTCGCCGGCAACGTCGAATCGCGCTCCGTGGGGCGCCACCTTTGACAGTTTGTCCTTGTAAGCGCGGATCGTTTTCGAGATCGATTTATTCCCGAAAACCGATGCACGAACATAGTCGGTGAATCCAACTTTCCCGCTGCTAACCTGCACAAGCGCAAAGAATCCATCTAAGGCGTCCATCACAACAAGGATTATTATTGCAGCAGCAAGCGCCCAAGGGTTGAACTTCGCCAATATTCCGTAGACAACCGCTACGGCTATCAGCACTCTCAGCACAGTGGTCGCGTCTGCAGCTCTCATGTAATCTTTTATATCAGGCAAAACAAGAGCTAATAAGCTTTTGCGAGCTTAAGTAATGCTTGCAGCCCCATCGTCTAGCGGCCAAGGACCGCGGGCTTTGGACCCGTGTACGTCGGTTCGAATCCGACTGGGGCTATTGGTGTTCCAATGATAGAATGGTATTATCTAATTGTCGCATCGTCAGTATTCAACGCCGCCAGCCTGATTATCGAGAAGCGCCTTGTCAGGCAGGAACACGCGCTCGCGTTCAGCATGTCATTCTCCTTCATAATAGGGCTAATGTCGCTTCTGCTAATTCCTTTCACAACATTATCGCTAACTCCGCTTTCTGCCCTTCTGACAGTTGCATACAGCGTCACGCTCGCGCTTGGATATTGGATGTCTGCAAGGCTTTTCAGGCACGGGAGCCTGTCTACAGGGTCTCCGCTCTACAACATACTCCCGGTTATCATCGTAGTTTTTCTGGGATTCCTTCTTTTAGGAGAGGCACTTAGCATTACCGAATACGCCGCGATTGCTGTAATGATATTTGCTGCGTTCTTCATGGTGTCTGCGTCGAACAAAAAACGAGACAAGAACGACAAAGAGTTCTACGACCAACTGGTGATAATAAATGCGATTGTCGTCGGCATAGGCTGGATAATACTAAAATACGCGCTCGAATTCACCGGCTCCGTCACATTCATCTTTTTCACAAGCATGATAACACCCATGATCGTGTGGCTGTTGCTGCAAAAGAGAACTGCGATTTACAAACAGCAAACCCGGATAGACATCGAAATGTATGCAAAGCCAATCGCAATCATGGCGGTCGTGACGCTCGCATACAGGATTTTTTTATATACTGCAGTCTCGGCAACGCAGGTCGCCCTCGCAGCGCCGCTCAACAGCACGCTTGTAGTAATGATAACAGTCCTTTTTGGAGGACTTCTCTTCGGAGAGCACCACATAAAAAGGAAAATCATTCTGTCTGCAATAATGCTGGTTGCAGCATATGTCCTTATCGCATAAGCTAAAACGATACGATAGGAATAAATTAGGCAACGTTAAATCAATTGCGTGATGACTCACGAGGTATTTCTGATAAGTGATGAAGAAGAGAGTCGCTGAAAAGGTTTTTTCATGGCAAAAGTAACGAAGAAGCTTGAGCAATCAAAAGAGGGAAAGCAGAAAAGCCCTATGAAACTAGGCCTGTCGTTTGCGATAGGCATAGCAACGATATTCATAATCGTAGCGGCCCTGTCTATACTGAGCATTAACAATGCAAAGCCTTCAACTACAACGCTCAGCACTAGCACCACGACCATTTCCGCCCACACCAGTTTTCTCGGAGCAAACCAGCTCAACAGCATATTTCCAGTAGCACCGATAAAGATATGGAACGGCACAGCAAACACTCCGGCCTACGTTTATCTTGCGGAGAACATATCTCTCCAGAGCGAGGGTTACATGAATGCCACAACAATCGGCAACTGCGACGGATGGAAGCCCTGCATTGGCATGCTATTCTTCCCGTTCAATGAAACGCCCCCGGTGTGCTTCTGGATGCACGACACAATAATGCCGCTCAAGCAAGTATGGTTCAACCTCAACGGAACAATATCGGCCATGGCAAACGCGACTCCAGAAACAGACACGCCGATCTGCCACAATGGCGTCGCAGTGCTCGAAACGTCGATAAACCAGAGCATTACCTCTTCGTACAGACTAGTCCCTGTCAACAGTACGGGCTAGCTACTTCCGGTAGCCCTTAAGGGCGCTCTGTGCGGCTTTTAGAGAAAGAGTTGCACACTTCAGCCTGACGGGACCGGGATCTATTCCGAGAAGATCAGTGATTGTAGGAATTCCCATCTTGTTTATTTCTGCAAGTGTCTTGCCCTTCAGATGGTCAGTAAGCATAGACGCCGTGCCTATGCTTATCGCACATCCCACTCCATCGAACTTCGCGTCGGCGACTTTTCCGTCTTCTATCTCGAGATAAATGGTAATGTCGTCACCGCACAATGGATTGTAGCCGTGGTGGCTTGCGCTTGCATTTGCTATCACACCTTTGTTGTGCGGATGCTCATAATGCGCAACTATTTCCTCAGCATAAAGTTCCATGCTCAAGCAAGCACCTCAGTTTTGTTTATTTTAAAGGTGTTCTTCACCTTCTCTATCGCAGCGATTGCCTTATCAACATCTTCTTCATTGTTGTAGATGTAGAAGCTCATCCTCGAGAGGGCCGGCTGTTTCAGAACCTCAACTACTAGCGGCATCGCGCAGTGGTGTCCTGCACGTATTGCAACACCTTCCGTGTCAAATATCGAAGCAACATCGTGCGGATGTATATCATCGATCGAGAAAGCGACTACACCTCCGCGTTCATCGAGCCTGTTCACCGGCAAGCCGTACACCTTTACGTGCTTTACAGATGAAAGTTTCTCAAGTGCATAATTTGTCAGCCGCTTTTCGTGATCACGGACGTTTTTCATACCAATCTTCTTCAGATAATCCACCGCAACCCCGAGTGCAATCCCGCCTTCTATGTTTGCTGTACCTGCCTCGAACTTCCAAGGAAGATCGTTCGGTGTGTATGAGAACCGCTCCACGGTTTTTATCATATCGCCACCACCGAACATCGGCGGCATGTAATCGAGAAGCTCCTTCTTCGCATAAAGGACACCGATTCCTGTCGGTCCGAGCATCTTGTGGCCTGAGAAAGCGTAAAAGTCTGCATCTATTTCACGTACGTCTACTGGCATGTGCGGCACTGACTGCGCACCGTCTATCAGTATTCTAGCTCCGTTCTCATGAGCAGTCTTTGCCATCGACTTCACATCAACGATTGTGCCAAGCACGTTCGAAGCGTGTGTAATCGCAACAAGTTTTGGCCGCTTTTCCATCTGCTCCTTGACGCTGTTGCCATCAAGTTCGTCGTGGTTCTGATTTAGCTTTATATAATCGAGAATCGCACCCTTCCTTTTGACCAAGTCGATCCACGGAACAATGTTGCTGTGGTGCTCCATTTCTGTTATGAGTATCCTATCTCCCTTTCCGATGTTCTGCTCTGCCCATGTTCTTGCAACAAGATTTATCGACTCTGTTGTGTTTCTTGTGTAGACTATTTCTTCTATAGAATCTGCATTGATGAAAGAAGCGACCTTCTTCTTCGATTTTTCATATTCGAACGTAGCTTTCTCCGCAATTTGGTAGACGCCACGATGGATATTCGCGTTGTAAGTCTTGTAGTACTTCGAAATCGCGTTTATTACCTTCTTCGGTTTCTGCGAAGTGGCTGCGCTGTCCAGATATATCAAAGGCTTGCCATCGATTTTTATCTTCAGAATCGGGAAGTCCTTCCTTATTTTCTCAACATCGAGGCTCATTTCTTCTTACCCCTTTTCTGCTCTCCCTCACTGATAACAGATTCGTAGCCGTCTTTCTCCAACTGCGCAATAAGTTCGCCACCTCCCTCTGCCACTATCTTTCCGTTTGCCATAACGTGTACGAACTGTGGCTTCATGTAAGAAAGGATTCTGCTGTAGTGGGTTATGACGAGGAGGCCAGTCTTCTGCGCCTCAGATATCTCATTGATGTTCTGAGCCACAACCTTTATCGCGTCTATGTCTAGGCCAGAATCAGGTTCATCCAGTATCGCCAGCTTCGGCTTGAGCACCGCCATCTGCAGCACTTCTGCCTTCTTCTTCTCTCCACCAGAGAATCCATGGTTGAGCGATCTTCCGATTATACCATTTGTTATCGCAAGTTTGTCTGTGTAAGCGCGAATCTCTCCCATGAATTGCTTTATGTCTGTTGTGCTGCCGGTGTTAGCCTCCTTTGCAGCTCTCAAGAAGTTGACAAAGCCAACACCTTCTATCTCTACAGGATTCTGGAACTGCAGGAACAAGCCAAGCTTCGCTCTTTCGTCAGGCTTAAGCTCTTTTATGCTCTTGCCATCGACGAGTATGTCGCCCTTAAGTATCTTGAGCGAAGGATACCCCATTATCACCTTTGCCAGCGTCGTCTTTCCAGAGCCGTTTGGCCCCATGATTACGTGGAACTCATTGTTCTTTATCTTTAGATTTACTCCTTTGACTATCTCCTTTCCGTCCGGAAGCGCCACATAAAGGTCCTTTATCTCTATTTCCATTGTATCACTGAAGTATTACTTTATCATAAGTCCGCATCTAAAGCTGAGGTTGCGCGAGCACATCCTGCAAACCATCTTCTGTGCATCGAAGTTATTGCCGGAAAGCACCTGCCTTACAAATTCCCCTACCTCTTTCTTGTCAAAACTGTCTTCCACGCTTTTTACTCTTCCTGAATACTGTCCGCTTAGGTATTTGCTGACAGCAGCTTGCGTGGTTTTTAGCGACTCTGCGATTTTCAACTGAGTCATATGGTACTCGTTCGCCATCATCTTTGCTGCGCTTGCCCTGAGTGCAGGCAGGAACTCCTTAACCATGTTTTCATATTCTGTTCGCATAAAGTCACCAGCATTATCTATTTCTGAGTGCGATATTTATAATGTCCCTCGAACATGTCCTGCGCAGCCGTTTGCTCTGCCCATACACTGCTCAAGTCCATCATCGGGGTTTCACCAAACTTCTTGTTGTTTATCTTTTCGTGCATGAGCGAGGAGACTGCAAGCTTCATTATCGGGCTCCTTATCTTCGAAACGCTGTTGGCGAAGAATCCGGCTACAATAAGCCTGGTTGCAACTGCGCTGTCCGCTCCTCTCGACATCAAATAGAAGAGCGAGTCTGCATCTACGGGAGCAGTAGCCGAAGAGTGTGTTGCCCTAACGTCAGCATTGTTGATCGACATGCCTGGTATCGAGCTGAGATACGCCTTTTTGCTTAGGAGTATTCCGCGCTCGTTGACAAACGAACGAGAACCCTTTGCAGATTCTCCGACATTGGCGAAGCCTTTCAACACACAGAACGTACTGTCTGCAAGTGCGGCCTTCGATTCCAAATCAGAAACTGTATCCTGCGCAAGGTTTGCTATGACTGTGCTTATGTCGAACTTCTGTTCTCCAGATCCCATTACCAATTCAACGACACGGTTGTCGGCACCGTATCCAGAAGCGCTTATCTCGTTCTTGACGCGTGTGCTCGCTCCGCCGTTGTAGGCGTAATTCATTCTAAGTGTTCCTTTTTCTTCGACTTTACCCTTTGTGAATCCGACTATGTAAGTGTTTTTGTCTTCGTTGTGTACCACGTTTATTTCAGATTTTGCGTACGGGCCCAACGATACTTCATGAAGTGCGCCAAGGAGCGACTTCTCTTTTGTGCATGATGCGTACCACTCGAACAGGTTCAGCGACGCGCTTCTTCCAACATCGACGAACACCTGTGTGGTAAACGGCCTACTGCTATTCACAAATAGCACGCTGAGTTCAGCGGTCTTCGAATCCGGAATTTCTACGAAGATTATCTTCTTTGTATGTGCATGTATAAATGCAACAAGTTTGTCGTCAGCGCTTTTGTACATCTTGCGATCAAACCTTTCTTCTGGAATTTCTGATATGTTGACGACTCTGAGATCTTTGCTGTGCCTGTTGTCTATGTGCGATGTTGCACCGACAATAAGATCAAACTTTATCTTCAGTTTGTCGAACAGCTCCTGCGCAATTCCTTTCAGAATCTCAGGTTCGTCTTCATCAAGGCTCACATTTTTCATAGCCTCTTCAAACTTTTCCAACGGAAGAGGGACAAAATGCCTCTTGTAGAGCTCGCTCTGCTCCTCCGGCAGGCTCCTAGAGAGCTCGAGTGCCTCAGCATTGAAGGATTTGTAATAAGTCATACGATCAGTTGTATTAACCGACAGAGTTCGATGTGTCTAGCTTGATAAGTCTCTTTAATTCGATCGAGTATTCGAGAGGTAGCACCTTCGCGAGGTCTTCTATAAAGCCGAGAACAATTGTTGCGATTGCGTCATCTTCGTTCATTCCTCTCGACATCAGATAGAAAAGCTGCTCCTCGCCTATCTTTCCAACTGTCGCTTCGTGCGTTATGTTTGCATCTTCTCTGTAAACCTGCATGTACGGATAAGTGTTAGTCTTCGCGTGCTCGTCCAAAAGGAGGGCATCGCATTTTACTGTGCTTTTTGCGTCAGATGCGTCTTTCGATATGTAAAGAAGTCCCCTGTACGATGCAACTCCTGAACCTTTTGACACGCTCTTTGATATTATCTTAGATGAAGTGTTTGGCGCGAGGTGGTAGATCTTTCCACCAGAGTCTTGTATCTGTCCTTCTCCTGCAACTGCGATAGAAAGAACCTCTCCACTCGCTCCTGCACCCTTTAGATAAACTGAAGGATACTTCATGTTGACTCTGCTTCCAATATTGCCGTCGATCCATTCGACTCGCGCATTTTCGTAAGCGAAAGCTCTTTGTGTAACGAGATTGTAAACGTTTTTTGACCAGTTCTGTATAGTTACATATCGTATGTGCGCATCTTTCATTGCAATCAGTTCTACAACTGCAGAGTGCAATGATGAGCTCATGTAAATTGGTGCAGTGCAATTATGTACTGCTACTCCTCCTGCAACATAGCTTTCATCAACCTCTACACTAAAGTTGTATACTGGCAAGTTTTCCGCTTCTTCTGAGACGACCACTTTAATTGGAACAAAGGCGTAATCACCAACAATTTTGGTAAACGATGATGTAGTCTTAATCTGCTTTACAGAAACAAGAGTCGCCATTCCATTCTTCGACGCCACATGTTTTTCTACAAACTCAATCACGTTGGCAAACTTTTGGATGTTTTCTCCTCCTATATAAACACAATACATAGTTTTTCTATTTCCGCTTCTCTTTTGTCTATTTATCGAAGCAAAAACATCCAATCTAAGTAGCATATCCCTGATCTGCTTTGCCAAAACTTTCGATATTGTGTTAATCCTAAACATGCGTTTTGCGCCATAGTCATAATTTTCATTCGAAACACTTCCATCCCCACGCCAATAACCCTTCACAAGTTCCTTTTGCTTCTCTTGTGTCTCATGCATCGCCCATTCTGGGAGCTTTTTGTTTGCAGCGCCTTTCCCAAATAAGTTCTTGAACAATCTCGCAGCAAATGTAGAACAAAGCACCACACTTATTCCGTTCTTATACTCTTTCTGTACTATCGGTGCTTTTCCGAAGTATCTTTCCAGAAGCAAAGCAACATCCATCACATACTCTTTTTCGTCTTTATTGAAAGTGAACGTCAGATAATTATCTCCACTTGCGCCGGTCATGCTGCCTTCTGAAAGGTAGTATCCAATCAATCTAAAGAAGTCAGCATCGGTCTTAATCTTCATTCCGTGTATTGTTTTTCCGCCTTTTCTTTCTCTGACAAAGAACTCTCGTTCGTCCTTTGTTGCTGTATTTCTGTCGATTGGAATTGCAAGATAATCGCCTTTGTTAAGATCTTCAGCCTTTATCCATTCTGGAATCCACGTGTCATTTTTGTATTCAGAAACTATTTTCTTGACTGCTAAGAACGGGTGCTCATTTGTAGCCTGTATTTCAGTCGACGTGTCTCCATAGTATTTCAACTTGTAAAGTTTTCCTGTATGCGGTCTTACTTGTGTATGGTAAACCTTTCTGTAGACCCCAGAGTGCGTTAATACTTTGTCTCCCACTACCACCTCTTCTATTGGTTTTGTACCTGTTTCCGTAACTATTTCAGTGCCTTTGGAGAAACAACCTTCAATGTACGTAACCTCTGCACCCTCATCAGCGATAATCAATGTCCTTTCGAATTGTCCTGCCTTCTCCGCGTTGATTCTGAAGTAAGCCTGCAGTGGCATCGCAACCTTCACACCTTTTGGAACATAGATGAAACTTCCTCCGCTCCAGACTGCAGTGTTGAGCGCAGCGAACTTGTTGTCTGTCGGCGGTATCATCATGCCGAAGTATTTCTTAACAAGCTCTGGGTACTTCTTCACTGCATTGTCCATATCGGTAAATATCACTCCCTGTTTCTCAAGCCCCTCCTTGATGTGGCCATATACGACTTCCGAATCGTACTGTATTTCTGCTCCGGCGAAGAACTTTCTCTCCGCCTCTGGAATGCCGAGCTTGTCGAAAGTCTTCTTTATGTCGTCTGGAACCTTGTCCCAAGCGTCTGTCTTCTTGCCGCCTGGCTTGAGATAGTAGTAAATGTCATTATAATCAATATCGCTGAGATCTGGCCCCCACTTCGGCGTTGGCTTGTCGACAAAGAGTTTGTAGCCTGTAAGCCTCTTCTCAAGCATCCACTCCGGTTCCCCCTTTATCTCAGAAATCTCCTTTATCGTGCCTTCGGTAAGCCCCTTCTTGGTAATGTGCGCGTATTCGGTCTTGTCGCTGAAGCCGTAGAGCTCCTTGTACTCGCTATTCTGCTGCTCAAGCACAGCCTTCAGATTTTCGTCACTCATTTAACCCCCGGCTATGCGTGCAGCATAGCATTATAACTCAGTTATAATAGTGATTTATTATCGTAGAAGAACCTTTAAATACTGTCCATATTAGCGGAAGTAGTACCCTTCAAAAAGGGCAGAAATTAGTCGATAGACGAAGGTGGGCGAAACCCTATATCCCCATTACTTCATATGAGTAAGACGGACCAGTGAACATAATGATAGGGAATCAGGCGAAACTAAAGGAGCTAGCATGTGTGATGCCTTTAAGGGCAGGAAACAACAAGCACGGATACGCAGACAGCGTGCTGCTACTCAAAAGAGCGGACAACGACGACATAGAGCCTAGCAGATGGGACCTTCCAAAGGGCCACCTCGAAATCGGGGAGAAGCCGAAGGCTGCGGCGCACAGAGAGCTTCTTGAAGAGACTGGAATAGCAGTGCCAATAGCAAAAATAAAACACCTGGCCAGGTATCCGACAGCGGGCAGGCTTGCCGACGGGAAACCGTATCCTGTATTCATGCACCAGTATGTAGTTACGCTTCCACGCAATATAACAGAACACGACATACTGACTTCTGCAGACCACAGTGAAGCAATGTTCATGGATCTGACAGACATACCACGGCTGCGCAGCGAAGAAGCGACAACGCTTCCCGACTACAAGATTCTACACGCGTTCTACAATCTACACAGCAGATTCCCGATCAACGGCAAAATACACCCGATGCTTCCGATTGCATTGCAGCATGCAATGACCGGAGAAGAGCATCCGTGGCTATCGCGCTTTGGGGGAGACCGCGGCGAAGGCTTATAGTGGATTAAAAGCGCAGCGACACAGCGATTTAATAACTGCGCATCAATCTAATTAAGCAATCTTGTTTTGGTGGTTGTATGGTAAAAGGAGAGTTTCACAACGAGTTTACATATAAGACGTATTTAGAGCAGGGCAAAGAGGCAGAGTTCGACGCGCATTTCGACAAAGCCATCGAAGAGGCAAGGCGGCTCTTCGGACAGAAGCACCAGCTCTACATCGGAGGGCAGGGCGTAAACACCGGAGACCACCTGATAGAAAAGTCGCCGATAGATGGAACAATAATCGGAAGCTTTGCAAAGGCGACAAGAGAGCACGTCAGGCTTGCGATAAAGGAGGCGCACAAGGCATTTGCGACATGGAGCGAAACAGATTTTAGAACAAGGGCATCACACTTCAACAAAACCGCAGACGTTTTCTCGAAGCATAAGTTCCTGCTTTCCGCAATCCTGAGTTTCGAGAACGGAAAGTCGAGATACGAATCAGTAGGGGAAGTAGACGAGGCAATAGACTTCATGCGCTACTACGCAAACGAGCTTGTCGTCAACAAAGGATTCAAGAGAGTAACGTCGCAGAAGCAGAGCACAGCAAAGGTGAGCGCAGGATTCCAAGGCGCGCCATCCACCAAGAATGAAAAAGTGACCATAACACTCAAACCCTGCGGAGTATTCGGAATCATTGCACCATTTAACTTCCCCGTTTCGATAGGGGTTGGAATGAGTTCGGCAGCGATGCTGACTGGAAATACGGTCGTGTTCAAACCGTCGTCAAGCGACAGCCCGACGATGCTGACAGGGCTTAAGATATACGAATACATGAAGGAAGCAGGGATACCAGATGGAGTATTCAATTATCTCTCCGGCCCAGGATCAGAAGTTGGGGACGAACTGGTTGTCAACAAAGGCATTTCCGGAATCGCTTTCACCGGATCAAGAGTGGTTGGAACAGGAATGATAATGAAGGCATACAACCTCGGCCTACAGAAAACGTTTGTAGTAGAAATGGGAGGGAAAAACCCTGTCATAGTATCAAAACACGCAGACCTAGATGAAGCGGTGACGGGAGTGGCAAGCGCAGCATTCGGGTTCGATGGCCAGAAGTGCAGCGCAGCGTCGAGAGTTTATGTTCAAGATTCGATAAAAGAACAGTTCATAAGCAAGCTGATAGAAAAGGCGAGAAACTTCAAAATAGGAAACCCCCTCGAGAAAGGAGTGTACATGGGTCCGCTCATAAGCAGCAATGCGCTCAAGACGTACCAAGAAGCGGTTGAGAAAGCGAAGTCCGGAGGGAGGATACTTTATGGAGGCCACAAAGTCAACAACGGCATGGATGGCAACTACGTGGAGCCAACAATAGTAGAGGTAAGGCCAGACCACGAGCTTGTGAAGCGGGAACTTTTCGTTCCAATACTTGTTGTCCAAGGATACAAGGACTTCCCAGATGCACTAAAGCAGGCGAACGATGTAGACTATGGACTTACTGCTGGTCTCTACAGCACAAACAGCAAAGAGATCAAGGAGTTCACAAATGCGATACAAGCGGGAGTAGTCTACATAAACAGGCCAACATCAGCAACAACCGGAGCGATAGTCGGCATACACACGTTCGTCGGATGGAAAGGCAGCAGCGTAGGCGGGAAGGGGACAGGCAGCAAGTTCTATCTACAACAATTCATGAGAGAACAAAGTCTTTCGATTATGAAGTGAACTATTTGTGCATCCTTTGGCTTCTTTCTAGAGGCGTAAAATTTAAGACACGGAAAATCGCAGTTGGCAAAAAGAAACTTTCGGCGCTGATTGCAGACGGCCCAAGGAAAATGACCGTCGGTTTGATGTTCAGAGAAAAACTAAAACCGGACGAATGCATGCTTTTCGATTTTCCCAACAATGGTTACCATCCCATCTGGATGCGAAACATGCGCTTTCCTATCGATATAATATGGGCGGACGAGAACGGAAAAATCGTTCACATAGTAGAAAAGGCTCCACCGCTGAAAGGACTAACGTTCACTTCTTACGGACCAGAAAAGCCATCGCGATATGTTGTCGAGCTTAACGCCGGGTTTGTCAAGAAAAACAAAATAAAAGCAGGAAACAAAATAAAAATTAAAAATGTTTAAAGCTCTAAGACAGTTCTTGCTTCTGCAAGTGTGCTTTCGTTAGCAGTTATCCTTCCCTCTTCTGCGTCTACAACGAATGCATGCAGCAGACCCTTCGCCTCTTCTACTTCCGCACATTGCACTGGGATCTTTGCAGCCCTTACAAGCAGTCGCAGACCATCTTCTGGCTTGTTCGCCATGACGCTCTCTGCTGTCCTTACCAGCAGGGTAGCAGCCTGCCCGCCAATTCGCATATCTCTCCTCTCACCTTCTCCGAAAGGAGGGAATCGCTGCCCAAGTTGGGTGAGCAATCTCTCTGCGCGCATCTCTGTGCCTCTTGTGCTACTCATTGAAAACTGTGCCATACTTTCACCAATTCACGTGCAAAGGCTTAAACTGGCAAATATTTATTCCTTTTGCTCAGTCCAAAACCATAGGATAAGAAGAAAAATAAAAGTAGAAAAAGAAAAAAAGAATAAAAAAGAAAAAAAAGGCGCAATCAGCGTCTTCCCTTTCTGTTCATCTTTGCTCTTGCAACGTAACCGCCTTTGTCGATGAAGTAAAGGAATCCCTCTTCTCTTCGCACCTTCTCGCTTCCGACCTTGGCCTTTCTGCCTCTTGTGTTGGTCTTCATTGGTGTCCTCCACACAAATCCGTCCTTTCCAAGATAGTACAGATACCCATCCTCGCGGCTTACTTTTTCGTCTGTCATTCTTTCTGCCATAAAATTCACCATTTTACGATAGTAAAATGCAAACATATCTTTAAATACCTATCGACAAACCGACGGCAAAAACGAGTTCCGCAGTGCAAAACGCAATATCGCTTTTATACCTTCTTATCGCAACTATCTCTGCGTGAGTGAATGATAAACATAAGGCTTGCACAGAAGCCGAACCTTAAGGGCTACACAGTTTTAGAAGGATTTCCTGGAGCCGGGCTCGTCGGTCCGATGGCAATAAGCTACATTGTCGAGAAGCTGGAGATGGACTACATCGGCAGCATAGACAGCGATTCGTTTCCGCCGCTCATAGCAATACACAACAACATGCCTATGCCTCCCGTGCGAATATATGCAAGCGAGAAGTACAAACTTGTAACAGTGCTTGCAGAGTTCGCCATACCTATAGACATAACACATGAACTGTCGACAAAGTTCTACGATTTCATAAAAACGCAGGGAATAACAAGAATCATCTCAATAAGCGGAATACCGTCGCAGCAGTCCAACATCGACAACGAAGTGATATTTGGTGTCGGTTCGACAGATCAAATCAGGAAAGAAATAACAAAATCGGGAATCAAAATGGTTGGAGAAGGAGTTGCGACTGGCGTCAGCGCGCTAATACTCATGAATGCGGCAATGGAAGGCATACCAGACATAAACGTGCTGATCCCTGTAGATCCGAACATACTCGATCCTAAATACGCAGAGCTTGCGATAAAGAGCATAAACAAGCTGGCAAATCTGAAAGTCGACGTCAGCGAACTTGACAAAGAGGCAAAGGAAGTAGAAGCGAAGATAAGAGAATTGGTCAAGAGGAACAAGGAAGTCCAGGACGTCCACAAAAGAGTAGTGGATGAAGCCGGGCCTTCGATGTATGCATAAGGTCTTTTCATGTCGATGGCCACGCTGCCGAGGAGAAAGGCAAAACTGCCTGTAAAACCGAGATTAGAACAACCGGCAGAGCAGCCGGCTCCAAAGGCAGCCGAATTCAAGATAACAGAACCGAGGCACACTTCTTACACAAGAAAATTCTGCATCACCAAAGAGGGAGAGCAGTTCATCATAATTGATGTCGACTACCTATACAGAGAACACCAAGGTGGAGTTCTGTTCAAGCACGGCAAGGACATGAGAGGCTACAGGCTTTTCGAGCAGAGGGTGAAAGGCATTCTTGCTGGTGCACAGGGCGAGGCGCTGAAGGAGATTGTCGAAACCGGGCTTGAAAACATCACAAAAGAGAGCGACCTTTGGCAGAGGCTAGACCAACTAAACAAGTGGATGGCTCTGAACTATTAATTTATATCTGTTCCTGCAAAGCATATGCATGCAGGGATGGCAGAGCCCGGAATGGCAATAGCCACGGAAAATGCGCGGGACTTAAGATCCCGTGGCCTAGCGCCTTCGAGAGTTCAAATCTCTCTCCCTGCACATTACAATTTCTTTACCATGACGAACCTCTTCCTGTGGGGGTTCTCGACTTCATGGTAGTGTTCCTTGACAACCTGCCAACCTCTGGCAAAATAGAACCATACGGAAGCTTTGTCATCAGCATAAACGTTGAGATGCATTTCGGTATTTTCGTTTTCTCTTGCCTTTCTCTCGAATGACTCCAGCAAGGCGGTTCCCAATCCGTGGCCTCTACGGTCCTCCTTTACCAGCAACGCACTTATCTTTGCATCATGATGGTTGATGAACCTCGCAGCAAGCACGCCGGCAAGCTCTCCATCATCGTCTCTAATTATCCATATCGGCCTCTTGCCATTGCAGAATTCGTGAGCATGGCTATTCCACCACAGCATTATCAACGGATAATCGGAGAACAAGTGCTTGTGCAGGAACCTGTGCACTTCGGGAAGATCTTCACGCGTTGCAAGCTCCACGCGTTCTGAGGGAGTTTTAGCCAGCGTCGGCTCTGTCACCCTAGCCAGATGCCTCACGTGCATGTAAGGCTGCTGCGATCGCCAAACCGTGGCCGCCATTCCACCCCAATTACATTCTCATGATAAGTATTTATTTCTTATCACGCTTTCTTTGCCACTGTCGTGCATAGGACTCTTGTCACTGGGATGCTTCCGTCGATGTTCTTCTGCAGCATCTCCAGCTTGTGCTCCGAGTTTCCGAACACGTTAGAGAATGAGATCTTCTCGTAGAACTGCTTCAGTATCTCCTGATCCTTGAACACCCACTTGTAGCGGAGCGTGTTGTTGGATACTACCCTGAAGCCCGCTTTCTTCAGTGCGCCATTCCAGTCGCTCAGTCGTCCAAAACCTCCATGGAATCCGACTCTTGGCAATATCTCCGGGAACAGCTGCACTATCTCCTTGTGGTCTCCGCTCAAATTGTGCAGGACAACGAAATATCCACCATCATTGAGTATCCGGTAGACCTCGCCCGCATCGTACGGCGCAAACATCGAGGTTATCACATCGAACTGCCTCGCCTTGAAGAATGTCCTTTTCGTCGCATCCGCGACCTCAAACATCGCGTTTGGAAAATCCTTTCCTCTCTCCCTGCACATTCCTATCATCTCCGGCCTTATATCTACGCCATAGACGCTCTTGAATAAGCCAGGCAAGCCATTGCTGAATATCACCTTACCTGCTCCTGTCCCTATGTCGAGCAGCGAGTAGTTCGGCTTTGCCAGGTTCTTTATCGTCTCCCCGAAAATCAGCTTGTAGTTGATTGGAGGCTCTGTGCTAATGCCCCTTATCTTGTTCTTCCACTTCTCAAGTATGAGCTGCTGCTCGTCCATATTAATGCTTGTGGCCTGGATTATAAAAGGTTTAGCAAAAGTCTTAAATAGGCTAAATATACAACATATTCTGCATATCTGCTTATTTTTCAGCAGCGCAGAAAGGAGTGCTTCAATGGATAACGGACACGATAAATACGATGTCATAGTAGCGGGCTCTGGGCTTGCAGGTTCTCTAGCCGCAGCAGGCGCAGCAAAGGCAGGGCTCAATGTCTTGCTTCTTGACAAGAACAAGGAAGAGGAACCAGGAAAGAAGACAAACTGGGGCTGGGTCTGCGGAGACGCAGTTGCTCAGCAGCACCTCAAGTTCATCAAGGACCACCTCGGACTGACGTTTGCGCACCCTGAACTTGATGTAAGGGTCGATGGAGTAATCGCATATTCTCCAGACATGCAATCAAAATTTCCATTCGACGGAGAAGGCTATGTTCTTGACAGGCCATCGTTCGAAAGAAAATTGAGAGACTTTGCAGTAAAGTGCGGAGCCCATTACGTTCCACAGTTTGACGTCGAAGGTCCGGTAATCGAAAACAACAATATAGTCGGAGTCTTCGGAAAGGACAAGACAATGGTGCACAAGGAATTCCGGGCAATAGTCACAGTTGACGCGCTTGGAGTTGCAACAAATCTAAGGAGAAAGCTTCCAGAAAACCCATTCATCGACAGAGTTGTCGACGTTGAAGACCTGGAATCGACAGGAAGATACATTTATGACATGGAAGTGGAGAAGGAAGACCATCGATACTACGATCCGAAGAACTGCCTCATTCACCTCAACCAGGAAATATCGCCTGGAGGATACGGATGGGTGTTTCCAAAGAGCGGACACGGCAGAGTAAACATCGGAATAGGGGTGCAGAGGGCAAGCCTACTGATAAGAAACAAGAAGCTCAACAAGAATGACACGCTTCACAGCCTCATGGATGAATATGTAAGATGGGTTCCAAACCTGAAGAATCCAAAATTGTTCAATAGAGACAACAATGGAAAGGGCTACTGGTCTGTTGCAGTGAGACGACAACTCGAATGCTTGACTTGGGATGGTTACATCGGAGCTGGAGACAGCATGGCCATGCCAAACCCAATCAGCGCAGGGGGAATCGGTCCAGCACTTATCGCAGGAGTACTTGCGGGAGAGCATGCAGCAAGAGTAGTTCACGACAAAGACGCAAGCATGAAGAACCTGTGGCAGTACAACCTAGACTTCAATGTGGCTTATGGAAACAAGACGGCAGGAATGGAAGTGTTCAGAACATATTTGCAAAGCCTCAACAACGAAACAATCAACTACGGAATGAAGAACTTCCTGAGCACAAAAGAGGCGGAAGACCTTTGCTACGGAAGAACTCCAGAGCTGAGCCTCGCCGGAAAGTTCAAGATGGTCCTAAAGGGAGCATCAAACATCGGAGCATTCACAAACCTCGTCTACGCAGTAAAGAAAATGAAGAAGCTAAACGAGATATACGAGAACTATCCAACATCTCCGGAGCATTTCGCAAAATGGAGAGCTCAGGTAACTGCAGAAATCAAGGAAGTACAGGAAAGATTCCAACCAAATCCGATTTAGATGATAAAATGGCAGCACTAAACTTCACGAAATTCGAGAAAGCAAGGATAATCGGGGCAAGAGCACTTCAGCTCGCATACGGAGCGCCACCACTCGTCAAGGTTCCTTCTACTGTAGTCAACCCAATCGACCTCGCTGAGCTAGAATTCGAAAAGGGAGTAATTCCGATTACTATCTTGAAGTAATCACTTTCTTCTTATTTTCTTTTGTTGCAGGCTTTTTGGCGTGCCGATCGGCTGCCCCGACAGCCCGTAGAGCTTGGCAGAGCCGTAGTCGAAGATTTTGTTCCTGAAAAGAGGGCTCAGATTGTCTTCCATGGCCTCGTTTGCAGGCATCCCAAGGATCAGATCGTTGAATGCTGGAAGCACGACAAGCTTTACCGAAGGATTCGCCTTCGGGTATCTCTGCGCAGAACCTTTCTTGTTCAATGTTGCGACGAGCCATCCCTTTTGGCTGTAGTAACCACGGCCTTTGTCCTGTATCGACACCGCGATGTGGTTGTGTCCTGCAAAAATGTAATCGCATCGCATGGCCTTCTCGCTAGGCCAGATATGGCCGTGCATAAACGCAACATCATCTATCACCAACTCATCTTTCATCGGCACCGCAACTATCTCTTCAAGATGTGGGTCGTGGTTTCCTCTGATTATTGTAATGCTATAGCCTTTCAGTCCATCAAAGAATCTCTTGATTCCCATCTGCTCGTTTGAAGTGGGATAAAGTATGCTGTCCTTCACGTCTCCCAATATAATTATGTCGGCGAGCACGAACTGCTCCATCAACCCTTTTATCTTTCCCAGCATAGCATCTACTGCGTTGTAGACGTGTATTCCCTTGTGTGCCAGCTTGTGCTCTGCTCCGATGTGCAGGTCACCAATTACAAGATAGTTCTTTTTTCCTGCATTGACGATAACCGCAGCTTCATTATAGATGAAGCGCACCCTCTCTCCTGTTTTCATGATACCAAATAACCCGCCAATAACTAAATAGCTATCATGTTCATTGTAATTGTGTGTTGATGGCAGACTTCTCTCTTGGCATAGGAAAAATATTCGGCATAGAGCTTCAGCTACACTGGACATTTGTGCTCCTTTTGCTCGCTTCGGCATTTCTGGGAGGGGCGTCGCTGTTCATTCTTATCGTTATACTGTTTGCAATGGTTGTGGTACACGAACTTGCGCACTCTGTAGTCGCACAGAAGAACGGAATAACAGTCAAAAAAATAATCCTTCTGCCGTTTGGAGGAGCATCAATCATAGACCTTGAAGACGTTCCACCGGCGACTTCTCTCAAAATAGCCGCTGCTGGTCCGCTGATGAGCATTGTGCTTGCGATACCTTTCGGAATTGCTGCCGTGTATACAACAGGCGCATTATACGACTTTGCGTATCTGATGTTCCTGATAAATATCATCCTGGGCATATTCAACTTCATTCCAGCATTCCCTCTCGACGGAGGAAGAGTCCTGAAAAGCTACCTCGAAAGGAACAAAGACCAGTTCGAGGCAACAAAGATCGCAGTTAAGGTGAGCACCGCATCTCTAATCGTCTTTCTGATCGGCAGCACGATATACGCCACTGCCGAATATGGGCTTTCAAGCCCGAACTGGACGCTTGTGCTGATATGGAACTTCGTAATCGTCCTTTTTGTCTACGGCGGGGCGCAGTCTGAACTAGAGGCATCGTACATAACAAAGTACACCGAAAAACTGCGCGTCAGCACAGCCACAACAAAGAACTTCACTGTTGTAAAACCGACAACAACATTACGAAAACTGTACAAAATAATGCTCAGCGAAAAGCAGCACACCACTCTCTATCGCAAGGGCAACGATTTCTTCGCAGTCCAGAAGCTCTACATCAGTCCATTGAGGCCAGCGCCGGGATCGATACTGGACAAACAAGTCAGTGCTTATGGCATCGGGATCCCAAGCATCGAGCACAACGCCCAACTTTCGAAAGCAGTCAACAAAATGAGGTTCGAGAACGCGACTGTTCTTGCAGTGACTAAGAACGGCAAGCTGGTCGGAGTGCTGACGGCGCCACATGTAGAATCGGTCATCGCGTTGCATATTCCGCATAACATGAAACGAGAAAAAGGCCAATGACAAGTCAGTCATGTCAATTGCTATATATGTACACTGTTCCGGTCTGACCTATATTCGATGAGACTGCTTGTGCTACAGTATTTACTATATAGGTTCCTGCAGGCCAGTCTTGGCATTCATACATAAATCCGAAATTCGCTGCACTGCAGCCACCACCGCCATTATTTACGATTATGCTGCAACCAGCGACGCCGCCAGGTACGGTAAGTCCTTCAGTAGGTGTGTAGCAAGAACCAGAGGTTACAGAACCCTGCCCTACATTAAACACGAAGAACACAATGTTGTTGTATGTATATGCTGGCACTGTGAACTGTATATCATTTAGTCCATTCGCGCTGATCGAATTTGATGTGGTTGTTAAACTCCACCCTGCAGTATTTGTAAGCCCGGCAATCGAAGTATCTACTTGGTGTGAGGCCACGTTGCTCGTCAAGCTACATACATTGCTGCTTTGCCTACCTACCGAAGCCATAGGTATAGAATCTTGCGAGTCTGCAGACCATGACATAGTAGATATGTGATTGTTGTTTCCTGCATTATCGCCAAGACACGTGTAATAATCAGCACCAGGCGGTGCCTCTTCTGTAACTGTTCCGGTTCCTGTGTTAACTCCAAGACCCTGCGTGTTCGATGTAAATGTTATGAGCGATAAAGGACCTGGAGCTACACCATGTTTTGTCGCTTGCAGGTCAACAAGTCCAACATATGCAGGATTGCTGCTCTGCGTCGGAGTGTTATAAGTTATCCATAGATATCCGTAGAAAGGAGTCCCGAGAACATTGCTGCTTAATGGACAGCTGATTGAAAGGCTGTAAAGTTGCTGCGGCTGCATTGTCAATGGCGTTCCAAGAGAATTGTAAGTTGAAGGGTTCATATCAGTCGAAGTGCAAGCTACGCTTGTAATTGTTATCTGACTGAAAGAGCCGAATTGCATGCTTAGCAAGCCGTTTGTTGCCAATATCGGCTGCTGGCAAGTATACCCGCTCTGCACAAGGCACGCCGCCGCAGTATGTGACGCACCGCCGAATACTCCTAATTGATATAGCACACCGAGTACGACACCGATGATTAGGATAGCCCATCCGTATGTCATCAGGAACTCCATCGCGTTCTGGGCCTTTCTGTGCACTCCTTGATTCATGCTATCATATCCAAGAAAAGGGCTAAAAAGACACCAGTCGTCGAGCGTGCTTTTACCAAAAAACTAACAAAAGGCATAAATACAGTACTTTCATTATATTTTTGCGACCGGTGCAGAGATGATATATCTCGATGAAGTTGCAATACACAACTTCAAATCATTCAAGAATGCGACAATACAATTCAACAAGGGCTTCAATTGCATAGTGGGACCCAACGGCTCGGGAAAGTCCAACATATGCGATTCACTTCTTTTTGCCCTTGGAGAGTCATCGCTAAAGAGAATGCGCGTCCATTCTGCTCTTCAGCTCATCAACAGCGCGACGAAGGCCAACAAAGATGACGGCTTCAAGAAGGCTTATGTCAAAGTGAGATTTGCCGGCGAAAGGGAAATAGAAGTCACCCGCGCCCTGAGGTCTGACAAGAAGATAGGCTACAGGCTTGACGGCAAAAGGGTCACAAGGCAGGAAGTCCTCGAGGTTCTTCGCGCATACCACGCAGAGATCAACGAAACAAATACCATGACACAGGGAGAGATAACTTATCTGCTCAATCTCAATCCCAAGGAGCGAAGAGGACTCATCGACACTGCGGCCGGCATCAGCGAGTTCAACGAGAAGAGGGACACATCAATAAAAGAACTTGAGAAGGTTGACAGCAAGATAAATGAATCAAAAGGCATACTTCATGAGCGATCAGGATTCCTCGGCGAACTTGAGAAGGAGAAAAAGGACGCAGAACGCTATCTAGAACTGCAAACCGCTGTAAAGCAGACAAGCTACACCCTGCTAAAGCTCCGCGAAAAGGAAATAATGGCAAAGCTCGAAGAGGTGTCTTCGGAGTTCAGCGAAAAGTCGAAGCAGAAGCAGGCAGTAGAAAAGAAGATATCAGAAACAGATACGACTCTATCTTCGCTCAACGCAGAGAAAGACAGATTGTCAAAGAGTATAAGCGCAAGATCCGCAGAGCTCGGGGCGAAGAACAGAATTCTCGAAGAGGTAAACAAAAACATCGCTGTCGGCAACACACAGCTCGCAGCTCTCAACGAGAACATAAAGTCGCTGAAGGCACACTTAGACACTCTTGAATCGGAGCTGAAGAAGGCAAAGGCAAAAGAGAAGGAGAACAACGAACAGTTGAAGAAACTGAAGTTCGAACTCGAAGTAAAGGCGAAGGACCTTCCGGAAACAGAAGAGGAATCGAGCAACGAAGGCCAGGGATTGTCGTCAAAGTACGAAGAGAACTACAGAAAGATAGAGAAGTTCGAGTCCGAGTTCATAGAGCTGTCTGCAGATCTTTCGCAGCACATCACAGAGCAGGACAGCACAAGGAAAATCACGGCCGATCAGCAAAAGCAGCTTGCCGATTTGGCAACAAAGAGAACAGTGCTTCTAGAAAAGATTAAACTAAGCCAGGAATCGCTTTCATCACATCAACACAGCAAAAACGAACTCCAGACAGCGTTGGTAAAGGAGACAAAAGCGCTCGAAGAGATAAAAACACAGATTGATGCGTTATATGTAGAGCACGTAAACCAGAGGGAGCTGCTCGCCCAGCTTGGAAGGGAAGGCGACAGAAGCGCAGATGCGATAAAGAAGCACATAAAGGGCGGCTTCCACGGGAGAGCGCAGGAACTTTGCAACTATGACGACAAGTACGCACTCGCGGTGCAGGCAGCAGCTGGAAACAGGCTGAACTACCTTGTTGTAGACTCCATATCGATTGCAGACGACGCAATAAAAGTTTTGAAGTCGCAGAAACTAGGTAGGGCATCGTTCATTCCGCTAGAAGAGATAAATGTAAAGGCAGGAAAGTCTCCAAAGAACCTGAATCCGCTTATCGACCACATAAAGTTCGACGGCAAATACGCCAAGGCTTTCGAATACATATTTTCCAATACCTACATAGTTGACAGCATAAAGGATGCACAGAAGCTTGGCCTCGGAACATACAGGTTTGTAACCCTGGAAGGCGACATAGCCGAGCCGTCTGGAATAGTAACCGGAGGCACGATCAGGGCATCGGCGTCTCCAGCAGTAGTCGAGGCAAGAATAAAGACCATCGAGGCGCAAAGACAGGAACTTCTGAAGAAGCAGTCCGAACTTAATACGACTCTTGACACTTTGAGGAAGCGCATAGTTGGCCACGAAGCCGACATCATGAGCAATGAAACAGTAGTAAAGGACATGCTCAACAACGAGAACGAGATAAACAGAGAAGCGGAAGTACTCAACACAAAGATAAAGGCCAACGAGACAAAACATGCAGACCTGCACACGAAGATCGAGAAATTGAAGGCACAGAAGAAAGAGGCAGAAGAGGAGCTTACGAAAATCAAGGGCGAGAACACAAAGATCAGAGAAACGCTTGACAAGATCGTCGCCGGAAGAGGAAAGGGAAAGAGCAAAGAAGAAGCCGCAAAGCTCAAGTCGCTCAGAGACGCTGTCGAACGCCTGAAGATCGACATCGCATCGTTCACAAAAGAGAACGATCTTCTAAAGGTGAGGATGGAAGAGCTAAAGACAGAGAGCAAGGTCGATACTGAAACGGTTTCAAACAGCAAAAACAAGATTTCACAGATAGAAGCCGACATAGAGAACCTTACAAAGCAGAAAGCTGAGCTCGAAGAGACAATGCAGAGCCATGACAAGAAGACTTCATCGGTAATGAAAGAGATACAACAGCTTGACGAGAAGCTTTCCAAGCTCGGCTTCGAGAAAGGAACGGCGCAGGCAGAGCGAGAAAGGCTAAACAGGGACTCGATGGAAAGCGAGGGCAAGAAGACTCAGTTCCAAACAAGGCTCAACGACATAAAGGCAGAGCTTATGCAGTATCCAAAGATGGAGACTCTGCAGGGCAAGGCGAAAATCGAGGACCTGGAAAAGGAGCTCATCATAGCGAAGAACGAGATCGAGAGGCTTGGTGCTGTCAATATGAAGGCTCCTGAGATGTTCGAGGCGAAGAGCAAGGACGTGGCAGAGGCACAGCAGAAACTCGACACGCTCGAAAGCGAGAAAGCCGCAATAATGTCAATGATCGAAGAGATCGAAACAAAGAAGATGAACGTATTCATGGACACGCTCAACACTGTCAACGACAACTTCAAGAAGCTCTACAGCTACATTTTCGACGGAGAAACGTACCTATATCTGCAGAATCCAAAGGATCCGTTCAACTCCGGGCTAATGGTAGATGTCACGCTCGGCAAGAAGAAGCACAACTCCGATCTTCTTTCTGGAGGGCAGAAGTCGCTGATCATGCTCATGCTGATATTCGCAATCCAGATGAGGAAGCCGATGTCGTTCTACTTCTTCGACGAAATCGACATCGCTCTAGACAAGGAGAACTCGAAGAAGCTTTCTACGCTCATAAAAGAGCTAAGCGCAAAGTCGCAGTTCATAGTCGTCAGCCACAACGATTCCTTGATCGCTGCTGCGGACACCGCTCTCGGCGTCGTCAACAAAGCAGGCGAGTCGCAGGTAGTCGGAGTACAGCTGACAAACAAGCAGTGAATGCAAAAGCGCAGCACATAGAAGGGTTAAATAAGTTCTTCTTCGCATCTTCATCACAATGCCTAGCCAGAAGCGTGCCACCACGCCAAAGAAAGCAACGAAGCTCGATTTCCTCAAAGGAATAAACCCGACGCCGTTCTACATACTTCTTGTAGTTCTGTTCGTGCTGTACATATCCCTTCAAAGGAGCCCCGCAGCCGCGACCACGCTCGGCGCAGCCATCGTGTTCGTGATAATATTCGTGCTTTTTATCGAGCTGGTCAACGGAGTCAGCGAGGAGGGCTACGCGAAAAACCTTCTGGAAATAGCCGGCGCAATACTCGTAGTCCTGTTGATATGGTTCGGTCTCAGATTCTTCCTCAACACCCCGTCACCTCTTGATGTGGTGCCGAGCTGCAGCATGCTTCCTGTTCTCAACCGCGGAGATCTGATACTGATTCAAGGCGCAAACCAGAACACAATCAAAGCGCCAATTGTTAACGTGAATAGCACAACGTGGAACAAATCATTCACGTCTGCATATCCTGAAGGTCTTCAATGCGTTGCTTACGCGAAAGGCAGCGGCACAACCTATGTTTCACAAATAGTAAAGCCTGGATACAGCATCGGCCTGCTTGCAAGCACAAGCCCAGGAGTTGGTTCGATTGTAAGCCCAAGCTATGAGAATGGTCTTGCGGTAAAGTACACCTGCGGTATCGCAAACATAAAGTTCCAGAACGGCACAACGGAGCAAGAAGCCACGACTACTGCAATAACCGTAGGTAACACAACGATAACCGGCGACAAGAACAACAGCATAGTCGTCTACCAGACAATCCCGCAAGATCTTTTTTACCAATACGGAGATGGCTACATTGTTCACAGGGCATACGCAATCGTCAATGTCAGCGGGACCTACTATGTGTTGACCAAGGGCGACAACAACCCAGGCCTCGACATACAATACAACAACTATGCGCCGAACATGAGCCTGGTGGAAGGCAAAGTCATTGGAGGGCTTCCGTACCTCGGCTACATCAAGCTTATACTCAGCAGCAGCTTCACAGAACCGACCGGCTGCAACTTCACGACTCAGAATTAGTCAGAGCATTTTTCTTAGGACGTAGTAACCTTGCTGTTCTTCAAATATGTCGAAGCCGAGCTTTTCATAGAACGGAAACAGCTGCTCTATCCTTGATCTTTGTACGTGGAGCGAAATGCTTTTTGCACCGCGCCGTTTTGCAACGCGCTCTACTTCCTGCATCAACTGCCTACCTATTCCAGTGCCTCTGAACTGCGGCTCAACGCCCATATGCGAAATGTAAATCTCTGGTTTTCCCCTGCGCTCCACATCAACAAAGTCGATAAAACCCTGGCTTCCAGAGAATGCTCTTGGCATCCGGTCCAAGTCGATCGGGTCGTCTTCATATTGCCTGACGTAAGCTTTTCTCTCCATGTCAGGAATCAGCTCTCCGGCAACTACTCTCTCGAATGTCCTGATGCCCATGTCCGCAAAAGGATATGTGACATTGCCAGCGTGCTCGGTTCTGAATGCTTCTAGATTTGTTGGTTCGGCAAATGACCCAGGACGACCTCTAAGCGCACCAGCTATCGGGTTTTTCGAATTACCTTTCGGAGCGCTTCTCCAGCCGGTTGCCATAGTGAAAAGTCAGAATGATGAGATATTTATAGCTTCTAGATGCACCCGTGTTCATCTCAGAATTCGGGTTCAGAGCTTCTCCTGCTTCGGCTGTGTAGCTTGGGGTGGTGTGCTCCCAGCAGCAACAGGCTGCGCCTTCTTCTGCCTTACCCTTTTTGCGGTTGCTTGCTTGGGCGGGCCATGCTTTCTTGCAGACAACAGAATTGCAATTATAATCACGATTATTATAGCCAGAAGCGCGCCAACAATCACCTCTGCGTCAAATACCGTTGTGTTGATCGCATTGCTTACATTTGTGAAGAAGCCCCCTATCGGATTTCCTAAAATGCCGCCTAACGGATTGCCTGAGATATTTATTGTGCTTCCCTGAGAACTGCTGCTATGGCTGCCCACTGTTGTCGTGCCAGCAGTGGTGGTGCCTCCGCCTATAGTGCTGCTTCCTGTCGTGGTTGACAAAGTTATCGACGTCGTCACAACAGATGTTGAGCCGGTCGCGCAATCGCTCGGAGGAACATCAACATTCAGCGATGCAGACTGCGACTGAGTGTTGTTGAGTGTAGAATTGTCGACTCCATATGCAGCAAACTGCCATTGGCCGTTTATGCTGCCGCCATTGTTCGCCACGAGTATCTCATCGTAGTTGTTACCACTGACTTCTACAGCGGAGCAGTTTATCGGCGTGATCAGGAGCGACATGTTCTCCTGCGGGTAGACCAAGGTTCCAGGGAGACCGCAGTTCCACATTGCAGAGCAGCTTTTCGTGTAAGGTATCGTTATGCCTGTGCTCATGTTGATGTACGACATGCCTCCCGAAGGGCTTGTGAAGTAGTAGTATCCGATGTAGGGTTCAACTCCGCCGTTGAACTGCGTGTTGACTACAGAATAATTGTATAGCGTGACAGTGCTCGTGTTTATGTTGGGAGGGTTCGGGCTTATTCCGAATGCTGTGGAGCCCTGCAACATAGTCGTCGTGAAGCCACTTGCTGTCGTGGTTGCAGTCGTCATTGTGCTTGTTGATGGGCCAGCAGTGGTGCTTGCAGTAGTTCCTGCAGTTGTCGAAGTTGTTGTAACTGGCGCAGCCTGCAAATCAACTGTGATCGGCGTAGTCCACATCGTGTTTCCGGAACTGGCGTCTCGCGCATAGAATTTGAAGATCCAGTTTCCGGTGACATAGGCGTTGATACCGTGCTCAGGCGACAGCCAGAAATAATACGTACCGCTATTCCATGGCACAACGAGCTCCACCTGCAGGTTGTTGGTTTGCGGTATTACTGTAGTTGCTGCCATGCCGTTCTGCGGTGTTGCGTATTCATAGGGAAGCTGGCAGAACGATGTCGCGCAATTTGTCTCCAACGTGCCCTGCTGTCCTTGTGTCGTTGAGACATAAACATTCCCATTCTGTGACTGGGCGTATTCGAAGTAGCCCGTGATATAGTATGGCCATCCCTCTCCGCCGCTTATCGTGGTCTGTATTTGCGACGACTGACCCAATCCTATCGTAGAAGGGGTCACGCTCGGAGGGTTCGGATTTGCGCTTAGTGCAGGTCCAATAGTAGTCGTGCTTGCAGTGGTGGTGCCTGTCGATGTTGTAGTCGTAGTAGTCGAAGATGATGTTATGTCCACTTGTGCATAGCCTGTCGCCGCAGTGTATGTTGCATTGTCGAGAGTCAGTAGCTGGAACTTCCACGTTCCATATATCGTTCCGCTCGACACCGTCAGGTTGTCAAAAAATGGCCCCTTGCCTGTCTGTTCTTCGACTTCTAAGGCTGTAGCGCTCAAAGGCTTTACATACAGGTACACGGTATTTGTGCTGTAAGCAGGCGGCCATCCGCGGCCGCCGTTGTAATAATCGTTTTGCAGAAGGCAGCCGTTGACGCCGTTGCAGTTTGTGAGCTGCGTTACTCCTGTAGCTGTGCCTTGAGTTGATATGTCAGTTATGCCAGTAGAGGTCGGAGCAATGAAATCTGCAGACGCTCCATATGGAGGCACTCCGCCAGTTACATACGATCCAATTCCCCACGCGGTCGGGTTGCTATACGCGTTAACCATCGGAGGGGCTGGGCTTATTGTCAATGGTTGGTTCTCTTGTACGGTCACCGTAGCGTACTGAGTCCCTATCGCGTTCGATGCGCTGTCCAAGACTATGAACTTGAACTGCCATGTTCCAAATACTTCTCCGCTAGATACCGTCAGGTTGTCGTAAAATGCACCGCTGGCTGTCTGCTCCTCGATCTCTAGGGTTTTGTAGCTGAGCGCTTTCACATAAATGTACGCACCCGCATAAGAGGTCGGAATCCAACCCCTTCCGCTGCCGTAGTAGTTGCTGTTGTAGAGGTAGCAGGAGCTGTTGCAGTTTGTGAGCTGCCATGTGCCAGAAGTGGGATTTTGGGCGTACGCATCTGTTATGCTTGCAGATGTCGGCGCTACAAACTGGACGCTCACATAATATGGAGTTACTCCGTTGCTTATCTGCGAATCAACGCTGACAGTCGTCAGTGCGCCGGCGTATGCCTGCACCGTCGGGGGGCTTGGGCTTACAGTCAATGTTGCGGACGCGCTCCCAACAAGAAATAAGAGTGAGGCGAGTGCAAACATCATAGAGAGATTGCGCATGTGAAACTGTGAAATATGAAAATCAAATATTATAGTTCTTCGCAGTATGCACAGAGCGCCGAATCACAGCGAAAAGCCACTAATACACCCCCGCAAATAGCTATATATACTTTACTAA
>DAIDAC010000005.1 GCA_027310825.1 Candidatus Micrarchaeaceae archaeon
CTACTACACGCCTTGGTAGTCTAGTGGTCTAGGATGCGAGCCTGTCACGCTTGCGACCCGGGTTCGAATCCCGGCCAAGGCGTTTTCTTTTTATACTTAATTTACTAATCTAAATCGATGTCTAATGGTACACTCGTAGCAATAGGGATCGTACTGATAGTGATTGTCGCAGTTTTGGGGCTTTTGCAGTATCTACATCAGAACAACTTAGTAAGCACATCGTACCCTGGTCAACAGGGAGGAAGTGGGCAGAACCAATCAACAAGCGACCGGAGCACGGCTGGCACTACAACAACTCAGCAAAGTGGAAACTCTGGCAATGCCACATTCGGCTACTACAGTTTCTCTGAAGTGGCGCTGAATGCAACAATCGTTACTGCAAGCCCTGCAAACCTTTCGCAGATATCCCAGATATCGAAATTCCGCAGTTGCGCTGGACACGACTTCAGCGGATACGACTTTAACGGCACGCTCGAATCTGCAAGATCGATGAAGCACTATTTCGCAACTCTTTCTTCTGAAATCGGGCTGAGCCACACAGTACAGATGTTTGCCCCGTTCAATGGAACGCTTATCTATGATAACAAAACGCTCGACTACCCGAATGGTGATCAGATAGTGGTGAAATCTGCTGTCGATCCTGTGATAGGGGTCGAACTGTTCCACATAGACCTGCTGCCAGGCATAACTGTAGGAACAACTGTGAGATCTGGGCAATTGATCGGATACAAAAATGCCAGCGAGTACAGCGGCTTTGATGTTGCTTATGGGCCCTTGAACTCGCAATACCCGTGCGGCGGCCGTTGCCAAACGCCGATGACAGGAATTTGGGATTCGATATTCAACCATATGACAAAGCAGGTTTTGAATGAGTATGCAAACGTTGGAGTTACTCAGAGCAACGTTATCGTGCCAGAAGCTTATAGGAATGCCAACCCTTGCATTTACCCAAACGAAACTAACTACGGAAGCAGCGGAGTGAATGCGATAGAGTGGTCTGATCCGAAAAACTGGGTCAACGTAACATAATTAGCTATTGCTGCAAATAAGAGATAAGATAGGTGAATGAATGGCAGAACAACTCAACATTGACAAAACAAAGACTGCTCTTGTGATAATTGACCTCCAGAAAGGCATTGCTGCAAGAGAGTTTCAGCCGAACGATTCGAAGATAGTAATCGCAAACGCGGCCAAACTCGCAGACGCGTTCAGGAAAAATGGGATGCCTGTGTTTCCAGTCCATGTAGTTTCATCAGAAAAAGACAGACTGAACGTAGCAGTAGATGATAACCCATGGGCACAAATGCGACAGCAGCAACAAATGCCTGCAGATTGGGCAGACTTCGTCCCTGAACTAAAGAAAGCTAATTCGGATGTCGTGATAACGAAGAAACAGTGGGGAGCTTTCTACGGAACAGATCTTGATCTCCAGCTTAGGAGAAGAGGGATAACAACAATTGTACTCTGCGGAATAGCGACGAACTATGGGGTTGAAAGCACTGCAAGGTTTGCCTACGAATACGGCTTCAACCAGATATTTGCAGAAGATGCAATGGCGTCTATGACAAAGGAGATGCACGATTCGTCTGTCAACTATGCACTGAAGAGGATGGGAAGAGTCAGAAAAACCGATGAGATACTGAAGGAATTGATGTGACCAGAATCTTTAATTACTTATCCCGGTATCGAGCGCTATATAAATGTGGAAGTTAAAATGCAATAAAGTGATTTTGTGGCAGAGGGCTGGAAAACGCACAGGGCATCGTCAATGATCACTGTTAGAAAGATCGATGACGAGCCGCATTTGCTCCTTCTAAAGCGAAGCCCGACAGCAGGCACATACCCAAACAAGTGGGGAAACATATCCGGACACATTGAGAAAGATGAAACTCCTCTGAAAGCAATACGAAGAGAAGCACAAGAAGAAACAGGCCTTGTCTTCGGCAGAGGCGCAATTACGCAGGTTGCAGACGGCACCTTTGCAGACAATGGACACGTTTTCGAGATCCATCTTTTCCTTGCGCATCTTACTTCGAAGCATGAACCTATGATAAAGCTGAGCAGCGAGCACACCGCATTCGGCTATTGGCAGTGGAGGCCTCTGATAGACGACCTTGAAGCTGCGCAGGAATCCGGATTGAGCCCGCTGTCGGCGAGGATCGCCAAAAAGTGGAGGAGCGAGATAAGCGGATTGATACCATGATAATCTGCATAACAGGCATGCCAGGTTCAGGAAAGACCATTGTCTCTGAGTATCTCAAACGGAAAGGCTTCGAGATTGCAGAGATGGGCGACGTTGCGCGGAAAAAGATGTTGGCAGAAGGGTTTAAGACCGACAGCGCAATACGGGAGTGGGCTACAAAGCAAAGAGAAATCCATGGAAAGGACATATTTGCAAGATGGACTGTTGAGCATATAAAGAAAACTGGAAAGAACGTTGTGCTTTCTGGAGTCAGAAGCGTCCACGAAGTCGAACATTTCAAAAAGCATCTGCATGACCTTTCCATAGTTGCGATAGTGTCGCCGAAAGAAGAGAGATTCGGCAGGCTTAAGACACGCGGCAGGGAAGATGATCCGAAGGAAATGGCAGAACTAGAATGGCGTGATGAAAAAGAGAAGAAGTGGGGACTCCAGGAAGTGATAGACAGTGCGGAACATGTGATATTCAACACGGGCACGTTGGAAGAGCTCGAAAAAGATGTGCTGCAGGTTCTGGAGAAGATAGAAGCTATTTCTTAGACGTTATTCGCTTGTTGGCAAACTGGTTTCTTCCTTGACCTTCCTTAAAATATTTCTCGCCTCTGATAGGAAGCTCGTGGCAGTCGGATGGTTGCCCGACTGGCTGGAAAGCAATTCCCAGTTGTGAACAATCATGCTTGCGTTTATCAAACGTGTTTTCTGCTCTGGCGTGAGTTCCTTGAATGTTGTCATAGCTTGGCTTCTTCGTTCAGATATTTAAGGCATGGCATCCAGATTATTTTATGAAGGATTATTACCTCAGCGGCGAGGAACGATTCGGACCAATCACTTCTCTGCTTTATTTAGTATTTGTAAAGCTTTGGGGAAGGGCGTTCTACAAATTCGTAGTAGATGACCTTGATGAGACAACAGGGGGACGGCTTCTCGACGTCGGTACTGGACCTGGGGATGTGCCGATAGCCCTTGCAAAGAAACAGAAGTTCAGCAAGATTTACTCTGTCGACCCGTCAAAGCAGATGGTTTCCTTGGCGGAGTACCGCGCCGGTGGAGATAAAAAACTGGTCTTCGAACTCGGCGCTAGCAGGCACATACCGTTCGACAAGAAATTCGATATAATATATAGCGCACTTTCTTACCACCACTGGAAGGCGAAGCAGTATTCTCTCCGTTACATGAGCCACTTCCTAAAAGATGGTGGAGAAATACGCATCTATGAATATGACAAAGAGCGACTTGCAGCGGCACACAGATTCCTTGCTCCTACTCATGCTATTGCTATCGCAAAGCTTGAAAGAGATGCAGACAGCGCAGGCCTCAAAGTGAAAGATGTGAAACGGAAGGGTATGCTGATCAGGGCAACGCTTGTGAAACGTTGAAAGGGATTATAAAACTTGCCAGATTAGATTAATTCTTGGTGTGCGCTTGGACATAATCAACTTCCACGAAAAGCATTCGAAGCGAGGTCTTCTCTCCGACTTCATACTCGGAGGACAAGACGGACTTGTGAACGTGCTTGGAGTAATACTTGGAGTGTCGGCCGCAACTAGCGACATCAGGCTTATTCTTGTCGCGGCGTTCGCTGCCCTTGGTGCGGAGTCGATATCCATGGGTGCTGTTGCCTACACGTCCACACTTGCGCGCCGAAGGCAATATCTCAAGGAAGTGGAGCGCGAGAAACGCGAGATGAAAGAAGTTCCGAAAATGGAACGCAAAGAAGTCTGGGAGGTCTTCAAGGAATGGGGCTACAAAGGCAAGGAGCTTGAGCGCATGACCGACGGGATAATCGCAAATCCAAAGGCGTGGCTAGAATTCATGATGGCGTTCGAACTGAAACTGCAGCCGGTCGAAAAGGAGGCTCCAAAGAACAGTTTCTTCGTTGTGCTTGCAGCGACAATTCTTGGATCGGTGATTCCAGTCATACCATTCCTGCTTACTGGAAATATTTTCGATGCGCAGATTTCTGCTATTGCGGTCAGCGCAATCTTCCTCTTCGCAATCGGATACTACGAAGCCAAGGCAACAGTCGGTTCTCTTTGGAAGAGCGGGCTCGAGATGCTAATCATAGGAATAGCGGCAGGAATAGCTGGCTATCTGATAGGAAAGTTCTTCGGAGCTTCCCCAATATGACCGCTCGACTCCTAAAGCTATATATAGATTGCCTGAGCTTAACATGCATAACAACCCGACCTTAATCGGGATTCTAAATTTGGTGGTCGCATGGACGACAAAAAAGTGGCTGAAATGATAGAGGGCATCGTCAAGAAGATGGATGCACTTATCGCTGATACAAGCGTTCCAAAGAACGTGAGAAGCGCCGTGAGCGAGGCTAGGAACAAGCTGAGCGGAAGCGGCGACTATACTGTGCGCATTTCTGGCGCTATCTACAACATAGACGAGGTGAGCAGCGACATAAACCTGCCACCACAGGCGCGCACGGAGATTTGGAACATATTGAGCATGCTTGAATCAGTGAAAGAGTAACATGCCAAACGAACAAGTGCAGGAATTAGTCCGAATCCTATCGCTTTCGAGGGTGGTGCTGTCCGGTGACGTGAAGCCGGAGCTGCTTGAGGGCATAGACATAGATGTTCTTGCCAACAGGATTATATCTTCAAAGAAGGAGAGCGCAGCCCTTCTCGTTATCAAGAGCGACGACATAATAAAAGAGCTGGAGGAGATGGGAAAAGTGGACAAGGCTCCGCTCCCTATAGAGGTGATAAGGTCGTCGGACTTCAAGCCGTTTGCAATGGAGATGGATGCGAACTATTCTATAAACAACAGGCAGACAGAGCGAACAGAAGGAACTGCTTCAGACTTCGTGAATTATTTCAGGAGCAGGCTTGCTAAGATAAAAACGATTCTTGAGAGTCACGCGGCTGCAGCCGGTCTTCTCAGAAACCTTGAGGCGCTGAAAGGGCTAACCGATGGAAGAGAAGTTTCGATAGTAGGAATCGTTGCAGACAAGTTTGTAACGAAGAAAGGAAACGTGATGCTCGTTCTTGAAGACGAAACAGGAGAGGCAAAGGTCATGTTCATGAATGGAACAGGGCAGAAGGCAAAAGAGCTCTTCGAAAACGGGGGAAAGATAATCAACGACGAAGTAGTCGCGATAACTGGAAAGATATCGGGCCCTTTTGTCATCGCAAACCAGGTTCTGTGGCCAGACATTCCGATCAGGACAAAGAAAAACATAGAAGACGACATTGCAATAGCATTCATGTCTGACATCCACGTTGGCAGCAAGAGATTCATGCAGAAAAACTTCGAAAGCATGATAAAATGGCTGAACGGAAATGGAGAACAGAGACACAAAGAGCTTGCAGGAAAGGTAAAGTACATAGTAATGGCAGGCGACGTCGCAGACGGAGTTGGAATATATCCTGGCCAGGATCGCGACCTTGCGATACTCGACCTTTATGCACAGTATCAAGAGCTCTTCAACTACATAGATGCAATTCCCGATTACATTCACGTGTTCCTTCTTCCTGGAAACCACGACGCCGTGCAGAGGGCAGAGCCGCAGCCGCCGCTCGGCAGTGATATACTCAAGGGCTTCAAGCGTGACAACGTTCACATCATTTCGAATCCGAGTTATGTGACAGCGCACGGGCTAGACATACTTGCTTATCATGGAACTGCTCTTGATTCTGTAATCGCGGCGATACCGGGAATGAGCTATGCGCATCCGGAAAAAGTAATGATAGAGATGCTGAAGCGAAGGCACCTCAGCCCTGTTTACGGTGGCAATGTTATTGTGCCGAGCAGAGAAGACAATCTTGTCATTGACAAAGTGCCAGACATACTCCACATGGGCCACATACACAAGAATGGAATATCGTCTTACCACGGAGTAGAGATAGTGAACAGCGGAACGTGGCAGGCGAGGACTGATTATCAGATAATGCAAGGGCACATACCAACGCCTTGCGTGCTTCCTGTGTACGAAGCGAAAAGCAAGAACTTCACATCGATAAGTTTTGGTGAACAATGATGGAGAATCCGGAGTACTTTGAAATCCTTTCGAAAAAGTTCCACGATGCTAACGATGTTGCTACAAAAGCGAGAGAGAAGGGATTCGATCCAGAGATGTTTGTTGAGATAAAAGCCGCGCCGGACCTTGCATCTCGAGTAGAAGGGCTTATCGGCATTGAAGGAATAGCGGAAACCATAAGAAAGAAATCAGAAAGCAGCAAATCCAGGTCGGAACTTGCATTTGAAGTAGTAAGAGAGATCTGCACAAACAAAAAGTATGAGATGGAGCTCGATAAGAGGCTTACACTTGCTTCAAGAGTAGCGATGTCGATACACACCGAAGGAGTTCTTGTCGCGCCTACAGAAGGGCTGCAAGGCATAGAGCTGCACAAGAACCCCGATGGCACCGACTACATAGCAGTTGTCTACGCCGGCCCAATCAGAGGTGCAGGAGGAACTAGCGCCGCGTTGTCGGTTGCGTTTGCAGACCTAGCCAGAAGAATTCTTGGAGTTGGTGACTACAGAGCAAGCAAAAGCGAAGTTGAACGATGCATAGAAGAGATGCACATCTACGACAAGCGCTGCGCTCGTCTTCAATATCTTCCGCCAGAAGAGGACATGAGGCTCATACTTGAGAACTGTCCTGTGTGCGTTGACGGAATTTCTACAGAAGATATCGAGGTAAGCGTGCACAGGAACATAAAGAGGCTTGACGCCCAGGGAAAAGAGCAGATGATAACGAACAAGATAAGAGGAGGAGTTGGCCTAGTTGTCTGTGAAGGAATAGCGCAGAAGGCAAAGTCCGTCCTCAAGAACACAAAAGCTGCCGGACTTGACTGGAGCTGGCTCAATAATATAATAAAAGTCGATAAGGCTGCGCCATCTGCAGCGCAGAAAGAGGAGAAGAGCGCTGTGTTCCTGCAAGAGCTTGTCGCCGGAAGACCTGTTCTCGCATATCCAGGCTATCCTGGAAGTTTCAGACTGCGCTATGGAAGATCTAGGCTTACCGGAATCGCAGCAAAGGGATTCAGCCCAGCAACAATGCACATACTTGATGAATTCATAGCGACAGGAACGCAGGTGAAAGTCGAGAAACCTGGAAAGGGGTGCATAGCCTCGCCTGTTGACAGCATTGAAGGGCCTTTTGTCAAGCTGAAATCCGGTGAAGCGCTAAGAGTCAACAGCTCCGAGCAGGCGAAGGCGCTGAAGGGAGAGGTGGCAAAGATCCTTTCTGTCGGCGATATACTGATAACTTATGGAGACTTCAAGAAAACAAACACACCGCTGCAACCGACAAGCTACGTAGAAGAGTATTGGTATGAACAGCTGAAAGCCGCAGGATACAACGGCGAAATAATTGGCGTTCTATCGTTCTATGATGCATACAACCTCTCGAAAACCCACGGAGTGCCCATGCACCCACGCTACATATACGATTATTCCGACGTTCGGGCAGGAGCGCTTGGGCTCCTTGCAAAAGAGGTGCTCAACGGAAACATCGGGAGAACAGGAGAAGGGATTTTTGACGTCGCGCAAATCGAGATAAGCGTTCCAGGAGAGGAGATAAGGGATGCCGTGGAACGAATGTGCATACCGCACCATGACAACGGCACAACTATTGTGATAAAGAATGATGATGCGCAGAGCCTCATCGCGTCGCTCGGTTTCACAAAAAACGAAGTCCTGAATCTTGATGCGAAGGTGATTGAAAAATATGATGCATCTGCGGATCCGCTTACATCCGTTAACGAAGTCGCACCATTCAAGATAATGAAGCGCTCATCCAGGATAGGCGCAAGAATCGGAAGGCCTGAAAAGGCGAGGGAGCGTTTGATGAAGCCTGCCCCGCACGTGCTGTTCCCTATCGGAGAATACGGGGGGAAGGAGCGCAACATATACAAGGCGTATGCCGAGGACAAAAGGCGGTTTGGTTCTCCATATGTAGAGATAGAAATCGCAAGATATCGCTGCAAAGTTGGCAAGGAATTCGTTGCATCGCCGTTCTGCGCTCTCCACGACTCTAGAAGCGTGCTGGAAAGGGTGTGCAAGGCATGCGGAAGAGCGACACTAGCTGACCAATGTCCAGTTTGCGGGAGCAAGACTTCTGGCTACGACACGATAAAGGTCCAGCTCGGCGACAGAGTAGATCGCGCTATGAAAAGTGTTGGTGTGCAGAGCCTGCCGAAAGTCATGAAAGGGGTAAAGGGACTTGTCAGCAAAGACAAAATATCAGAGCCGCTTGAGAAAGGAATACTGAGAGCAGTAAATGGAATCTACATATTCAAGGACGGAACAAGCAGGTTCGACGCTACAGATGCACCTATGACTCATTTCTATCCGCGAGAGGTAGGAGTAAGCATCGAGAAGCTGAAGGAAATAGGATATACTCACGATTATCTTGGCAAACCGCTGGATAAGGACGACCAGCTGCTTGAACTGCACCACCAAGATCTCGTAATCAACAGGCGTGGCGCAGAGTACATGCTGAAAATCGCGAAATACGTCGACGACCTTCTAGTCAAGTTCTACAAGATGGAGCCATATTACAAAGTCAACAGCATAGATGAGCTGATAGGGCACTGTGTGATAACGCTTTCGCCACACACGTCTTGCGGAGTGCTGGGAAGAATAGTGGGCTTCACAACCGCAAGCGTTGGGTTCGCGCATCCTTACACAGTATGTGCAAGAAGGCGAAACTGCGACGGTGACGAAGACACCACGATGCTTCTTCTTGACGCACTCATCAACTTCTCAAAGAAATATCTTCCAATAACTGTTGGCGGAACGATGGATGCACCTCTCATCATGACAGTCAACGTGAATCCTGACGAGGTTGACGATGAAGTGCACGCTATGGAAGTTGTAGAAGGATACGGATTGGATTTCTACAACAAAACTATGAACTACCCGACTCCGAGCGAGGTGCAGGTGGCGCTTGTCGGCAACAGGCTAGGCAAGAATGAAGTATACTCAAAACTTTTGTTTACTCACAGCTCCGGAGTTGATTCGGTTACAGGCGCACCGATGAGAAGCGTGTACACAAAATTGAAAACTATGCAGGAAAAGATCGACCTTCAGTTCTCGCTGATGGACAGACTGTGCACGATCGACAAGCCGGACACTGCAAGAAGATTGATAATAAGCCACTTCATCCCAGACCTTATCGGAAACCTCCACTCTTTCTCGAAGCAGACGTTCAGGTGCGTCTCGTGCAATGCAAAATACAGAAGAGTGCCGCTCATTGGGAAATGCAAGCGGACAAACTGCGGGGGAAAGCTCGTATTGACGATATCAAAAGGTGGCATAGAGAAATATCTCAACATCGCAACTACTCTTGCAAACAGATACAACTTGGAGCCCTACATAAAACAGAGGATACAGCTTGTTAGAGAAGAGATAGAAACAGTGTTTGGAGGAGTAGGCGGAGGGCAGATACCGATAAAGCAGTTCAACCTTTCAAACTTCATGTGACTGTGGATCTTGCGTTATCTTGTAGCGCTCTTTCTATCAAATTTACGGATTTTGGAAATAGTTATGCTTATCTAGAAAGCTTTTTTATGAGCTTATCCAACGGGAGAGCATTGAGCACTCTGTCCTTAGTGAGCCAGCCTCTGCGTGCAGTTCCAATTCCATACCTAATGTTGAAAAAGTCCTGTGTCCTATGCGCATCGGTATCTATTGCAAATAATATTTTGTACTTTGAAACGAGCATTATGTTTGTATCATTGATATCCATTCTGTCAGTCGCATTTACTTCCAACGCAACATTGTTGCGTTCTGCAGCCTCTGCAACTTTTTCCAGATCGACTTGGTACGCCTGTCGCTCATTAACTTTTCTTCCTGTTGGGTGTGCCAGCACATGAATGAGGCCGGTGTCCAGCGCCTTTATTATCCGGTCAGTCATCTCCTTCTTCGGCATTGTTGTGTTCATGTGGACTGCTCCTACTGCGCAATCCATCTGCTTCAAAGTAGAGTCTTTTAGGTCTAGTGCGCCGTTCTTCAGAATGTCGACCTCTGCGCCCTTGAGAACTCTGAACTTTCCTTTCAGCGTTTCGTTGAGCTTGTCGACTTTTTTGAATATCTGCTCGAACTCCTTGTCGCTCTTTCCGTTTGCAATCGGAAGATTTGGCGTGTGGTCAGTGTTGGCGATGTATTCATAACCAAGTTTCATTGCAGCCTCTGCCATTTCTTCCAGAGTGTTTGCACCGTCGCTCTGCTTTGTGTGGGAATGAAGATCTCCCTTTATGTCGTTTACGTCGACAAGTTTTGGGATCTTGTGCTCCTGCGCAAGCTTCACTTCTCCGCGAGCCTCTCTCATCTCTGGCGGCATCCACTGCATCCCCAACGCTTCGTAAATGCTTTCCTCTTCAGAGCCTCCGACGTTCTTCCCTTTTTTGTTGAACAGGCCGTATTCGTTGAGTTTGTATCCCTTTCCTACAGCAATTGTTCGTACCTGTATGTTGTGGTCTTTGCTTCCGGTGAAGTATTGAACCGATGCACCGAAACTCTCCGGCTCTAGAACACGGATGTCGCAGTTGAGCCCTATATTTAGCCGGACCGCAGATCTTGTCGGACCTTTCGCGATGATGGCTTCTACGTTGCTCATCTTTGTGAAGAAATCCATTACCTTTTCAGGTTTGTTCGATATTACAAGGATGTCGAGGTCGCCTACTGTTTCTCTCATTCTGCGTGCAGAGCCCGCCAGCATAGCTTTTTCAACAAGTCCGCTTTCATTAAGTTTTTTTATCATCTCGTCTGCAGTTGGCAGCGCGTCTTGGATTCGCATTCTTCCGCCTCCAGAAGCCATGAAACCAAGCCCTGTCTTTATCAGCTCCTCGCTTTTCTCTCCGAATCCCTCTAGCTTTGCAATCTTGTGCTGCTCTATCGCTTTTTTGAGGTCGTCTATGTTCTTGATCTTCAGTTCTTGATACAGCCTAAGCGCCTTCTTTGCACCAAGCCCTTGTATTGCAGTTAGAGAAGCGATGTCGAACGGATATTTCTTCTTCAGCATCTCGTATTTCTTCGATTTTCCTGTCTTGAGGTACTCTTCGATGAGAGCTGCGATGCTTTTCCCGACGCCCGGAAGCTCCATCAGCGCCTCTACTCCGCCTTTTTGATAAACTTCCTCGATCGGCTCCTGCAATGTGCCCACAGTGAGCGCAGCCTTCTGGTAAGCCCGCACCTCAAACCTTGCAGTTGCAAAATCCTCTAGGCTTAGCATCGTCGCAATTTCGTTGATGATGTCAGCTATTTCCTTGTTCTTCATCAATAAAAGAGCGAAGTATAAGAATAAATTCTTGTGTGTATCAATCGTCGTTTCTCCTTAGTGCGTCGGGAGGCTGTGGGGTAGGGGCAGGCAGACATTTAGGGTCGTACAGAACAAACCAGACGGAAAGCTCCCCATAGGCTTTGCGTTCAGAGTCGGAAAGCTTGAGCCCCGGCATATCTTCGATGAATTTGTATTCAATTTTGCCTGCGTATTTCCTTACCTGCAGTGCAGTCGTAACCTGGTATGGAGCGCCGAATCCCATGTCCCTATGCAATGTGTCTGAAAAAATCCTGAACTCGGGCGCTGCTATCCTGCCGTCAGGAAGCTCGATTGATTGTGGCTTGCTCTTCGCAATACTGGCGTAGGCTCCGGACACGCCTGCATCCACCATGTGCTTCGCTGATGCCAACATTTTGGTCCCTAAACTGAAGAGTTAATAACGTTGAGGGTTCTTAAAGATTATGTACAGGGTTAAAGGTGGTGCCTATCGTGGATGAAAAGGCACTCGAGAGGGAGCTTAGGCTGAACCAGATTTACCTGGCCATAATCTCGAGATACAAGGATTACATAGAAGAGAAGGAACACATCTCGGTAGCAGAGCTTCCGTCGCTTGTGACTCCGAAGAACGAACTTGTAATGAAGAAAGCTGACGAGATAAAGAGCTCGTTCGGGATCTTCAGCTTCAAGAGCAACTTCTACGAAGCGAGCGTCGACTCCTTTTATTATGTGAAGAACAACGTAGAGGACGTGGCACTTCCTTTGGAGTTCTGGCTGGCGCCTGCTGACACGATAAAGTATGGAATAGGTGATGTACTCGACAAAAACATACTCCTATGCAGCATACTCATCGCGCTCGGAAACCCGGCATCTAAGGTCCTCGTGTCGGTGAACGACGGGAACAGGAAGGTTCTCACATATTACGAGCTTGACGGAAAGGCTTACGCTCTAGACTTTGCAAACGGATTCAAGAAATTCGAGAGCAAGGAGCTTCTTCTCAAGTCGCTTGGCATGACAGACGACACCATAGCATACGAGTTCAACGACAGCCTCTATGTAGACATCAGCTAAGAGTCAGCGTCGTCTCGTCGGCGATTTGAAGATTTTCCTGTGGAATTTCTTCAGCTTCTTGCGCTTTATCTTCTTCCTGTACACCTTTCCTAGTTTTCTGTTGTGCCGTGAAACGGTTTTCTGTACCAAATGCTCACCTTATGATTATGTAGAGGATTAGACGGAAAGGTATTAATCAGTAATGGTTATGATCGATGGACGTGTGTGCGAAGACGACTTTGCGAAAACCAGCTCTAGAACCCCATTGTGGAACTTTGCGCTCTTTGCGTTGGGATTGACCGTTCCGGAAAGCTTTACCTTTTTGTTGTAGTTGTGGCCATGATCCCTTGCTTCGAGAGTTATCTCGCCAGGATATGCAGTTATCCTTATGGCGCGTTTCTCCACACCAGGAAGCTCTGCAATTATCGTGACGTCCTTATCTTTGTCTAGAATGTCGACGAGCGGCTCTCTATCGTCTCCGTATTTGACTTTTGGCTCAGCCGGACGCACATTGCCGAAGCTTGTTATCTGCGGCATGCCGTCTTTTGCCACTCTCACGTTGAAACCATAGATAAGCGGGTCGCTGACTGCTTTGATATCTGAGAATTCGGAAAAATCTTTGGCTACGTCTTCAAGGAAACGCGCGATCAGTTTGTTGATTTCTGGCGGGCTATCAAATTTTATCGGTTCGCTGCCAGATCGCCTTTTTCTGGGCATACCTCATCCACTTTACTTTGGTAACATAAGAATATAAAGACCTACTGCAACTCGAGCACTAGTCGTAGATCTTTGTCGGCGCCAGGAACAATATCATAGTTATCTATTTCATTCGGTTTTATCCACTTGAACTCTGTGTGCTCATAGTCGATCTTGACGTCTGGTTTGCGTTTCAGTTTCACAAGAACAGGAGCGACGAGCCATGTCATGTCGAGGGTTTTATCTTATTCTTCGTGGGCATCAGCCAGTTTTATCGACCCTATGTTATCTTCGTGCACATCAATCTCTTCGCTGAGCTCTTCAAGCACTTTCTCCTTTATCGGATGCATCTCGTCAAGATATCCGGCAACAGTATTCCACTTGCCTTGGTATGTTCGGACCTTGCCGCTTCTTTTCAGAAGTAGTATCTTTCCGTCGTACATTATGAAAATAAGTACCACTGGTGCATATTTTGTTCCAGAATAGTTGATGCGGCCGTCTTCAAACTTCGGCAGCGTCCTTTCGAACTCTTTTATCTTTTCAAGAACGTCTTTTTCTTTCACTTGAACCACTGACCAATGCTCTTCTGTTTTCCTTCTCCGCGCATTTCCGTGAGTTTGTCGGAGAATTTCTCTATTCTTTCTCTGCTGAAGTCGTGCTGATCGCACATGAACTTGATCATTTCGTCTTTATTCGGGAATGCCTCGAGCATTACAGAGAGATCGCCTTCGCTGATCTCTTTCGCCTCTGGCTTCAGGAACAGATCTTCCACCTCTGAAATGTCTAGCTCGAACTCTGTGTTGTACTTTTCCTTTACGTATCGTTTTATGTCGCCGATTGTCTTTGCCTCCTTCGTGATTTTGAGCGCCGTCTTTGGACCGACCTTCGGTATTCCCTCGTTGAAGTCTGTACCCAGGAGTATGCCGAGCCAAATGAGCTGCTTCTGGTTTATTCCCAGTTCTTTCAAAGTGTCGTCGAGGCTCATCAGCTCTGGCTCGATGTTGATGTAGACATTCTTGCTCGGAAGTTTCCTCCGGCCGCTTAGTGTCATGTTCCTTACAACTTTTGGTGCACCAAACAGCATGGTGTCGTAGTCTTGGCTCGCCACTGCGTAAGCAAGCCCGTTTTTGCACATGTATGATGCCTGTCCTTCTCCTTCGCTCGGAGCCATTATGCAAGGTATGCCCATATGCTGGAGAAGCTTCTTCCCGCTCTCGACAATTTCCTTCGTGATTCGCGTGCTCCCCTGTGCCCTGATCTTCGCCTCTTCCAGGTTGCCCTCCTTCTTTGCTTCTTCCCAAGCCTGTTTCTGCTCCTCTCTATGTCTTATCCTGGCATTGATCGTTCGCTGCTTAAGTGTAGATGGAATCCCATCAAACACATAAACTGGCTTTACACCGTAACCTATGAGTTCGATATTTCTGTAGAAAAGCCCGGAAAGATGGCTTGTCACATTGCCATGACTGTCCATAAGCGGAGTGCCATCGGGGCCTCTTATTATCGACAGGAATTGGTAGAATACGTTGTACGCGTCAATCGCGACTACTCTGTTGCGGAGTTCTTCTAGGGAGAGCTTCCTCTTTGAGACCAGCTTCCCCAGATCGACTGCCACGCCACATCAACCTCCTATGAAGTCGCCGATTGTTGCTCCTTTTGATTGGCCTTTCGATGAAGCCACAGCCTTCGCCTCTTCGACGTCCTGGGTCAGCTTTATGCTCAATGCGCGCTCGAGCTTCTTTGTAAGTTCAAGAGTTGGCCTTGTCTCCTCTTCTTCCACTCTGACAAGATAGTGCTCTTTCTCACTAAGCATCTCTGCGAGCACTTTTATCGGAAGCTTCATTCGTTCTCTCGCTGCTCTTATTTTTACGCCGTATCCCTCGACAAGCTCGCGGTCTTCATCACTCTTTGGTTTTATGTAGTTAGGGTTTCTGTTTACCAACGGCTTCTCGATTTCAGTCCTTATGACCTTCTTTCCCTTTGCACACTTCGCGCATGCCCTTATCTCGACATTCTCAACATCAAGAACGTAGATATCCTTTGTTTGTCGCCCGCATAATTCGCATTCCTCCATTTAACCACCAAAGGTTTAGCGTAGTCTAAACTTATAATACTTTTGTGGCGCATTAGGCAATTGCCATTATTGCCGCTCCGCCAACTGCGATTAGTATGCCGATTGCCTGATTTCTTGTCAATCTCTCTCCGAGTCCCAAGTGGGAAAACGCCACCACTATCAGCGGGCTCATCGCAAAGATTATGCTGCCCTGAGCGAGCGCTGCGATGAGGACGAGATTGCTGTAGAGTACGTTGCCAATTCCATCAGCGATGCCTGCAATGCTGCCTCCGAGCACCCTGTGCGGCGCCATTGTCCTGAAGTTTCTCTTTCTCGGCGCTTTGCTCCCGTAGAACATTTTGTAGAAAAGAATGAACACTGCGAATGATGTGATCCTTGCAACCATCAGCGGAACCGCAGAGTTGCCGGCGCTCAATATCGCCAGCGAAAGGAGTATCCAGTAGAAAGCCCAGATCGCCTGGCCCATGAATGCAGGTATCAGCTTTAAGTTGAATTTTATACCTCCGGCCTTCGATGCGACAAGAGACGCGCCGATTACTATCATTATTCCTCCGGCTATGTCGGCGGTGGTGAGCAGCTCTCCGAGAATCAACACGCTGAAAAGCAAGATAAGCACGGGCTGAATCGGCTGTGCGCCTATCGCATTCGAAACCTGCTCCGTCTCAAGAGCCTTGTAGAATAGAAGCCCTGCGATCGCCCATGCTGCTCCTGCAAGCAGAGCCAGCCCCAGCTCCCAGAGTGTTATTACTGCTGGTGCGTAGACCGCGTAAGCCATTATTGGAATTAGGCCGAATCCGGCGATAAGAAGCCCGGTCTTTATGCTGCCGACAATTTCTGATACGTATCTGTTGAGAGTTGTCGAAAACGACCACAATATTATCGCTGCCAGGGCAACCTCTACGCCGAAACTCACCATAACTTCACCAGCCGCAAACCAAAATGTTAGGCAGTGCATTTATAGCTTCCCTTTCAAAATAAATCGAGCGTATGAAAAGAAAGGACAGTGGAACTAGGCGACAATTGAAACTCACAGGCAGTGTAAAAGCGGCGACAAACGTGATTTTGTTCCTGCTTGCAGTTTTCGCCATATATGTAGCGCTAGTTTCGACTTACGTTGGGGTGCTGGTCCAATGGCTGCTTGCGCTTTCATCGCTTTTCTTCATAGGTACAATAATCGCAAAGGTAAATTCCCTGCAGACAGGTTTCGGAATGTATCTTCTTGGGACAAAGCACGGGCTTGCGTTCATAGACAGAATTTCTAAAAGCGGAAAATGGTTCTGGCAGCACATGTCGATATGGGGACTTGTGCTAGGGCTTGGAATTTTCTCGTATCCTCTTTTGAAAGGAAGGATAAGCAAGTGGGATTACATTTTCGGGCTTGTTTCTCTGTTGGTTGTGCTGTTCTACATACTCCCTGCATTGGCAATATCGCTTCAGTTCATAAACCTCCCACAGCTGCAGAACGCTGTCGCAAACAGGCCGGCTGCGTATTCACAGTCGATAACACAGAGCATTCTTCCATGGATATTCTACGGAGTCGCCGTAGCGACTGGGCTTGCAGGCTATGTTGTGACACTGCTTGTGTATAACGCAGGCGCTATAGTAATTGGAATAGCGCAGTTTGTTGTCAGCTCTGCTTCAGGATCTCCACAAACCAGCTCTCTTACAAATCAGCTGCCAGGAGCTGCGCCGATAATTCCAGGAATAGACATACCATTGTTTGCAGGGATAATATCTTTGGCGATTCTGCTCATCGTCCACGAAACTTCGCACGGAATACTTGCTAGGATTGAGAAGATCAAACTAAAGGGGCTTGGCCTTGTCGTCTTTGGAATTATACCTATGGGCGCCTACGTCGAGCCTGACGAGAAAGCTGTGATGAAGCTCGATCCGATAAAGCAAACCCGCATACTCGCAGCAGGGATTTCTTCGAACTTTGTGCTTATGTTCCTGTTCTTCCTTCTGTTGTTTGGGACGTACCAATATCTGCTTCCTGGAATCTACGCAAATCAAGTGCTGATAAGCCAAGTCGGAGCAAACACGCCGGCATACGGTGTGCTGAAACCTGGAATGGAGATAATGTACTGGAATGGCTACAAGATCAACAATCTCAGCAGCTTTACTGTTGCGGCTGCGAATGATTTGCCAGGGCATATAGTAACGATAGCAACAAATACAGGGAACTATTCGCTTACGGCCAAGGCAATCGGCAACGCTACAAGAGGAATAATCGGCATAAACGTCTATCAGCCGATGAAAACCGACATAATATCATCGTTGATTTACTTTCTCTTCACGTTGTTCTCGCTCTCGTTCTTGCTGAACTTCGCCGTCGCAGTTGGAAACCTTCTGCCTGTGCCGGCCTTTGACGGCTGGAGGATATACAAGGCGAATGTGAAGAACGAGAAGATAATCAGATTATTTGCATACATAATAGTAGTTGCTCTCGTCATCAACATACTGCCGCTGCTGTTCTATGCAGCGTTGGGCTAATGCTATCGGAAACAATAAATATCTCGCCGCTTAGACGAGATTATGCAAAGTATGTGTGTAGGCGTAATCGGCAGCAAGAGAATGCATGATGATCTGCATAAGTTGCTCACAGAACGTGTAGTAGTGACAACTAGAGATGGCGGAATGACAGGAAACATGGTGAAAGAATTAACGTGGATGGCGAGATTCAAGGAAATACGGACTATCTCATTTGCAATCTCAAAAAGGGGAGGAACATACTTTTTCCGAGACTGCTTTACTGGAATCGAATCTAACGAAAGAGTGTTCTTCTGGCAGTTTAATGATGATGTCGCAGCGTGGTTTGCAGAACGCCTAAAAGGTCCGTTCGGCTTTGGGCTGCTGCATGCACAATCATATTACCTGAAAGCATTCGGCTTTAGCGAACGTGAACGTAAAGCAATATTTGCAAAAAGATATCCAGAATACAGAGGCGGCAACGAAATCCTGAAACGGTTGAAGCGTTCTAGCGAAGAAGGACCTGTGCCGATTTTAGAGATTCCTAAGAGAACCGATTGGACCAAAGTCGATAGTTGATCCATAGCCAACGACTATCGCATGCATCTTGTCTACGTTTGTCTTCTTGAAAACCGGTGACAGAAGATCGTTTCTCGCGTGGAAGTTGATGTCTGTGCCTGCTGCATAGTAGTTCATAGCCGGAAGGACAAGTATTGGCGTGCGTCCATACTTGCCATGAAGGAAACATCCAAGTTTCTCCTTCGAGCCGGCGGCGTTGATAACGCCTATTGCAGGGTGCTCGTGGCCCATTATCATCATCGATACACCTTTTGTTTCGTGAGGAAGCTCTTCTCCGTGGAAGAACAGATAATCGCCGATCTTTGTCTCTTGCCTGTGGACAACGAGCTTGAACGGTTCCTTATATCGTTCGACAAAGTTGTCGTGGTTCCCCTTTATCAGGACCAGCTGGACCTTTTTCTGCTTTGCGAAGTTTATGAAATCGAAAAGCTCATTGAACTCTGCTTCATCTACTGTGGAAAACTCGTTCTTGATGTCTCCATCGACTATTATCTGCTTGGCGTCGGTTTTGTCGAGAGCTTTGGTCAACATCTCGATTATCTTGTTGTAGTTGACCTTTGGAAGCGCTGAGCCCCTCTTCGCCATCACTCCTTCGTAGCCAAGATGCAGATCCGCGACAATCAGGGCGTTCAGGCTCTTTATGTAGGCTATTGGCAGACCGTCAAGAAGCTCTATGTCTTTTGTGAGGATCATTTTCTCGCCGATATCTTCTTCATTACTCTCTTGTGCAGTTCTCGTAGATAATCTTGGCGGTCTTTCATCATTATTACGTCTGCGTGGCCGAATGTTATCAGGTTGTGGGCGAAAGGACTTGGAAAATGTGTCTCAATCATCTTGATTTTTATCTCGCCTTTCCTTATTTTCGAGAGAGTGATCTCTGCACGGGGCATATCCATGGTGTCGTTGAGTATTTCGCGGTAGGTTTCCTTGATGATTGGGAAATTCGGGTCGATTTCTTCTGCTGCCTTGAGAACAAGCTGTGAATTTATCTGCTGCTTGCTCACGCCAATCTTCCAGCCTTTGTAATTCCTAAGTATCATGAAGCTTCTTCCGGCAACGTGCCTGAACTTCCTTCTCATCAGCTCCGTATTTCTGATGTTTCTCTTGAGCATTGTGAATATCCCATCTTTTGCAAGTTCCAGCGCAATGTTGTTGATCATCTTCTCATTCAGAAGCCGTGGTCTGTCCTCGAACGAGAAAACGAATCCGTTGTCGCTGATGTTTACGCCGATATCTGTGCCGAGCTCTTCTGCAAGCTTTACTCCGAATGCTCTTGACAGTGCGTCGTTCACCCTGCGGCCTAGAAGAGAGTGGAATATCAGCACATATCGCTCTTCTGAAAGGTCTTTTGTCAGTTCGACCAGCATAAGTTCGCTTGATGGCACCTCTTTTGCATAGAGAAGCTGCTCGACGAAGTACGAATATATTGAATACTTTGAGTTGTTGTCTATCGGCAGTTTGTCGAGATAATCATTTATCGCCTTCGGTATCTTTGATTTGCTAGAGAACAGTTTGAGCTTCTTCTTTGCGATGTACTGTGAGACTAGTTTGGAAAACTCTAGTCTAAACTGGCCTATTTCGTTAGCCAACTCGTAACTGAGCGGCAATTGCTCAGAGAACCATGGAGGAATCGTAGGGGAAGTCGCCTGAGCAGGAGTCACGTACGCTTTCATCGCCTTTGAGTTCTCAAATCTATACAATCTTCCTCCGAGCGTAAAGATGTCTCCAGGCTTCAGCTTCATCAGGAACTCTTCCTCTATGTTCCCGACCCACTTTTTCGTCCCCATGACCATTACATTTACTGCAACTTCGTCAGGAATGGTGCCGAGATTGAGCATGTAGATTACTTTTATCATCTTTCCTCGTTTTCCGAATGTGTTTTGCGCTTCGTCGTACCATATTTTGCCGTATACGCGCCTGCTTTCAAGGCCGACATAGTTCCCTGCGAGGTAATTTATCAGTGACATGAAGTCCTGTTTCGGAAGTTGGTGGTATGCATAGACTTTCCTGACAAGATTGTATGCTTCGTCTATGTCCCACTTCTTTGATATCGACATTCCAACCATGTGTTGCGCAAGGACGTCGAGCGCGTTTTGTGGAACAGTGAAAGAGTCGAGGTGTTTCTTGAGTGCTGCATCAAGCATTATTGTGCATTCGACAAGATCGTCTCTGCTCAGAACAATTATTTCCCCTTTTGCTGTTGCCTTGAACGAGTGTCCTGCCCTTCCAATTCGTTGCACTGCCCTTGTTACGCTTTTCGGCGATCCAAGCTGCACAACGGTCTCGATAGAACCGATGTCTACTCCAAGTTCAAGGCTTGTAGACGATACTGCGCACTTGAGATTTCCTTTCTTGAGAAGGTCTTCCACTTCAAGTCGCGATTCTCTTGACAAAGAGCCGTGGTGAGCGGCGATGTCTTCGCCATATTTGAAGCGTCTCTTGAGGTTGAACACTACTCGCTCTGTTCCGCTCCTTGTGTTTGTGAAAATAAGCGTTGTTTTGCTCTTCTTGATTACCCTATCGAGTTCGGCGTAGGTTGCATCTTCGATTTTTCTCTGATCGGTATATATCATGTCCTTGACCGGGCTCTTGGCTATGACGTCGAGTTTCTTGCTCCACGACCCATCGACTATCGTGCAGTCGTTAGGTTCGCTGCCGTTGTAGCCGACAAGGTGCTTCGCCGCCTCTTCGAGCGGGTAGAGCGTTGCCCCAAGCCCTATTCTTGAGAATGGGTCGTCTGTGAGATCCTGCAGTCGCTGGACTGAAAGCGCAAGGTGCACTCCGCGCTTGTTGTTTGCAAGCTCGTGCATCTCGTCTATGATTACAAACTGAACAGATTTGAGATTCTCTACAAACTTTGACGAGTTGATTAGTATTGCAAGGCTTTCCGGGGTTGTGACAAGTATGTTCGGCGGGTGCTTCAGCATCTTCTGCCGTTCTTGCTGTGTTGTGTCTCCTGTTCGAACGCCGATTGTTACTGGCCTGATTCCTTCTTTGATGACCTTTACCCCTTTTTCCTTCATTATCGCCGACAGAACTTCTTCTAGCGGCCTTTGAAGATTTCTGTGGATGTCATTGTTGAGCGCTCTGAGCGGTGAAATGTATATGCAATAGACCTTCTCTTCGAGTTTTCCTTGCATTGATAAGTCGAAAAGCCTGCTTATGATCGACAAAAAGCCCGACATTGTCTTTCCAGATCCTGTCGGTGCAGTGATAAGAACGTTCTTGCTCTCGCTGATAAGCTTGAATGCATACTTTTGCGGTGGAGTCAGTTCGTCGAAGTTCTTCTCAAACCATTTTCTTACAAAGGGATTGAGGACTGCAAGGCTTTCTTCGTCGCTGAACGGCTCTTTTGCGTAATTTATCATGTTTGCAGATCCGGCAGCAGTTGTCGGGATATTAATCTGCCCTCAAAATATAAAATACCTCGTTTTTCCAATGATATACTATACTGTCAGGGTGCGGTGTAGCTGCTCGACCAAGAGCTATTGAATGATATACTGTTAAGCTGGCCGTTGTTGTTATTGCCGGAGTAATCGTTGGCGTTGCCATTGAGCGGCCACCATGCAGTGATATTTTGGGGTCTTATCGGAGCGCCGCCTATGCCCTCGAGATACAATGAATTGACCTCATTTTGCGATAGTGACGTGTTGTAAACCTGAACATCGGCTATGTCACCAATAAAACAGCTGCCGCATATTCCATCACCACGCGTACCTATCCATGTTGGAAAGACTGCAATAGAGTTTGTAGTGTATGATGCGCTTACTGGATAGTTGTTGTTATCAGCATAAGCGGTTATTGTGCCTCCGTTAACAACGAACCCTACGAATTCCCACTGACCCAATGGGAAATTCAACACCGTAGAATAAGTGTTCCAAGCGAAGGATGCCCCATTATAATAGAACGATGGAGATGCTCTTCCTGCTCCGTTGCCGTATGGTTCGACGAACCACGTGCATGCTCCGTTGCATTTTTGTGCTATCACGTCGCCGTGAGTATCGCCGCCGGGATTTGTGTTCGCATACACCCATGCAAAAACGCTAAATGCGTTGGTTATGCCATCTGGTGTGACAGAAGACGGCACCGATGCGTAGGAATTCCCATTAAACCTTGCTACGTATTCAGGAAGTTGCCCTTGGCATTCTCCTTCGAGTGACACTCCTGCAGAGGTCTTCTGCACCTGGCATGCTCCTGCCTGCGCCTTCGGAGTGAAATTTCCACCTGAAAAAACTCCGAGCTGGAACAAAATTGCAAGGACCACGGCAATGATTAATATAGCCCATCCGTAAGTCATCAGATACTCCATTGCAGACTGGGACTTTGGCGCTCTGCGCTCCATGCATAGGGATAGACAGAATACGCTTTTATTCCTTGGCCTATCGTCACTTGTAAATAGACTTGTAGACTTGTCCCTGGTCGTCGGTTATGACTATGCATTCTCCTTCGCATTCGATCAGGCATGCTTGGCAGAGTATGCAAGCCGATCCGTTGACTGCTACTGACTTCTTCTTGTAGTGGTCGTGGCATTTCTGCACATCGTTGTTCCACTTTGCAAAATAAGTAGGGTTTTCCTGTCCTTTCCATTGGTCCTGTGGTGGTGCGGTGTCTGCGTTGATTACGCCCTTTGATCCGTCTGGGTCGTTTGCGATCTCACGCATCTCGAATACGGCTACTGGGCACACGTCAAAGCAGTGCGAGCACCCGGTGCAGTTCGGTTTTATTACATGGACATCCATTGATACCACTCTTCATTTCATGCAAGTAGCATATAAAAGTGTTGCTGCCAACGGCTTTACCGATTCAGTAAATATTGTCGAGCCTAGCGGCTGCTTTTTCAGCATAGGCGAAGTTGCAAGGCTCGATGCCGATGGCATTGCCACACCGGCGATTAACCGAACAAACCGGCCAATCCTCCCGCTGCTTCGTCTTCGCTCTTCTTCTCTTCTTTTGGCGCTTCCTTCTTCGCTGCTGGTGCTGCTCCTGCTGCAGGTGCTGCTGCCGCGACTGGTGCACTTTGGGCGTTCTTTATGACCTCCTTTATGTTGACCTCTTTTAGAGATGCAACAGTGGCCTTTGCCATTGCTTCGTCTGGGCTCATACCCGCTGCCTTCACTACTTCCAAGAGACTCTTTTCTGTTATCTCCTTTCCTGCTGCGTCAAGCAACAGCGCCGCATATACGTATTCCATAACTTCACCTTAGTATCATTGTGCTGGTGGCGCAGCCGCGGCTTCTGCCGGCGCTGGCTTCACCATGCTATTGAGCTGCGATGCACCCATCACAGCGTTTGTCATAAGCTTTTCGATAATGCCTGGCTCTGGAATGTGTCCTTCTACGCCAACTGCAATTGCTTCTCTGTAAGCCCTTTCTATGAATATCCTGATTGTGTATCTGCTGATTATGTTTGCCTTGAGCGATATCTGAAGCGCTGCGTTGAATCCTGTCGTCACTTGCTTTAGCACGACTGCAGAATCTATTCCGAGTATGTCGCGCGTGAACATGAGCTGTCCTTGCATTAGAACAGATGGAGTGATTGATGCCGTGAATGGCATTATGTCGAGAATCTTCAGCGCCTTTGAGACAGCAGGCGTGATCTTTGCGCCCTTCTTGACAAGAACCTTGTCCTTTGCGATTACCACTTTGCCTTTTTGAATCTGGACGTCGATGCCTGCCTGCTTCAGCTCTGTTACAGTCTGTCCCGGCTGCAGTGTTGTTTCCGCTGCCTGTATTTCTATGTCGTCAGGGCTTATCTGGTGCGGCTTAGCTGCAAGTTTTATCGAGTTGGACTTGAATTCCTTGTAAATCGCGAATGGGTCGTCGTTGCTGAGAAGTATTGCAGACGTTCCCTTGAGTTCTTTTGTAAGATGCTTTGTCTTTGCGTCGCTTTCGAGGATCTTTACCAGCAGAGTCCTTCTTCCGAGTATGAATCGGACCTTGCTCCTCATTGTGTTCCTCGACTTTTGAACAAGCCTGTCAGGTATGTTTGCGAGTGGAAGCACTCCTATTACTGAGTACTTCGAGAGCTCTTTCTTGCCCTCGTTTACAAACTTTACCTTTTGATCCTTGTTCAACATGATATCACAGCTTGAGCGGTGCGCTCATCGTCATTTTTACAAATACTGATCGGATATGCGCCTTTCCGAACTTCTTTGAAAGCGTTCCTACCACTTCGTCGATGTTTGCGGCGAGCTGATCGGTCGGCAGTTGCTCTGTGCCGACTACGCAGTGCACAGTCGGGAGGTACTTGCCCTTGCTTCTTATGTAAATAGATTTTGTAATGTTATTGATCATTGTTCCGACGTCTGACCCGATGACCGCCTTTGGCATCTTTCCTCTCGGACCAAGGAATTGACCGAGAGCCTTTGCAATCTGAGGCATGAGCGCAGCCTGCGCAAGCATTTCGTATTCGAGCAGCTCGTTCATGCGCACTTTGTCGTTGGAGATTGTGGGAAGCTCTGCGCTTGGGATTACCTTTGCGCCTGCAGCCTCTGCCTTCGCTGCTAGGTTCTTGTCGTCTCCGAAGAATATTACCTTGCTCTCTCGCCCCCTTCCGTGTGGAAGGCGCACTTCGAGGTTGAGCCTGTTGTCCTGCTTTGTGAAATCTATGCCGGTGAAGTTGACGGTAAGGTCGACGCTCTGCGTAAACTTGCGTTTGCCCTTGTTTTCGCTAATAAAAGCGTTTAGTTTGTCTTGCTGTTCCTTGTCCATCTGTATCCCTCCTGTCAATGACAGTACCTGCGGGAAAAGCAGTGAATTATATTAGATGAAATGGGTTTAAATATCTATGGCTTTGGGATTTAAATAACCGAAATGTTACAGTAGTTGTAGATGAGATTATGGCAAAAAGAGCTACAGCACAGAAATACCTTACCTACGACCAATTGACGCCAATACAGAAGAAACTTCTTGATGACGCAACAAAGAATATGGAGAATGCCTACAGCCCGTATTCTCATTTTAAGGTAGGCGCGTCGTTGCTCGCAAAAGAGGGTGAGATGTTTCCTGGCTGCAACATAGAAAACGCTAATTATACAAATACGCAACATGGAGAAACTACCGCAATAGCGAGCGCTTATACAAAAGGTAAACGAGAGTTTACAGCACTCGCAATCATCGCGCGTGGAGAAGCATTTGACACAGAAATTCCGACAGCGCCATGTGGCTATTGCAGGCAAACACTTTATGAAGCAGTCCAAGTCTCTGGAAACGATATACAGTTGATATTGTCAAACACAAAAAGAGACAAAATATTGGTGACTTCAGTTGAGGAGATCTTAACCGGCGCATTTGGACCAGCAGATCTTGGTATAGATGTTTCCAAATACAGAAGGCCTGGAAAAACTTGAGCGCACTACAGAAGTCAGTGCATCGTTGCCTTGTTCCGCTCCCTTCCGGCGATTGCGGCGGCCTTTTCTGTGCTCTTCGGATAGTGCTTTACGAATTCTCTCCCTCGCCTCTTTACGTTAGTCTCTGCCTTCGACGCCTCGAGGAGCTTTGTTATGTACTCTTCTGCGAACTTGCTGTCGAAGCTCTTGCACGAGAACACGTCAATCGATGCAAATCCCTCGCTCGGGAAGGTGTGGATTGATATGTGGCTTTCCACAAGTATCACAAAACCTGTAACTCCTCCTTGATCGAACGAATTCTCTCTAGGCGGAATGACAGAAACTATAGGATCAGAAAACTTGTGCATGCCTATTTTGCCTGGAAGTTCGTCGAGAAGAGCATAAAGCAGAACATTGTCGTTGAGCTTCTTCTTGTTACAACCGTATAGGTCAAGCGTCAAATGGGGTCCAAACATCTTACTAATCACGCCATCTTTCTTAGAATGCCGCACACGCGACATCGTAAAACACACGATGGACCCATTAATCTCTCTTGATTGTTATTTAAAGTTTGTGTAAAGTGAATTGTATATGATTACAACCATTGAATGCTATGGCGCGTTTCTTATCTCCGGAATTCCGTTGACTACGAAGAGTTTTGGGACTACGTTGTACAGGTTGAGCTGGCTGACGAATTTTGTTGTCTCGTCTGTTGCAGGTTCGTTCTCGGTTAGCCAGTTGTGTCCAGAGGTCTCCTTTAGTGCTCCGTGTATGTCGTGTTCTGCATCTTTGAATCGTAGCTCTGCCTCTTTACACGCTAGGGTCTTTTTCATTTTTGAGAAACTTGCGATTGCTCCTGCGCCGAGATAGTCCTCAAGCGCAAAAAGTTCGTTTTCTGCGCTGCGGATGTGCTCCTCGTCGGTTCTATATTTGGTTATATCATCGTTTATTTCTCCAGCAGCTATAAGAGTGGTGTCGTGGTTTTGGCTGCCGATGTAGTCGGCAGTAGCCTTGGCATTCAGTATAGATCCAAGCACAACACAGCCTGCAGAATCTAATGCTGCGTTGACAAGACGTCCGCCGTTTGATGATGTCAGTTTGACTCTCGTCGGTTCGTTTTTCAAGAATACCGAAGGCGAGTTTCTATATCCCGGAGTCCTTGTCGTTTTATCCCCGGTCGGTTCTACCACGAACCCTTTTGAAATCGCAGTTACAATTGTGGAACTGTAGCTCATCATGTCTATGATTACTATATTGTCCTTCCGAGCCATCGCTTTCTTTACTCCCTCTATTCCCCAGTCCAACTTCAATTCGTATGCATCTCTCATTGCAATCACGTGCTTTCGCTATGACGTAAAACAAAGAAGTGTAAGGGTGCCCGGTGGGGAAGTATAAGCAACCTTACACTCTAACAGTATATCGTAAACCGGGTATAAAAAGGTTATGATTTTTAAAATAGTCGATAACAAGTCTTAGGCTTTTATATATTGAATACCAAGCCAATAATTGCACATGGCAGCAAAAGACGGCCTCGAATTCGCTTACAAATACCCTTTCAGCGATGAGGCCAAGGTTGTGATAAAAGAGCTTGATCTTCGTAGCATAGCTCCTTCTCATCTTCAACTTGGAAAGGAACGGCTTGAGAAAGCACTCCAGGAAGAGAATCTTGAGTACACAAAGACTAGCTATGTCATTCCCGAATTCGTAATCAGCTATGTTTATGCAAGAATGCTCCTAAGTGCGATGAAGAACAGCACTTTCATACAGAGATACAGCACTGCCGAATCCAAAAGAGCAGGAGCAGCGCTTGAGATGGACAGCGATGCCAATCTCCTCAGGCTTGCGAAGGAACTGGAGCTTGAGATAATGCACGTCGGCGACGACTACGAAGTCGCGTTCGAGACATATCTCCAGAACATCCCAAATGACGAGAGCTTCAGGCTTGCGAACCAGAGGCTCAACAAGGGTTATGTGCTTCTTGACAGGCATAGAATGATAAGAGTGATCGAGATCGCTGCGAAGTCTTCAATAGAAAAAGGCCTTCCGATAAAATATGAGACGTTGCCGAAGGCAGTTGTAGAATGCGCAAGAGGCGTGAAAAGACCGATAATCAAAGCTGCGGCGATAATAGGAGCAGGGGAAAACATTTCTTGGATCGACAAACTGCTTTCTACACCAATCGCTGACTGCAGGCACAGGACAGTCAACCTTATTCTTGCTCCGTATCTTGTCAACATAAAGGGAATGGCGCCAGAAAAGGCGACAGAAGTAATATCGAACTACATAACACTGTGCAAAACCGTCAATCCGGACACAAACGTCACCGATAGGTACATAAAATATCAGTGTGAATATGCAAAGAGCAAGGGCATCAGGCCGATGTCGCTCAAGAGAGCAAGAACTGAACTTGGCGGAATCGACTTCGTTGCGATGTTCGGAGAAGATGCAGAAGAAAAGATTGTCGAAAGGGGATGAAATGAGCGACGTGAAAGTTTTGTGTGATTTGTGCACGAAGATTGCGAAGCACAGCTGCAAACTATGTGGAAGGCGAGTTTGTGATAACCATTTCAACGCGAAGACTGGAATGTGCACTGAGGAGAAAAGGAAGCAATAGTCATAGTTGCAGTGCAAGATCGTTAGGTGCATAGATGCCGGTGGAGCCGTTGACTAGCCACCAAGCGTCTCTCGTTATCTTACCCAGCTCTTTGTTTTCTTCGATTGCAGTGTTTTGGAGGGTGGCATTTTTTCTGAATGGCGACAACCTTTGGCCTAGCCATTTTGCTGCGCTGAGCCTAATCTTTATGTCGACAGTACTGTCCGAATACAGTATGAATATTTCTCGCAGAATTCCATAGTGTTTTTTGTCGAGCAACAGCTTGGCTTCTTCTCTGGTCGGCTCGTTACTCAAAAGCGCGAATGCTGCAGCCCTTAATTCAGGGTTGCAGTCCGGAATAATAATTTTCCTTTCGGGTGGCAGTTCCATAGAATTTATTTCCTCTATCGACAGCCTGAGGTGAGGAGGCTTGAGCGTTAGTGGGGCAGGAAGAGCCCAAAGCGTCCCGTCGGCAAGGTAGACAGGTTTTTGAGCTGGAAACGCTGCTGTTGTCATAAAACCAGAAAAGTGATGTTCGCTTAGATATTTAAACCATGTTCCGTTAAATCGGAAACTATATAAAGCTTGAAGAAAGAGCTATTCTGTCAAACGATAATAGGAGCAGGGAAACGCCCAAACCCGTCCGATCTTGGAAGCTAAGCCTGCTCACGACATGTGTGTACTGCCTTCGGGTGGGAAAGCATGTTGTTGTTTGGCACTCTTTTTGAAAATAGCAAGCAATAAATATCAGACCAAATTGACTCAACATATGTTCAGTTACAGATCTTCAACATCATCGTCATTCTCTGGAAAGCCTGCTCCGATAGCCTTGCTCGACCTGATTAGAGTCAAGTCTGAAGAGATGACGAAAGGGGAACTAAGCAGAAGGTCGCGATACGATGATGTACTCCATGGCGGAACGGCAGTGCTTCCGATATTTTTTGGCTCTGAGCGCGAGTGGATATTCAGCGAGAGGATTGTAATCGTCAACGGATCCATTATTGCAATGGACAGCAAAGAGGACCGGAAGCCTGAGATGAGGAATGGTTTCATGTCAATCCCGTTCGTGCGCAAGGGTGAACCCGTAAAGGTGTTCCTTGGATGGAACCCGATCCGAAGGCACAGAAACATGCTATACATGCGCGGCGACACTTTTGGGGATTGCACTATAGTCATGGAAGACTGGATTGTCGAGAATGGAGAAAAGCCAATAGTCTACAGGGCGAAAGCCGGCGGCATTGACGTTAGCACGCTTAAACCTCAGGTCATGAGGCTTCGCGGTGTGCCGTCACTGGTGGTTACGGCGAGGGCAGGATATCTTCTTCGAGTGACGCAAGAAGACCACGGAGTCCTTTCTGTGACTTCGGGTAGAGATCTCGGAGGAACAACGAACTTCACGCTACAGGGGGAGATCACTCCTTGGCGGTCGTAGAAGAAAGCAGCGCCCTTATCGTGCCAGAGCTCTTGATGGTATAGAAGGCCATGTCCCTGTCGTTCACCCTTTTTATCAGGGCGAGCGCAAGTATCAAGTCGTTTACTCCTGAGAGGCTAGACTTTATCACGAAGTGCCGTTTGTCGACTATTTTTGTGAGTTTCGGATTGATGTGATGGGTTCGCATCTCCCCAACGCAGCGCACTATCTCCTTTGACAGCGCAAACGAGAATGCCCTCTCGTCTTCGGAGAGTTCACCGCTTGTCTCAACCAATATGTATCGTTGCTTGTCCTTCATTCTTCCACTATCATTCTTGTTGTATCCGCGATTGCCTTTCTTGCATAAGCCTCGTCTGCACCAAGAAGCTTCGCCAGCTCTATGAGCTGCATGCACGAGTTCATGTGTGTCTTGTCCTTTGCCATGCTCACGAATGTGACGTCGACCTTCGCCTTCCTTGCGTGTGCGAAAAGCTTGCTCATCTTGTAGATGTTGCGCGTCCTCTCCACACCGTATGAAGAGGTTATAACGCTCATTGGAAAGCAGAGTATGCAGCCTTGTTCTTTTATCGCTTCCATAAGCTTTCTGTCGATGTATGAATCAGTGATCGCGACTGCTGTCGCTCCCTGCTTTACAAGATTGAGAAGTTGCCCGGTCTCTTTTCCAAGCGCGATTGTCGGCGAGTCGTTGTTTGCGATTCCTCGTGCACCGACCGCCATGACCTCTTTGTTGATCGTAAATATGTCCTTGAAGCCAAGCCTTTTCATAAAGTCGTCGTCAAACTGGCATGTTTCCGAGACTATGTCATAGAATTGCAACGAAACACCAAACTATTCTGCTTCCTTCTCCGGGACTGGCTCCTCCGTGCCCTTGCCGAATATCTCTTTCTCGAGAAGGTCGCACATCTTCTTTGGAGGATATAGAAGCTTTATCAGTTTTGTATGGCCGCGGATTCCCTTTCCGGATTCGTAGGAAGCGATGAGCCCCTGCATCTCGAGCTCTGACAAATATTTTCTGTACCATCTCTCGCTCTTCGCCTCTTTGTGGACTCCTTCTGTAAGAGATTTGTACCTGTGGTAAACTTCTCCGGAAAATAGATAAGTGTCGACTCCGTCCGTTAGCTTTTTGTAAGAGCCTCCGCTCTGTGTCAGCATTGCGACAGCGTATAGGACGATTTTCTGGTGCTCCGGCAGTGTTGATATGACGTCGTAAACAATCTCGTTCTCGGCGAGCTTTGCCGCCTCCTGCGCCTCTTTCATTGTGACCTTTGGATTCTCTTTCTCTTCGGCGAGCTCTCCTGCTTTTGTAAGTATCTTCAGCGAGAACCTTGCATCGCCCCCCTCCTTTGCGGATGTCGCTGCTATGAAATGCAATACTTCGTCTTCTACAACGTCCTTCTTGAAGCCTGCGCTTACTCTGTCCTTCAATATCGCGTATAGCTCTGTTGCGTAGTAGGGAGCGAAGACAAGCTCTGTTTCATAGAGCGTCGACAAGCTCCTCGGATCGAGCTCGTCCTTGAACGAGACCTTGTTCGATATTCCGATTAGCGTGACTCCTCCCGCTTTTATGTCGCTGTTGATCCTTGTAAGCGTGTAAATCAAGTCGTCGAGGTCCTTTACAAGATCGACTTCGTCCAGCACAGCAACCAGTATCTTGTTGTCCTCTTCTATCCATGACGTCAGTTTCTCGTAGAGGTCGACGGCTCCGTAGCCCCTTTTCGCATATGTCGGCATGTGGTCGCCGATTATTTTGTTGAGAACGCGGAATCTTGAGTTGTAAATTCTGCAGTTTATGTATGAAATTCTCGCACGTGTGTTCGGGATCCCCTTGACCTCTTCTATTACATATTTTATGCAAGAAGTTTTCCCTGCTCCCGTCTTTCCATAAACGAAAAGGTTTCTTCCGCGGTCGCCCTTCAGCGAAGGAGCCAATGATTTTTCTATGTCGTTTATCTGCTTTTCTCTGAAGATGAGCTTGTGTGGGGTAAAGTGCGGCGAAAGGACCTCACGGTTAGCGAATATCTTTGAATCTGCAAGCATATCGCTAAGTGAACGCATAGCACCCCCTGGTCTTACGTCTATCTAATGTGCGTTCTGACTTTAAAATCCTTTGGTTTTATTGTCGGCGTTTAGGTATGGGAAGCGCAAGACAAAACCTATTTAAGGATAGGCAAAACAATAAACCTAAATGAACGCTAGATTCCTGGCATTGCTAGCACTGCTGGTTGTGCCTTTTTCGCTATTTATCCAATTAAGCAGCGCAAGCTATGCGGTGACAAACATCAACACTACGGTTGTGCTGAACCAGAACTCTAGCGCTCGTGTAAGCGAGATACTTGAAGTTGCGGTAAGCAACCAATCGGTGTCGCAGTATTCGACAGACAGGCTTGCGCTAAACCTTACTCTCAGCCAATGGCAGCTGATAATAGGGCCAAACCTGGTGCAGCACATAATCAACCCGCACGGCAGCATATATAACTTCAACTTTCTTCCTGGACCAATAGTCTCTTCGCCGAACGGAAGGGTGGCATACCTGCTCATGACATACTATGTGAACAACGTCACAGTAGTAAATCAAACTGGGCCAAGAACATTCCTCTACAGCTTCAACAATGACGTTTTCAACTTCCAGCACGCTGCCAGCGGCGCAGTCTTAGGCGAAAATACAACCCTTACAGTCATAGTTCCGCAAGGGTCAAAGATAATGACAGTTGTTCCATCGCCTGATTCTCCGGCACAAAGCTTCACTCAAAACTACAAGAACGTAACAGTTATGTCGTGGTACGCAGACGAACCACTTTCAAAGTTCCAGCTAGTATACACAACACAGGAAAGCCTCCAGGATGAGGTGCTGAGCTTCTTCGCACAGCTGTACAAGACGCTTGGCGTAGGCGTGTATGTATTGATACTGGCAGTAATCGCTGCGATAATAGTCTACACCTATCTGAAGGTGGGCAAGTAGGTGTCGATTTGCACGATTACGAGATAAAAATCCTTGAGCAGATAAAGGGGAAGAAAGAGTCTTCGCTTGAGGAACTTGAGGAGAGCACAGGAGTCCCCCGCGACGGAATTCTTTGGGCGATTGAAAACCTAGCGGAGAAGAATGCTGTCGACGTAAAGAGAAAGCCATCTGTAGAGATTGCGCTCACTGAAGAGGGAAAAGCTGACACAAAGGCCTTCCCTGAAGAAAGGCTCGTCAAGAGCCTGGCAAGCGGGCCAAAAAGGATGAATGAGATAAAAGACCAAGTTGGACTGAGCTGGGCAAAGAGGAACGGATGGATAATTATAGACAAAGGGTCTGCTGCGCTTACAGAAGAAGGCAAGAAAGTGGCTTCAGGAAAGATTGAATATGAAGCAAAGGCTGTGCTGAACGGACTCGCTTCTGGAAAGAGTGACGTCGCCGACAAGCTCGCAAGAGAAAAGAAAGGGATAGTAGAGGCGCTGGCAAAGCGCGGAGTGATAACCCTCAGAGAAAGGTCGGCAGTTTCATCGATAACGATTACGAAAAGCGGGGAAAAACTTCTTGAGACCGCGTCAAAAGAGACAGGAGTCGGCGCACTTAGCAAAGAGGCGATAGTCGGGCAGGCTTGGAAGAAACAAGGATTCAAGCCGTATAACATCAATGCTCCAAGCGAGACAATCTACCCTGCAAGGCTGCATCCGATCCGCGAATTCATGAACTTCATCAGGCAGAAATGGCTTGAGATGGGATTCATAGAAGTGTCTGGGCCAATAATCGATTCTGCGTTCTGGAACTTCGATGCGCTTTTCTCTCCTCAAGACCACCCAACAAGAGAGATGCAGGACACTTTCTTCCTCTCCAACCCGAAACAGCTTAATGTCGAGGACATTGAGGCGCTAGAAAATGTAAAGAAGATGCACACCACAGGCTGGGGAGACATCTGGCGTGAAGAGCTTGCGAAGTCCGCTGTCCTCAGGACGCACACAACAAGCGTGTCTGCGCACTACATGAGGAAGCTCGCGTCTGCAGTCAACGCAAACTTCCCGCTAAAGCTTTTCTCTATCGGCAGCGTCTTCAGAAACGAAAGCGTAGACTACAAGCACCTTGCAGAACTGCACCAAGTCGACGGCATAATAGTCGGCGACAACCTGACGCTTGCGAATCTTATAGCATCGCTCAAGGAGTTCTACGGAAAGCTCGGCATGGAGAACGTGAAATTCAGGCCATCGTACTTCCCGTTCACAGAGCCAAGCCTAGAGGCATATTACTACGACGAAGAGCACGGCGACAGCATAGAGCTTCTCGGGGGAGGGATAATCAGAAAGGAGATAACGAAGGCCATGGGCATAGACAAGACAGTTCTTGCTTGGGGCGGCGGAATAGAACGACCGATGCTGAATTCGAGGATATTCGGGCTCGATTCGATACTTACGCCTTACAAGAACAACATAGGATGGCTGAGAACAAGAGGAAATCTAAAGGTTTGAACATGGCAATAGTTGCATTTGACATAAAGGATCTAGAAGACATGGGCTACACAGCCAAAAAGCTAGAGGACATCGGGCCAAAGATGGGAATAGAGATAGAGGAAATATCAGAAAAGGAAGTAAAGATAAATGTCACTCCTAACAGGCCAGACCTGCTTGACTTCACAGGATTCCTCAGGGCGCTCGACAACTTCACCGGTGAGAACAAGCCAAAGGAGAAGCATTATTCGATAAAGACAGAGCCTGTGCTGTCGATAAAAGTGATGCCTGAGGTGAAGAAGGTGAGGCCGTACATAGCAGGGCTTGTTGCGCAGAACCTAGACTTGAGGGGAAACAAACTAAAGTATCTGATAAATTTCACTAACAAGTTCGCAGACACCTATGGAAGAAAAAGGAGAAAGATAGGGATGGGAGTCCACAGGCTGAGTAGGATAAAGGGAGACCTTGTGTACGACGCTGCGTCAGAAGGGACGATGACGCCGCTGGAGTCGAAGAGCAAGATGAAGTTCAGCGACATAATAAAGAAAAACGAAAAGGGCCAGGAATACGGATACATGTTTAGCGGGAAGAAGCCACTGTACCCGTTCATAAGTGATTCTGAGAAAACGCTAGTGCTTGTGCCGATTGTTCAGTGCGAAGAAAGCAAAACCACAGAGGACACAAAAGACGTATTTGTCGAGATAACCGGAACCTCGAAGAAGGCGGTCGCAGAGGCAGCGAACATAGTTGCATGCGCCTTCATAGACCTCGGCGCCGAGGTATTCCCAGTCACAATAGAGTATCCGACAGGCGGGGCAGAGATAACGCCGCTGCTCAATTACAAAGAGATAAAGGTAAAACTTGCAGACGCCGATAGAACCATTGGCGCACCGATGGGAGAGCGCGACATAATTGGCTTGGCCAACAAGATGGGATACGTAGCTTCGCAGTACGGAAAGTCTGTGCTGGTGTACATTCCGCCGTACAGAGTAGATGTGCTCAACGAACAGGACATCATAGAGGACATCGCGATATCGTTTGGTTACGATAGAATAACCCCTATTCCAGTTTATGGAACAGCTAACGGACTCGCGAGCGAAATGGCAGAGGACGAGAACAAGATTGCGACTATGATGGTCGGGTTAGGCTACATGGAGGCGATCAACTCGCTGCTGACAAACGAAAAGGTCAACTTCGAGAACATGTCGTGCAAATACGACAAGTCTATGTACATAACGCTGGCTGATTCTAAGACGACAAACCTGTCTATGATAAGGACCGATCTTCTTCCTGGGCTTATGCAGAACCTGGCCGGTTCAATGAACGAGCGTATGCCGCAGAGGCTCTTCGAGATAGGAAGGGTGTTCAACATGAATGGAGAAAAGCTTGTCGAATCAGTCAGGCTTGCGTTCGCAAGTGAACACTCGAAGGCGAATTTTGCTGAAGCGAAGAGCGTCGTTGAATCGTTCGCAAGGTTCAACGGAATCAGCAACTTTAAGATCAAGGAGCAGAAGAACAGCGCCTACATAGAGGGAAGATGCGCAAGCCTTGAAGTAAACGGGATTTCTGTCGGAGTATTCGGCGAGCTGCACCCAAGGACCATTCTTGGATTCGGGCTTGAGGAACCAGTTGTCGGCGGAGAGATAACAGTAGTAAAGGAAATAAAGTATGAGGTATGACTATTGACCCCCTCCGAAGAACCGCTTTACTCCTCCGAAGCCGCCTTTCTTTGGCTTTTCTCCCTGGCCAGGCTCGCCTGCCCTCAGTGCATAAGATCTTATCAAATCGTCGACAGCGACTGAGAATGCTGATTTTCTGTTAATCATGTAAGCAGGAGTGTGCTTTGCCTCGCTCTCTTCGATTATCTCGTCTTCCGGGATTATCGAGTATGCGACATCTCCGTACATCTTCTCGATCTTTTCTTCATCGAGTTCATACTTGTCCTTCTTCATGCGGTTTATGATAAGCTTGTGCTGCAGATGGTTGTTTATGAACTTCTGCGAGAGCTTCTTTGCACCTAACACCGCAGTCTCTTCAGGAGTTGTGACAATAAGCGCTTCGTCATAGTTCTTCAGCGCGCCGTCTGTTGCTGTGCCAGGCGGAGTATCTATAATTATGAAGTCGAAGTTCAGTTTTGATAGCTTCTCGAAGAACTTGTTTGTCTGCTCTGTCGTTGTGGCAAGTGCATCACCGTTCCCTCCTGCGGGGATTATGTAAAACCCATACGGTTCCACAACGACTAGCGTCTCATCTATCTTGTTCTTCCCGTCGATAATCTCTGCGTATCCTGGGCCTGAGTCTGGAAGGCCAAGAAGCGGACCAATGCTTGGGTTGGCCGTGTCGGTGTCGATAAGAAGGACATCGTAGCCTGCGCTCTTTAGCGCTGCGGCAACGTTTATCGAGACCATAGTCTTGCCCACGCCACCCTTATGCGATGCCGTGAGTATCTTGTAGCATTTCTTGTCCATGCAATTACCGTATGACCGAGTCGTATAAGTAGAGAATAAAAGATTTAATAAGGTTAGCTGAACTACCTCTGCAGGTGCATAGATGCCACGTAGCATGTGGGAGTCCTACAGGCAGCTCGAAATAAGGTTCTACATAGTCGCAGCTCTGCTTGTCGTTTCAATCCTTGCGTGGGTTCTGCTCGCTTACCTCTACGGAGGAAGCCTTGCAGCATCGTCTGGGCAGCTTTACAATTATTCGCAGCTGTTTTCCAAACTCAACAGTACTCAGAGCCAGCTCAGTGTGCTGACGGCGAAGTATGCAATAGTCGATCACAACCTTACTACACCATACACAAAGGTTCTTTTCAACGATTACACAGTCAACATTCCGAAGAAGGTTGTCAGTGCAGCAACCACATCAACAAATAGCAGCGGTTCGATACAGACCACAAACATGACTAACGTAGTCACATACTACTCTTACAATTTTTCGTTTAACGCGAGCTATCCGGGATACCTCCTTGTAAACGCGAGCAGCACTGGAGTGAACAGTGCATTCAATACAACATGGCAGTTCGTTGTCTCGAACCACAACATAATGCCGAACAGCACGTCGAAATACTACTTCTTCCAGTATGGAGGCTACTTCCAGAATCCATACACACCGACTGTGACGAACAGAGGAGCTTACAAGGTCAACTTCGATCAGAACAGCCCAAGGACAGTCTACGCACCTATGCCGACACAAGGAGAACAGACTGTGATGATACCGGTTGCTCCAGGCATAGTCCATGTCTGGATAACAAACTTTAACAATCAGAGCATAACTGTGACGTTCTCAGCGAAGTACGTTGGATTCTACACGCGCTAATTATTCCAATGCAAGCCTTAGCTTGTCCCTTAGGGTGCTGCCGGTTGCCTGTAGATCCTGATTGTGCATGGTGTGTATCCATATTGCTGTTTTATTTCGGACTTTTCTCCGAATACACCGTAACTTGGATCCGCTATGTATGTTCTTCCGTCGACCACGACCTCTACCCATGTATGCAGCGCGTCTGGATCCGTGGTTGTCTGATTGGTGGAGCGCCCGCCGACAAAATAGCCCACTATGCCCTTGGATTCTAGTATGACAAGAAGTGCTGCGGCCTTTTCTTTGCATTGGCCTTTCTTTGCGTGTATCGCTTTGCTTAGATTGACTACATGCTCTGTGATTTCGTAGTACCACTTTGGCTCCTTGCCAAGCTCCTCCTTTACGAACTCGTTGAACTTGCGAACCATCTCTGTGCCTGTGGACTCGCCTGCGTATTTCCGTGCCCGCATGATGAAGCTATGTATATCGGTGTTTGCAGGACTAGTTATCCTAAGAAGCGGATTGTTGCTGAGGAGAACGTCTCCTGTCCTGAGGATGATTCTCTCTGTTTCTACTACGCCGGAGTTTGCACGTGGATGGAACATTCTATCAGATTCCATCTAGTTGTCCAGATATTTAAAAGTAGTGAATGGCTATGGATGCAGCTTCAGTCCGTCCTTCTTTACCTTTGGCTTGTTCTTTCCGAAAAGCTTGTCGAAGAAGGTCGGGTGCTCCATTCTGTACTTTGCTTTCTCTTGTCTAACCTTCTCTTGCTTCCATTGCTCCCTTGTCCATCCGTAAGGCGGAGCTTCCCTTATGCTTGGTGAGAAATAAGCGTATGCATAGAGCTCTTTGTAGTAATCGTAATCCTCTTCAACCATGTTCATGTCGTCTGTCTTGACGTGGACTCCCTCACCTGCCATGAAGTCGACAAGCTGCTTTCTGCCCATCTTCTCTCTGTTGTTGTCGGCTTCTGCGTGGTTGTAGATTATCCTTATGAACTTCTTGTGGTAGTCGACCTTTGCCTTGATCACTGCATCGAAAAGAAGAAGCCTGTATTGAAGGCGCGCGCAGTGAGGTATGTCGATGAGCTCTTTTTGGTCGAGATTCGAGAATGTGACCTTCTTTATCATCTTGTAAGGCATCCTGAACTTCTTTCCGTTCTCTTCTACGAAGTTCGAGTCCTTCTCTCCTTCCTTAACGTCGGTCTGAGGTCCAAATACCTGTTTTGTTGTTTCTACCTGTTGGTTGTCTCTGCGGTCCATTGATGTTACCGATTAGTTGTTAAATGGCCTTCTCTTCTACAGGGGTGGCGATCGGCTTTGCAACCGGCTTTACAGTCGGTTGAGCTGTCGGTCCATACTTTGGCTTGAACACAGGGAAGTTTGCCACTGGCTTGCCTCCGTTGATTGGCATCGCAAAGTAGTCCTGCATGTCCGCGTATGTCTTCAAGAACAGAGGATCCTGCTCAAGCTTTTTCACATCGCGTATGTATTTGTCTGCGCGGTAGTTCCAGTTCGGGTTTACCTTTGCCCATTCCTTTGCAGGTATGCTGTACTGCTTCTGGATCTTGTCACGATAGACTTCTGGGAATACGTTGAATGTGCAGAACGGAAGCACTTGCCCGTCAGGCATTGCATAGTGGATGTCGCACTTCTCTACGCGATGTATGTCGTAGGTGTGTTCATCCTGGAAGTGCATCATTCCTAGGAACAGCGACTTGCTGTGCAGTGCACCCATTGCATCGAAGTTGTTCTTTAGGAATATGTTTGTAAGCATCTTTCCGAAGTTGAGAGACTTTGGCTGCTTCTCTTTGTCTACGAGCTTTGGCAGGTTCATGAGCGCCTTCATTGCGATTGCCTTTCGTGTTAGTCTGCCCTTGCCCTGCATCTCGTCTACTGCCCTTTGCAGTGTTTCGACAAGTCCAGCTGCGTCTACGAAGTCGGTGATCGGGATTACTTCATTGTCGTCGTCGAGGAACAGGTATGTTGCTGCTCCACATGCGAAGTGTATCGACAAATCGTACTTGTATTCTCCTGTGAGCGCTTCTATGAACTTGTTAATTCCGCCGACATACGGCACAGAGAACCAGTGTTCCTTTCTTATCTTGCCGTTTGTCTGCTGTTCGATGAGCTTTATTGCTCCGGGTATCGTGATCCTCTGCTTTTCTCTCAAGCGAGTCGGCATTCTTCCTACCAGAGACACTGGCTGGAAGTTGACTGCCCTGATCACGTCCATGTTGTTGAGTGCAAAGTCTATGAGCGCTCCCATCTCGTGCTCGTTTATTCCCCTTATTACAGTAGGAACAAGCACCACTCCGATTCCTGCTTCTCTGCAAGCATCGAGAGCGTGTGGAACTTCCCAATAGTTCTTCGGGTTTGTCCTTGGGCTTACTCCGTCGCAGCTCATGTAAAGGGTTCCGCATCCTGCGTCCTTTATCCCCTGAGCAAGCTTTCTGTCAAAGCCAAGGTTTATTCCTGTTGTGTTAAGTTGTATTTGGTCGAAGCCTGCCTTCTTCGCCCTTCTTATTACTTCGACTATCTCCGGGTGCATTGTCGGCTCTCCTCCTGTTATCTGGAGCGCGTTCGCCGGAATAGGCTTTGCAGACTTTAGATTTCTGAATATCTTGTCAAGCTCGTCTACAGTCGGTTCGTAAATCGGCTCCCCTTCCTTTGCATAGAAGAAGCAGTACCAGCACGATAGGTGGCATCTGTTTGTGACTACAACGTTGGCAAGTCCAGTGTGCGTCTTGTGCCGCTCGCAGATTCCGCAGTCGAATGGGCAGTTCTGTCCCTGGCCAAGGTAGTTAGGGTTGTCGAGACCTCTTCCGAAGTAGTTGTACCTCTTCATCTTTGTGTACATGTCATAGTCTTCCCAGTATTTCTCGAGGTTCCACTTGTGTTCTGGGCAGAACTTTCTGATCATTACATTGTCTCCGTCTTTGTAAATAGTTCCCTGGATAATGAGCTTGCACTCCGGGCAAACCGTCATGGTCTGCTCGATTACAGGCATCTTTTCTATTTCTTCAATTGTTCTGTGATAAGGAGCAAATACAGGGTCTACAGCCAGGTTTGCGTTTGGATCGTCTTTTGTCTCTGGCCTTTTGCTGTTTACCTCTTCGAATGCCACAGTCTTCTGCGCAACCTTGCTTCCACAACCGCAGGATTCCTCTCTTTCGGCTGCGCCTTTTCCGCAGCCACATCCTTCGCTTGCCTTTCCGCCGCCGCAGCAGTCATCGTCGCCGCCAGCTGAGGCTCCTCCGCCGCATCCGCAGCCTCCGCCACCACAGCCGCACGAATCCTCTACTTCTAGAGATCCTTTCTCTGCGCTAGCTTGTCCTTTTGCTTCGTTAATGCCACCAAAGTTGTGACTCTGACCTGTCATAATTACACCCTCTAATATCGATAAAAGGGGGTTCCGATGTATTTATATACTTTGGTGTGTTTCGCTTTACTGGCAGTAAATTTCTGTTTTTCTTCGACGATAACCCAGTTATAGAAACAGGTTAATCTATAAATAATAGACGCAACATAAGCCGTATGGTGAAAGCATGGCAACACCGGCAGCAAGGACAAGAACACCAGTTAAGACAGGAACAATCGGAAACAGGAAGGTATCAGATGAGATTACCGACTTCATAAGGAATGGAAAGGGCCAGGAGTCATTCGCAAGGTTCGCTGGCGAGATGGCGAGCATAGCTAATGGAGGAGCCACGCAAGACAGATTAATCGCATTGAACTACACTATCGGAATGCTTTTCGACTCCGATGTTCTAAGAAGAGGAAGGGCCGAGCAGCTTTTCAACGAAGCTGGCAGAAGAGTTCCTCCGCAGTACAGAGCAAGGTTCGACCAGATAACGACTCCTATAATAATGAGGAACAGGAATGCGCTGCAGCCGCCGCAGGTCCAGCAGATGCAGAGGCGCTAACAAATAAATACCAGTCCGGCAGAGCTTATATTTCGTGGAGCTATGCCGCCAGAGAACACTGTGGATGGAGTTGTGCAGCAACAGGCTAGCCCCGCAGATAAACGTTCTGATCTCGGGGAGCGTCTTCTCAGAAAGGCACAGGAGCTTAGACAGGAAAGGCCTGCACCGCAGATAAGAAGAGGGAGAAGATGGACACAAGCTGACATAGAGGCTCTAGATGCACAAGTGTTTGAAGAAGCGATAGAAAAGATAAAAGAGTATCACCAAAGAACAGGCAAGGTACCAATACTTGGGCTGGATGCTCGTCAACTTGTTGGAGGGAAGTTATTGCACAGACTGAACGGGGGGCGATACAAAGGCCAAGGAGTCTTTGATTTTGATGACGTGCTTTTGAAGGCGGGCATAGAAACAGGTTCAAACCGCGAGAGGTGGGCTTGTAAAGAGGGTTTGGAAGAAGGAATCAGGATCGTACAGAAGTTTGCTGCGGAGCACCACAAAAATCCTCCTGGGAGGTGGGACGTACGAAAGCTCGGTCTTGGCAAATTGATTTCCTATATAGATGCTGGCTTCTTCGAGAATGATGGCGTAACAAGCCTGCCCGGCCTTGTCGCCCGGGCTCATCTGATGGTAGGAAATATACCGCATGGAGAAGGCAAAGGATTTTGGTCGAGCATCGAAGGCTTTAACGAAGGCGTCAGGCAGATTAGAGAATTCGTAAAGACACACAGTGAACCGCCTTCGCGCACAACTATGCCGTGGATGAAAGTTTTCATCTCAAACCTTGATGCTCATGCTTACACCGGAATGGGGATAAGGAGCTACAACGACCTGCTTAGATCGCTTGGCTTTAAGCCAGAAATGAAAAAGAAAGACTGGATTACAGATGAGGGTTTTGACGAGGCAGTAAGAAGAACCGTCTCTTTTTACAAACAGCAGGGATATCGACCATCAGAAAAGGAAGCGCGTGAGAAGTTGGAGATCGGCAGTTTCATCAGTGCAGTCTGCGGTGGTAGATTTTCGAAGATAGGCGCCGGAACCTATGACGGATTTTTGGACTATGTCGACATGGTGTTCTGGAACAGCAACGATGGCTATGCAACTGCAAGCGATCGCATCAGGAATTTCAACATAATTAATAGGAGAGCGCCGACCGTAGAGGAATGTAATATTTCACTTGGACTAACGGAGTTCTTAGAGTTGCTTGACCACGGAGCGTTCAAGCAGAAAGGTGCAATGAATTTTGATGGATTCATCAAATCGCTGTATCTACCTAAGATAAAGATGGGCTTCTGGTCCAGCGATGCAGGGCTTGAAGAAGGCGTTAAGGCAATACAGAGGTTTGCTGCCAGAAATGGAAGGCCGCCAACGACCGGAGAAGCAGTCGGAGAACTCAAACTACAAGGTTTGCTTGCCGCAATCAGCAAAGGCAGGTTCGATGCGCTTGGGGTTACCTCTTTCACTCCGCTGATAAAACATGCGGGACTAGAACCGACTATGAAGCAGTGGCGGTACTGGGGCACAGATGAAGGATACGAACGGGCTTGCAAAACGATACGAGACTTCCATAGGAAGAATGGTAGAGCTCCGTGGGTCACAGAACTCAGAGACGAGCTTGGACTTGGAACTTTTGTGCTTTACCAGATTTGGAGCGGCGGGCTGAGGAGCAAAGGAATCACGAGCTATGCTGATTTGCTAAAGACGCTTGGTCTTCCGATTGCAAGAATGCCATTGAGATTCTGGGAAACTGAACAAGGACTAAATGAAGCTGTCGCAAGAGTAAACAAATTCGATCAAGAAAAAGGGTACACGCCAACGATACAGGAGACGCACCATGAACTGCAACTCGGAGGTTTCTTGAGAAACGTTTATCTCGGAAAATTCGCAAAGTACCACATAAAGAGCTACCCGGCATTCTTAACCTACGCCGGCCAGCCAATCTACAAGCAAAGCATGGGGCTGTGGAGAAGAAAAGAGGGATTGGTGAAGGGTGCAAAGCTCATCAAAGAGTTCTTTGATAAAAATCAGAGAGTGCCGACTGCAAAAGAGATACACAGCGTATTGCACATCGGCGCATTGCTGTCAAACATCTACTGGCTTAAACTGAAACGTTTCGGTGTGCTGAATTACTTTGATCTTTTGAAATATGCCGGAGTACCTCTTCCTGAAAGAAATCCATTCTACACGACAAAGGAAGGTCTTGCTGAAGGAGTAAAGAAACTGCAGGAGTTCGATCGCCAACGTGGAAAACCTCCGCTAGAAAGGGAGGCGCGCGAACTGCTCAAGCTTGGGCCGCTCATTTCTGCTGTACAGAGAGGACTTTTCAAAGATCTTGGAGTCGGCAAATATTCACAACTGCTCCTTTATGGGGGAATGAGGGCAAAGCCAAAGCACAGAAACCATTGGGGAACAGATGCAGGTTTCGACGAAGCCATAAAAAAGATGAAAGAATTTGCAGCTGCAAACGGCAGGCCGCCGCGCTTTGTGGAAATCCAGCATGAGCTGCATCTGTCCGGTTTTTCTAGGCATCTCTACATGGGAACATTCAAGCAGAAAGGAGTGGAAAATTACAATGAGCTTTTGGCTTCACTCGGATACAAAGCAGGGATAGGAAAGAAAGGGGATTGGAAAACGAAGAAAGGTTTGGATAGAGGAGTCCAGATATTGAAGGAGTTCAAAGCAAAGAATGGGAGAGCGCCGTTCTGGGTTGAAGCTGCTGCACTTCCAGGAATCAATGCGTTGGTTTGCCAGATAAGAGAAGGCAACCATCAAGGATTAAAGAATTATCATGACCTGCTGAAGCTTGCCGGGCTTGCAGAGCCAGTAAGAGAAACTTGGCTCAGCGAATCAAGATTTAGGGCAGGAATAGAAAAAATCAGAGAGTTTAGCGTAAAGAATAATAGAGCTCCGAAGGGACACGAAATTGCGAAAGAGTTGAAGCTGGAAGGTTTGTTGAGAGCAGTGAACGCAGGTGCTTTCGCATCGGAAGGCATACACAACCTTGCAGATCTGGTCAGCTATTCTGGTGTGCTTCCTGTTGGCACGATGGGTTTTTGGAAAACAAGCAAAGCGTATGAAGAGGCTACAAGAAGAGTAAAAGAATTTGATCAGAAAAACCATAGACCGCCGACGCACGTGGAGGCGAAAAAGGAATTGGGGCTCGATAATTTTGTAAGATGGCTCCATGCCGGGGTATTCAAAGCAAGAGGAGTGACTGGATATACCACATTCCTGAAAAATATCGGGCTAGAGCCTGGTTACATAGGCCGTGGGTTCTGGTTGACTGAAGAAGGGCTAAATTACGGATTAGCGAAGGTCAGGGAGTTCACCCAAAAGCAGGGCAGGCCGCCAAGGCACACCGAAGCTGGCGAAGAGCTCGGCCTCGGAGGACTGCTGAACCAAATAAAAGCAGGAGTATTCAAAGAACAAAAAGTCACGAATTACCTGGAGTTCATACAAAAAGCGACAGGCATTGTGATAAATCATGGAAAATGGAGGACAGAGGTCGGATTGAAGGAAGGCGCGATGAAGGTTGTTGACTTCATAAAAGAGAACCGGAGACCGCCAAATTCCAGGGAAATGCAGAAGGAAATAGGGCTAAGCGGATTGATGTTTAGTATAAGCCGGGGTGTGTTCCAAGCGCAAGGAGTAACTTCTCCCGCAGGATTTATAGAATACGCACAGCGTCTTTCTGAACAGAAATAAAATTATCTTTCCCTTCTGCCCCCGGGTCTTCTTGGCCCTCGGTTTTGCCTGTTGAAGTGGCCTTGCCTTCCGCCCTCTTTTCTCTGCCCTTCTGGCCTTTGCGGTTGCTTAGGCCTGTTCGCCTTTGGATTCTTCGCCTCTTCGGTCTTTATCCTTTCGATTATCGCATCGAGTTGGTACTTGAGGGTTTTTCCGATGTCGTTCTTTGTGTAATAGTCGGCCTTGAGCGCTATGCATATCTTTGTTGCATATGCTCGCGCGACTTTTCCCCTTATGTCCCTCTGAAGCGTGTTGATTGCAGGTAGCTTGAATAGCACTCCGTATTTTGGAGGGTTGCTTCCGAACTTCAGGTGCTTGAAAAGCGACTTCTCTGCCCCCAGAAGCTGGACTGTGCTTGCAGGCATTGTTGCAAACCTTTCCATAGAGCCTGCCTTGCTTAGCATCTCTGCCGCAATCTTCGGCTCGGTTAGGAAGGTGACATTTGGAAGTATCTTGTTCGATGCTTTGCCGATGTAGTCTTCAAGCGAGTCGAGCGTTTCCTTCATCGCTTGGCTCATCTCTGCAAACGATATAACTGCCTCTTTCTCGTCTGCGTTCGGCTTTCTTCCGATCGTTGACTTTGCCTTTTCGTAAATCTGCTTTGCCTTTGTTTCATCCTTCACCGCTTCGAATACCAAATCGTATGAGAGCGTGTCCGAGTTTACTGCCAACGCGAGCGCAGCCAGTGTAGAAGCGCTTGAAACCCTTATTTCCGGGAAATAGATCCCATACCATTCCGTTAGCCGTTCGTAAACGAGGTTGTATGATTTTTCTGTCTCCAGATAAGCGTTTATCGACTGAATCAGCGCATACTCTTCGCTAGAGTAGGCCTCCTTTATTCCGGCCTTTGCGCTGGCGAGCATCTTCTCTCTAAGTTCTTCGAACGGGTTTCTCTTCAAGAAATCACACAAAGAGTACTACTACTCTGCTTTATCTGTTTTTATAGGTTTCTGACCTCTGCTTTCGGCGCGTTCACCGGCCTCAGATGATCGATGTCTATCAAGGAATCGCTCTCCGCTAGAAGACGTGGGCCTGATCCTTGCCCTGAAACTATTACTCTATTGCCATTCAGTATGTCCTTGATTGCAGAGAACACTTTGTCCTTGTAGTGACGAGTGGTTATTATGTGCGGGTTTGGCCCTGCATCGAAAGTGTAAGCAGCTATGTTTGTGCCCATGCTGTCGTTGAGTCCGTGGATTGCTTCGATGACTGCCTTTGATCTGTCGTTGAGATACATGATTGGCGGATACGATTCCATGCAAATCGCATGAAGACGATTGCTGTCCTTCATCGTTATCTCTGCAAGCGTGTTGAAATCCTTCTCGTTTATCGCCTTGATTGCACGGAATGTCCGCTCCTCGGCTATGTATGGGCTGATTGCGAAGTGTTCGCTTGTTCTGACTGTCCTTTTGTGGCCCTCCGTCGTCGGGACCCGTTTCTTTTTCTCGGATATCAATGCAACTATGTCGATTATTTCTGGCCAGTGATTCTCATTTGCTACCTGCACCGCGATTGAATCGCTTCCGTCCTTCGCCCCTCCCTTTTCCCATGCTACAAATCCTCCAAAAAGGCTTCTGCACCCGCTGCCGCTGACTCTTCTTGCTATTATAGACATCTCCTTTTGCGTTAAAGTGAGACCAAACGCCTTTGAAAGCGCCACCGACAATGCAGCCGCACCTGCAGCGCTCGCCGCCAACCCGGTTCCAGACGGAAAAGAGTTCTCTGACACTATTAGCACATTGGCGTCTGTGCCGGACATCTCTCTAAGAAGAGCGAGGGCCTTGCCAACAAAAGCCACCTTTTCCTCTTTCGGATTCCTGAAATCCTCTCGAACTCCGTCTATGTAGAGTATGTCTTTGCTAATGCGATCGCTTAGCAGTACGCTTGTCCTTGTTCCGACTTGCTCGTCTAGCGTGATGCTGATTGAAGAGTTTGTAGGAAGGTTTATGCTCTCGTCGCTCTTGCCCCAATACTTTGTCAAAGCTATGTTCGAAGTTGCCATCGCAGTAGTTACCTCGTCGTAAGCCATGTTGCTGGCGCCCATTTTCCCCACCTTGTAGAAGTTCGTGGCAATTGTACTTTTAAATACTTGAAACGACTTCACACGTAGACGAACCTGACCGAAAATTAGTCCAAATACTTGCGTTCGAGGTAGCTCAAGAAAGGATCAGGGTTGTACGAATTGCCGAATACTTTCATCTGCAGGTCGTTTGGAGTGTAAACCGCTCCCCACTTCTGAATGTTGTCCTTGAGCCATGTCTTAATTGGGTTGAATTGGCCCTTTTGCACTTTGCCCCACAACGCAGCGCTGCCCATGTTCTTCTCCATCTTCTGAAGCGTCATTCCTGCGATTACATTGCCGACGACATAAGTCGGGAAGTATCCGAACGAACCTCCGCTCCAGTGGACATCTTGAAGCACTCCGAGAGCGTCATTCTTCGGCCTTATGCCGACGAGCTTCTCCATCATGTCGTTCCAGTAGCCAGGCAGCTCCGACACTTCCAGGTCGCCGTTGATGAGCTTCTTTTCTATTTCATATCTCAAATAAACGTGGAAGTTGTATGTCACTTCGTCTGCGTCAACTCTGATCAGGCTTGGCTTTACACAGTTGAAGTATTGGTAGATGTCGTTCTTGTTGTATCTTCTTGTGAATGGCAGCTCTTTCTTTAGCAGTGGTGTTACAAGACCAGCAAATGCGTTGCTTCTTCCGATTATGTTCTCCCAGAATCGTGATTGTGATTCGTGGACTCCGACCGATGCTCCGTCGCTGAGTGGTGTTCCCTCCAATCTGCTATCATAGTTCAGCTCATAAATGGCGTGACCCATTTCGTGTATTGTTGAGAAAACTGATCTCTTGAAGTCCGTACCTTCGTACCTTGTTGTTATTCGCACGTCGTTGACATTTATGCCCATTGTGAACGGGTGTGTCGACACGTCCATTCGAAATCTGCCATTCGGCATGTCGAACAGCTTGAGTATTTTCTCGTTGACCTGGCGCATTGGCTCTGTTTTATAGGCGATCTTCTCAAGTGGATGGCTTCGCAGCACTTTTTCTTCTCGGTATATCTTTTCTGTCAGCTTCTTTAGCCTTGGAACCATCTTTCCAAACATCTTGTCTGCTTTTGCGACTGTGAATTCCTCTTCGTAAAGGTCGAGGAGCGCGTTGTATGGATGTTTTTTGTATCCCAATCTCTCTGCTTTTTCTCGCGCAAGCTTGACAATAAGCTCAAGGTCTGGCTTGAACTTCGAGAAATCCGACTTTTCCCTTGCATGACGCCACGATATGTGGCCTTTTGCAGTAGCCTTGCTGAATTTTTCGATTAGGATTGGCGGAATCTTTGTGAAGTAGTCGATATCTCTTATTGTTGACCTGATGAATCCCTGCTCGTAGACGTTCGGGCTCTTTTCCTTCTTTGCCATCCTTAGATCTTTCTTCATCTCGAGCATGTACTTTTGAATAAGTAGTTCGAGCTGCGATTCTGCGTTCGCTCTCGCATTTGCGCCGTTCTCGGGCATGTAGACCTCTAAGTCCCAACCCATTAATCCGAGAGCTTGGCCTATGCTCCATATCCTTTTGTAAGACTCTGCGAGAGCCTTCACGCTCTTGTTCTTGAAAAGCATGAATGTCAATGGATTGAAAGGTATAATAATCCTACAATTCTAAGTCATCTCGACAATCAGTGCGGATTATGAATATAGATGACATGCTCGCCTTTGCAAAAGCGAAGGGCTTTTTCTGGCAGAGCGCGGAGATATATGGAAGTGCGGCTGGCCTCTTTGAGTACGGTCACCTCGGAGCACTTCTGAAACGCAGGTTCGAAGCAGTATGGCTTAACTACTTCGTAGATAGCGGAGAGGATTACTACCTGATTGAAGGGGCAACCATGATGCCCGAGAAGCCGCTTGTCGCCTCTGGCCATGCCTCACGCTTCAACGACATACTCGTAGGTTGTTCGAAGTGCCATACCTATTATAGAGCAGATGTCCTTCTCGCTGAGAACAAAGTTACTGTTTCTGAAGGTGCCAACGCCGCAGAGATGGATGAAGCGATAAAGAAGAACAATGTCAAGTGCCCGAAGGACAAAGGAACTCTTCTTCCTGCAAAGTCGTTCAACATGATGATCGATGTAAGCCTCGGGCCAGAGAAAGCAGACACGGGTTACCTGAGACCCGAGACTGCACAGAGCGCTTATCTCAACTTCTTCAGGCAGTTCAACATATTGAGAAAGAAGCTCCCTCTCGGTCTCGCCGTTATCGGCAAGGCCTACCGGAATGAGATATCGCCGCGGCAAGGTCTCTACAGGATGAGAGAGCTGACGCAGGCAGAACTGCAGCTCTTCTTCGATCCAGAGAATTGGAAGCTTGACCTCAACACCGTTACAAAGAAGAAAATGACTGTGGTTCCGTATCAAACGAAGGAGGCAGAGCAGCTAACTCCAATCGAGGTGGTGGCGAAGTACAAGATTCCAGAGTTCTACGCCTACCACATGGGGCTGATATACCAATTCTACACAGAAGTTCTGAAGATTCCACACGAAAAGCTGCGCTTCCTCGAAAAGGGCGGCGACGAAAAGGCTTTCTATAACAAGGTCCACATGGACATAGAGGTAGACGTCGAAAGCTGGGGCGGCTTCAAGGAAGTCGGCGGCCTCCATTACAGAGGCGATTACGACCTCACCTGCCACAGCAAAGGATCAAACCAGGATCTGTCTGTCAACATCGACGGCAAAAAGGTGATGCCGAACGTGCTTGAACTCAGCTTCGGCGTAGACAGGAATGTCTGGATGCTGCTCGACATATTCTACAAAAAGGAGCAGGAGCGAAGCGTGCTTAAGCTTCCGCTTGCGCTTGCTCCATACCAAGTTGCCGTTTTCCCGCTCCAGAAAGACGCTACAATAGAAAAGGAGTCAGAGTCGCTTTACAAACTTCTCAAAAAAAACTTCAAGACAGACTTCGACTCCTCCGGCTCAATCGGCAGAAGGTATGCGAGGATGGACGAGATAGGAACTCCATTCTGCATTACTGTTGACTATGAAACAGTAGACAGCAAAGCCAAAGGATATGGCTCTGTAACAATCAGAAAAAGGGACGACAAAACGCAAGAGAGAATCAAAGTAGATGACGTTGTCGAGTACTTTAGCAAGGCATACGGGGTTGTATGAGCGATTCTGTAAGTTTTTCGCTTTTTGATTTGAAACATACAGTGGAGAGCGGATGCCCACTGACATTTCATGGAAATTATGATGAAAAACACAATCAGTTCAGCTACTCTTACGATTCTGCACTGCTGAAACTCAAGTACTCCGGAAATGTTGAGAAAGGAAAACTAGTTTTTGATTCGAAAAGCTCTGCAAAGCAAGAAATAACGAAAAGATTCCGGCTTTCAGACAATCTTGAATCGATCTACAGAAAGATAAACACCGACACGCACGTAGATTCGACGATAAAACGTTACAGAGGTATGAGAGTTACACTCAACGATCCTTGGGAGACGACACTCTGTTTTATCATTTCGCAGTTCAACAACGTGAAACGCATTCGGCTTATTGTCAAGAAGATGATGGATGTTTATGGTGAAGACATAACCGACGACGAGGGGAATGTCGTTGCAAAATCATTCCCTACTTGTGAAGACCTTAAAACTGCAACAGTGAAGGAGATTTTTGCATGTGGAACAGGATTTAGAGCGAAATACATCGCACACGCTGCTGAATATTGCACAAACAACATGGATTTGTACAAACTTAATCCTGGAAACTACGAAAAGCTCAAAGAAGAGCTAATGGAAATACAGGGAGTTGGCGACAAAGTCGCCGATTGTATCGCACTTATGGGCTACGGAAACCTCAAAGCGTTTCCGATTGATGTGCACATCAGGCGCAGCATGGAAAGGCTTTACTTCAAAAGCAAAAAGACAAAGATTAGAGTGTTACATGAGAAGGCTGAGGAACTATGGAACGACTACAGAGGGTATGCAAATCAGTATCTGTTTCATCGCTCGCGAATGTCACAGGCATAAAACAAAGACATAAATATCTTTGTTGTATCAATACAACATATGTTGTATAAACACCTAAATGCGACGACTCTTAGAATAATTTGGCTCTACTCTGGAGATTACAGACGAGCATTTTATACAAGAGAGATTGCCCGTTCTGTAAATGTGGATGTTAAGGCAGTGCAGATTCAGCTTAAGCGACTGGAAAGGGCAGGATTACTTAAAAGCGTTGTTCGTGGTAAAAATCTTGAGTATAGGTTGAACTTAAATAATCTAATATCAGAATATTATCTTATTCTCGCTGAGAACTTTGCGGCCCTGATGCTTCTAGACGAGGAACCTGTGATAAAGAAACTGGTCGAACATATGAAAATGCACGACTCGAGTAGTTCATTAATACTTTTCGGTAGTTATGCGAAGAGAAATGTCAAAGGAAACAGCGACATAGATTTGTTGGCGATAACAAAGAGCAGAAATTTGAAGAAAGTGGCCAGCGTGACAGGAAAGCATGTAGGGAAAGAAACAAATCTGTTGCAGATGACGGAAAAGGCCTTTGCAGACGGGATAAAAAAGCAAGATCCGCTAGTGATTGAGGTGCTATCTAACCACATAGTTCTTTGGAATGCCGATAAGTTCTGTAATATAGTATGGGATTGTTATGCCGGAAGATAAGGAACTCTCTAAAAAGTTGAAATGGTGTCTCAAAGCGAGTAATGGTATCGAACTTATAGAACCGTCTGAAAATCTGGCAAAAGCATACATGGAGAAATCTGAGACTGCGCTTAGGTCAATGGAGGCGAATGCAAAGGCGGATATCAAGGACTGGTTTGTATCAGCAAGCTATTACGCAAAATATTTTGCAGTTTACGCACTGTTATCAAAGTTCGGCTTCAGATGTGAAAACCACGATTGCACGATTGCGCTATTCGAATATCTTTTAAAGGACAACGTGCCAAAAGATTTGGTAGATGAACTAAAAGCGTCAAAAAGTGGTAGGATAGAAGCTCAATACTACACCACAAAAATAACTGTAAATGTGGAAGGGATAGATCTACAAACTAAAAACTTTGTTCTGGAGATGGGAAAGTTGGTTGATTCAACAACAAGAACGAAGATAGAAGGTGCAAGAGCAACAATCAAAGATTTGGTTGGTAAATAGTGGTAAAATGAAAAACTTGGATTCTGAAATAGATGAAGTTGCAAGGTTCCTTGAAGAGAAGCAAAAGAACTTCGACAAGGTAATGGATATGTCGAGAGCCGTAGTCAGGACTGCAGGCCAGTCGATAACATTGCTTCACAACAATGAAAAGGATTCTGCGAAAAAGAAACTTGCTGAGATGAAGAGGAGCGTTGACTCGCTCAAGAAGATAGATGGACAGTTTAGATATCAGACACTGCAAGCATATCAGGAATATACTGAAGCGTTCGCGTTCTACACGATTAAAGTGGACAAGAAGATCCCTTGCAGAGAAGAGATTGACGTTGACTTTGATGCCTATCTTCTTGGCCTTATGGATGTTGTGGGAGAACTGAAAAGAGAAATACTGGAAGCCCTGCGAAAAGACGATATAAAGAGCGCGGAATGGTATCTCGATACAATGAAGCAGATATACGACAGCACAAGAAGCCTGAGATTCGCTGAAGCCGTGCTCCAGGGATTCAGGAAGAAGCAGGACGTCGCTCGAATACAACTCGAAAACGCTGGAAGCGAGATACTGCAGTTCAAATCAAGCAGAAGATAACTGCGAAACGATCGCCATCGTCTCTTTAACCAGCTTTTCGCTAGATGCAATTTCGTCTATTTTGCTTTTTACCGTTTTCTTGTCTGTGTTCTGCGATATCGCAGTCATCAAAGGCCCGATAAGATCGTTTTTTTCGATCACTTGTTCCGCCTTTGCTATTTCCTTCGAATATTTTCCCGTTAGGTATTTGCTGATCGCTGGCTGGACCACGCCCAGTGCTTTTGATATCGCGACCTGCCCCATGCCGCTCTTGCTTAGCCTCTTCGCCGCTGCGATTCTGACTGCAGGAATAGTTACCTTGAATATTTCGTCACAGTTGTTGTACATAGTATCTACTGTTCATCAAGCCCAAACGACTCCTTTAGCGCCTTGAGGACTCCCTTTTTCCTTACTGAGTCAACGGTATCTTTGAGGTCACTTGCAACCGTGGATTTCTCTGCTGCCCTTGCGCCCCTCGACATTTTCTGTTCTGCGCTTGCCAACTTGCCCTTTACTCCGGAAAACAGACCTGGCCCTTTTGCTACAGGCATCTGCTGCGGTGCTTGCTGCTGTTGCTGCCTTGGTTGCGTCTGTCGCGCTTTCACTGGCGCCTGTGCAGCAGAAGGTTCCTCTTCGCTCACGAGCCCTTGGACTATTGACTCTAGTTCTCGCCTTCCGGCCTTTGAAGTGTCAACAATCACGACGTTTGCCCTTGTGGAGCTCATCGACTCCATGGCGTCTTCCTGGTCTTTGCAGACAACTGCCCTTACCCCCGAAAGCTTGTTTGCAGAAATCGCCACGTCCTTTGCGCTGTGGCACATCAGAAGTATGAGGTCGAAGCCGGAATCTATGTTGTTCTTGAGGTCGGATAGAAGATCGCGCACGTCTTCGCTCTTCGTCTCGCTGATTATGCTGCCGTGTCCAGTCGCACCTATTATGTTCGATGCAGCTACGCTGTTCCTGAAATCGTCACTTATTATATAAATCCTCAAAGCATCACTTCATTGGCTAGAACGCCTAAACCTATTAATATCTCGGTAGGTAGCATTAATAATCTTATCGGCGGTAATACTAACTATAAAATCAGGTGTTATATTGTCAAGAGGAAAAGAAACATCAGTCCACTGCGACCAGTGCGGAAGGACAGTGCCAAGGAACAAGGGTGTAATGTTCGAGAAGCCTATCAGCTTCAACACGGGCATGCAAAACACCAATGACGTAAGATTCTTCGAAAGAAGGAAGATATGGTACTGCATAAGCTGCGCAAAGCACAGGGGAATATTCGAGAAAAAGAAACGACAGGCTATCGAACACGCTAAAAAGCAAATGTGACCTCCATGGTTATGAGCCCCGACGACCTGCTCATTTTCAAGTCCCGTGAAGAGGTTCAGGGGGAAAAGCAAAAGAAAGCGGAGGAGAAACAGGCCAAAAAGAAAAAGAAGGAGGCGAAGCCTCAGCCTGTTGCTCCCGAACCAGAGCCAGAACCGGTTACCGTTCCTAAACAGCCGCAGATGCCGCCGCAGCCACGGCAAATGCAGCCGCCTATAGTGAAGCCTGCTCCTGTTGTAGAGAAAGAAGAAGCTCCTGCACCCATTCCAGAAACTCTCGTCAGCACAGATCTGGAGCTCGAGGCAAAACTTGGATACGAAGAGGCTCCGAAAGCACCAGTAGGGAATACCCAGGTTCCTGCAAGAAAAGTAAGCATACACGAGATGAAGAAGATTGCAGAGCACATGGGCTGCGAGCTGCACCCTTGGAGGAAGGCATACGCAATCTGCGACTACTGCAAAAGGCCGTTCTGCTACGAAGACATTATTGAGCATGGCGGAGTATACTACTGCCTCGATGACATCGACAAGGTCCCACAGTCTGTGAAGCAGCAGCAGACGTTCAGGTACAACAGCCTGGGAGTCGTGAGCGCGACATTCTACATGTTTGTCTTTTTGATCTTCATGTATTATTCTTACAGCAATTTGATTGCATTGTTCAATGCATTCTCTACCCAAGGACTTTCCGCATTTTTCCAGACGCTTCTGCAGAGCCAAGAACTGCTGATGGCAGAGGCGGTGCTTGCATTGCTTTCGCTTGTGGGTGGAATAATGATAATGCTGCAGACTGAGCGCAGCTTCAAGATCGGCGCAGCCATCGGGCTTGTCACAGTAGGATTGTTCAGCTACCAGTTCCTGAACAGCTACATGTTATCCTATGCAATAGTGGCAAGCGTGTCGTCAGCCGGACTGATTATGCTGGCTTATTCAAGGGTTGCTTACGAATCGCTGCCGACAAGTGAAGTCGACAAAGCAATGGTTTCTGCAAAAAGCGGAGTGATGGGAGTAGCAAAAGACAGCTTCTGATAGCGCTAAGGTATCAACGTCAGCGGCGGCATCATGCTGGCGCCGAATCGCCTCTGTGGTATGACCGTGTATAGTTCTCCATATACATGCAACTGCCTGAGAAGCGCCTTGTTTCTTTGCAACATATCGGGAATGGCAGGCCATGAAGCGAGATGAATCGACGGATACTGAGCCATGAGTGGCATGGTTTCCGGGCTTGCGGCGTTTGTGAGTACGATTGGCTTGCCGGCTTCTCCAAATCCTCTGGCGACCCTGACAGAATCTTCTATCTGCACGTCGACGGCTGTGCCCGCTTTCGCATTCTTGTCGCCAAGCTTGAGTATGTCAAAAAGCGGCAGGTCGTGTATACTTGAAAAACGCAATATCGCCGGCAATTGGCCTCTGCTCGCAGATAATCCGTAAGGAATGTAGTGGATGGTTTCGCCAAAACATGCTTTGCGGAGAAACTTCGGTATATCCGGATGCATCAGCTCTATAGAATCGGGGTCTCTCCACGAAGATTCTAGAACGTCGTCCATCTGCTCCTTTGTCAGTGTAGGATAAGCTTTGGATATTCCAATGCGCCTGATCGTCGGAAGGTCTACAGATATTTTGTACTTGTCTTCGACATAGTCCCTTATGCACTTGGGAGTGTTTGCAACATTGCCGTCTATGTCGACTCCCAGTTTCCTGGTGAAAGGCGCAGTTATTTTCTGCATTCGACCACGCTAAACTGCGTTCCTGAACAATGCTCTTACGATGTCAGGAAGCGTTTCTGGAGCAGCGACATTCTTGTGGCTTATGACGACGTATTCGACGCCATCGATGACTCTAACAAGGTCTTCGAGCTTTGTGACTCTTCTTTGCGAGCCTGCATCCTTCGGATCGACTCTTATGCCGGTTACAAGTTTTGGAATCTGGAGCGCCTTGATTTCAGGGACTTCAAGCATTTTTCCTTCGCAGACCATTGCTGCGCAGCCAGCCTCTTGGGCGATAGCGCCGAAGACTGCTATCTGCTGTTCCAGCGATCGGCCGTACATGCGCTGCACTTCTTCTTGCGCTATCTTGGTGTGGACTGTGAATGCCACTACGCCGGTTCCATGTTTTTTATTATCCTCGACAAAGTCGTGGAGTATCTCTCCGCCCATGCTTGCAGCCATTGTGACTAGTTCGATGTCGAGGCCTCCTTCCCTGACCCTTTCCATGACCCTTTTTGCAGTGTCTGCACCGTGCGCAACCTTCAAATCAGCGAAGATGTGTGAGAAACCGACATAGTTTGAAGCTATCGTTCCAGTGAATGCATCGATATTCAACTTTACGCCTATGTTAGCGGCGACAAAAGAAACGCCGAATTCTCTTTGCAACGTATTAAGCGCAGCACTTCCTTTGTCAAAGGTTTCCCTACCAGCATTGAAGTCAAGTCCCAGATATGCTCGTTTCAAAACCATGTTTTCACTTTGCTGCTATTGGTGCAGGAGCTGCCTTCGCCCTTGCAAGCGCCCTTAGATCGGGGGCAACAGATTTTGTCCATTCCCACGGTTCTGCAAGCCAGTCCGCAACTATCTGCCGCTGTTCGTGTGTTATGTATCCCTTCTCTTCCGCTACATCGAAGAAGGTTTTTGCGCCAACTAGATGAACAAGGCTTGCTTTTCCGTCCTGCTCAAGACGTCTTATTCTTTCGACGCCGGCTGGGTGGCCGTAGTAGAATACTGCAGTGTCGATAATTTTTACGCCGTGTGCCGCATCATAGCCAAAGCTATTGTATAGGACAGTAGCATTTTGTGTTGTTTCTGCTGCTGTGACCAACTCTTCACCGCACACGATCACAGCTGTGGCTTCTGGAGATGGCACTGGACCTTCAACGAAGTCGATGAGCCTCTTCCCTGTGTCGATCGCATTTATTTCCTTTCGCATTTCTCTTGCGTAGTTTGTGCATGGAGAGACCCTTAATCTCCTGGAGTTTATGGTATCAACATCAGATACCATGTCATCTAGCTGTCTCCTTGTTTCGTCACCTATGTAAACGCCGCCGGTCATGTTTGGTATGACGACTATATAACCGTCCTTCGAGGGAGGGTTCTCTCGGAGTTCATCGATTAGAGCAAATGCCATTTGCGAGCCGAAAAACTCTCTTATGTATTGGTGTGTGAGAAGCCCTTTTACTCTTAGATACGATGGCCCTATGTGCCTCGGGTCGTTTGGATTGTTCTGAAGCTCGACAAGCAGGTCGTGCACTTCCTTTGGAATCAGACCTTCGTTGAGCATCGTGTTTGCCTGGCCAGAATATTTGTAGGTGCCAACTTTCTTTATCTTCTCTCTGTCTCTTACGTCGACAAGAACGTTGTTAGCTGAAACTGGACCGAGCTCTTTCGTTATATCGAAAAGCAATGTGACCAGGACTTCTGCAATCTCTCTTTCGCTGAGCCTTTCGTTATATCCTCTCTCCATAATTGGCTTTACTTTTGCAATTGCTCTGTCGATTACGTCGAATTCCATCTCTCCCTTTGCTCCGGATTCCAATTTTGCTGCTGCTGCCATACCATTCACCGAATACGCTTAGTTCCAACTCCTATTTATGCGTTTCTTTGCGGATGGGTTACTTTATAATGACAAGAGACCTGCTCTGATAACGCCCTCTTTTCTCTATCTTGTCGACTCTGGCAAGTATTGCCCTGCCATCTTTGGAATTAGACGAATAAGACTGCTCGAACACCTTGAAAAGCGGCTTTGCGATTGATCTTTTCATCAGAAGGACGTCAAGAGCCTTTCCTTCGATTGAGTTTGTCACTTCTCCGAGGCCGAAATCGATAATTGAGACTTTTCCTTTTTCGAACATTATGTTTGCTGGTGTGAAATCGCCATGCACTATGTCTATGTTGTGCAGCGACGCAAGCATTTTTCCTGATTCTTTCATTATTTCCTCCAAGGTTTTCTGCGAAACGAGCTTTTCGTATAGCAGCGAGTGCAGCGGAGCGCCGCCAAGCCTCTGCATAGTCAGTCTGAACGGCTCTACCATGAGCACGTTGGGCACGCTTATGCCGTTGGAGAATGCCCTCGCAAGTATCCTCGCTTCTGTCTTTGTCCTTGTGCTCCTTATTTCGTTGTCCAACGATTCTACTCTATAGTCTTTCCTTACACGTTCTTTTGCGATTGCCGGTGCGCCGAGAAACTCCGTTTCATACAATATGGCCTCTGCCCCTTCAGAAAATCTTTTCATTGCCATCCAATCTTCACCGAATCTATTCTGTACTTCTGGTTTACGCCGCATTTTTCTGGATCTTCCTTCATCCCGTTCTTAAGCATAAGCTCTGCAACAACAGCGATCATCGCGCCGTTGTCGGCGTTGTATTCGTTGGGTGCTGTGTATACTGCTGTCCCGTGGGGTTTTGCCATCGCCCTCAGCATTTCGTTGAGACGTTTGCTCTGCGCAACTCCACCACATAGCAGCAGTTCCTTCTTTTTCGTCAGTAGAAGAGCTCTTTCTATAGCCTCGCACAGCATTGCGAACGACGTTTCTTGAAGGGAGTAAGCGACATCCTTTCCGCTGTTAGACTTCAGCTTATCTATCGAGTCTGTAAGAAGTCCAGTAAACGTAAAGTCCATACCGACTACAGTATAAGGCATCTTGATGTAACGACCGCCTTCTGCGAGTTTTGCGACACTCGATCCCCAAGCCGGATTGAGCTTTGCCTCTCTTGCAAAGTTGTCGAGCATGTTCCCGATTCCTATGTCGAATGTTTCTCCGTAGACATGATAATGACGGAATGGGTCGTCTATGAATCCGAGAATCTGTGAGTTGCCCCCGCTTACATATAATACAAGCGGATCCCTGAACTTTGCTGCCTGCCGTGCGACTTCGATGTGGCCAGCTGCGTGATTTACTGCAGCTATTGGAAGAGAAAATTCTTTTGCAAGCGTGACTGCCATGAGCTGACCGATTCTGAGGCATGGACCCATGCCTGGCCCCTTGGTGTAACCTATGCCGTCTATATCTTTCATCGATAATTTTGCTGCAGAAAGCGCGCGCTTCAGGACTGTTTTGCAGTTCTCTGCGTGTAGATCTGCAGCTTTCGCCGGTATCACTCCAGCATTCCCGATCGGATACATCTCCTTCTCGTTGGCGATGACTTTTCCATTCTCGACTATTCCGACTCCGAGAGTGTGCGCACTGCTCTCTATCCCAAGTATTGCCATGATAAGCAGAGTTACTGTACTTTAAACGGATTAAAGCCTTGCTGTAGAAGGTTCTCTATTGGAAGGAACAGCGGCCTTGGCATTTCTTCCCATTTGAACCACTTCCATTCGTCTGCTTCGTCAGACGGCTTCGGCTCTCCTGATGCATATTCCGACGTCACGAAAATGGTTATGTAGTGTTTTCCCTCGTTCTTGTGGATGTCGTTGGTTACGGTCGCGATCTTTATGTTCTTTATCTCGATTCCTGATTCCTCTTTTACTTCTCGCCTTGCACAATCTTCTATCGTTTCTCCAAACTCGAGATGTCCTCCTCCAAAACTCCACGTTCCAGTTCCGTGCGACTTCTTTATCCTGTGGCCGAGAAGCACCTTGTCTCCCTTGATGACGATAACACCCACGCCCACCTTAGGAAACCTATCTTCCATGATAACACGAATTATCGCTTTAGCGAAACATCAATGTTTGATTCCTTGTAGCCAAGCGAAGCGAGCGTTTTCTTGACTGCGTCTTGGTGCTCGCCCTGAAGCTCTATCACGCCATCTCTCACCGTTCCACCACACGCAAGCTTCTGCTTCAGCTCCTTTGTCGTCCTCTGGATCTCGTCTGCGTTTATGCCTTCGATTATGGTCATGTACTTGTCGAACTTCGCCTTCCTGGTGTAGACCCTTATCTTGCTCTCGGTTTCTCTGTCCAGCACCTTGCATACGCAGAGTTCGAGGGGCAAACCACACTTAGGACACAGATCAGCCATTACTTCTTGGCACCCCTCTCGTTGAGGATTGTTTGGATTCTTGCTATTGTTCGCTTTATGCTCCTTGTCTTGACTACCTTGCTCGCGACTCCAGTCGAAGCTATCTTCCTCTTTTCTATCCCTAGTTCAAGGTTGAGCTCGTTCAACTTTGTCTTGAGCGCATCGTCAGGCAGTGCGCGTATCTCTTTTGCTCTTATATGTGACACCTAATAAGTAAGATAATTGATGGTGCTTTTGATATAAAAAGCTTTCTGCAGATTCTGCTCTGTTATAACCTCAAAGCCATGAAGCATATTTAAAGCTTAATAACGTATGATTATGGCTCTGTGATGTAAATGGCAGCTTCTAAAAAGGGCAAAGCTTCTGCGCCCAAGACAGTTAATGCTGCAGCGAAGCCTGCGCACGACACAAAGCCGCTCAAGAGCGTGAAGAAGACAGACGAAGTGAAGATTCCTGAAAAGCTGATCGACCAGGTTGTCGGCCAGGGCAGCGCTGTTGATATCATAAAGAAGGCAGCGAAGCAGAGGCGTCACGTCCTTCTCATCGGAAGCCCGGGAACAGGAAAGACAATGCTTGCCCAGGCAATGGCAGAGATGCTTCCTGTGACAGAGCTCGAAGACGTCCTCGTTTACAGGAATGTCAACGACGAGAATATGCCGATAGTAAAATCTGTAAAGACATATCCGCACCAGCAGCCAGGGGAGAAGCTCGGAGACGGCCAGGGAAGGATTCTTTTGCAAAAGGAACGGATGAAGAACAGGATGGCGCTCAGCAAGGGAAGCTCGATGATCACTCCGATCATCATGTTCATAGTAATTGTATTGATAGCACTCGCATTCAGCGGGATTATCACAGGTTATAATCTCATTGTGCTTGCTGCCGTGATTCTTGGTGTGATGGTCTTCGGATCGGTAGCGCTTTTCACAAGCGGCCTTACAAGGCGTGTTGGGGGCGCAGGCTTCCCAGGATTCGGCGACAACAACGAGCCGAAGCTTGTTATCGACAACACTGGAATGTCGCATGCTCCGTTCGTTGATGCTACAGGAGCAAAGGCTGGAGCGCTTTTCGGAGACGTAAGGCACGATCCATTGCAAAGCGGAGGACTTGGAACTCCTGCGCACCTGAGAGTAGAGAGCGGTGCGATCCACAAGGCAAACAAAGGAGTGCTTTTTATCGACGAAATATCGCGGCTTGATCCGAAGGCGCAGCAGGATCTTCTTACTGCACTCCAGGAACACAAATTCCCGATAACAGGACAGAGCGAGATGAGCTCTGGTGCGCTTGTCAAGACTGAACCGGTTCCATGCGACTTCGTTCTTGTAGCAGCAGGAAACCTTCAAGACATACAGAACATGCATCCTGCGCTTCGCTCAAGAATACGCGGTTATGGTTACGAAGTGTATATGGAAGACACGATATCCGATACTTCTGCTCATGAAGACAAGCTTGTCCAGTTCATTGCTCAAGAGGTAAACAAAGACGGCAAGATACCACACTTCGATATGAGTGCAATCGCTGAAATCGAAGAGGAGGCTCGCCGCAGAAGCGGAAGGAAGGGCAGGCTTACCCTTGTCCTCAGAGATCTCGGCGGACTTGTAAGAGCCGCAGGAGACTTGGCTGTCGAAAGGCACCACGATTATGTTACTGCTCAAGACGTCATCGACGCAAGAAAGCTTGCAAGCTCTATCGAGGCACAGGTAGTCGGCCAGGCGCTCGAATACAGAAAGGACTACAGAGTATTCAGCGTGCACGGATTCAGCGTCGGCAAGGTCAACGGACTTGCAGTTGTCGGCGCATCGTCAACTGCTCCAGGCATTGTCATGCCAATCGTCGCAGAAGTCACGCCTGCAAGCTCAAGATCTGAAGGAAAGTTCATTCCGACCGGAAGGCTTGGAAAGATTGCGACTGAAGCTGTCAAGAACGTCAGCGCGATTATCAAGAAGCACCTTGGCAAGGATGTCGCTAACTACGACATGCACGTGCAGTTCGTCCAGGCTGGCGAAGGAGTAGAAGGAGACAGTGCGAGCATATCTGTTGCGATCAGTATAATATCTGCTATGGAAAACCTTCCGGTAGACCAAACCGTAGCAATGACAGGTTCGCTCTCTGTCCGCGGAGAAGTCCTTCCTGTCGGCGGAGTGACAGGCAAGGTAGAAGCTGCGATCGAGACTGGAATAAAGACAGTCGTCCTTCCGTCAAGGAACATAGATGACGTTTACATCAGCAAGGACAAGCTCAAGAAGATAAAAATAATTCCAGTAAAGACGCTCGCAGAGGTCATACAGCATACGATAAAGCCTTCTGCTCGTCGTGACGCGATTGTGAAGGAGCTCAAGAAGTACGAGCACCATTGACAGCAGTGATAACATGAAAGACGGAAAGAAAGCAGACAGCAAAGAAGTGGCGCAGCTCCTTAAGGGATTTGGGAAGGACATAGCGCGAGACATACACGCGCAAAAGAGCCCGAAGTTCAAGACAATGTCAAGGACAAAGTCGAACATCATATTCAACAAGAAGGAAGGCTACCTGACACTTGGAAAAGCGACAGAGGAAAGGAGTTTCCTCAACGTTGCGCAAACAAAGCGGTTCATGCAAACAGTTGCAATCGCATCTAAGTGCAATAAATTCCTGAGCGAGAACCTCCACACATCGATAAGAGGTCTTTTTTACCAGCTGAAGTATTCGCTTGGAGAGGACATAGACGAAAACATATTCAGCGAACAAGCGGAATCGAACCCGCTCATAGAAGATCTTGAGGCATCGCTCGGAGTGAAGAGAGAAAGCCTAAATCTTACTGCAAACAGGAAGGGTGTGCTTGCAGGCAACATGAAGGTTCTTGACAGGTATGGAGGCGAAGAGACAGAAACGAATACTGCAAAGCTGGGAAGAAGCGGATGGACGATACCAAGCGATGTCGACAATGAGATAGAATTCGTAGACGTGAAGGCGAAGTACGTGCTCGTAGTAGAGAAGGACGCGCTTTGGCAGAGGCTTAACGAAGACGGATTCTGGAAAAAAGAGAACTGCATACTCATTTCTCCCCAGGGACAGGCAGCTAGAGGAGCAAGACGCCTCATAAGAAAGCTCGCCGATAACGACCTTCCTGTTTATGTGTTCAACGATGGAGATGCATGGGGATGGTATATTTACTGGACGATCAAGACCGGAAGCATAAACCTGGCTTATGTAGGCAGCGAGATCGCGACTCCGGAAGCCAGATTCCTTGGCGTAACTATGTCAGACCTTGAGCAGTACGACTTTTTGAAGAAGATGACGCTTAAGGCGAGCGAAGTCGACTTGAAGCGAGCGCAGGAAATGCTAGGATATCCTTGGATTAACCAGCACAAGGAGTGGGAAGAGGAGTTGAAGCTCGTTCTAAAGCTCAAGGTAAAGCTGGAGCAGGATACACTCCAAGGGCCGAGGCTCACTTTTGTCGACGAATACATAAAGGACAAGATAAAGAACAAGGAATGGCTGCCGTGATTACATGGTCAGCATAGCTGAATACGAAAATTCTCTTTCAAAGCCGCTCAGGAAGGCCACACTGTGCATTCTTGTCAAGAAAGGGCACGTTCTTCTCGCAATGAAAAAACGCGGCTTCGGAGTAGGAAAGTGGAACGGCTGTGGAGGCAAGCCAAAGGACGGCGAGAGCGTTGAATCCGCAGCAATAAGAGAAACGCAGGAGGAGATCGGCGTCACCCCTACATCTATGAAGTTGGCCGCGAAGCTTGACTTTTTCTTCCCTGATGTGCCAATTGAAAAGGACTGGAACCAGCAGGTTTGGGTTTATCTTGTTGACAAATGGGCCGGAGAGCCTTCTGAAAGCGAGGAGATGAAGCCAGATTGGTTCAAGATCGAGGATATTCCCTTCGACAAGATGTGGCCTGACGACAAGCATTGGCTTCCTAAGGTTCTTTCTGGGAAATACGTGGACGGAAAATTCTCCTTTGGGAAAGACGACAAGATGATTGAGTTTTCCCTCAATGAAAAATAATTATACCTTTATCACAGGCGACAGCTGCGGAAGATCTAGTTTCTTCAGTAGCGCTTCCGGGTTGTCATAGTAGTCCTTGACTGCCTGGCTCAACGATTTCATGTCCCTCTTTCCAAGTTTGTTGAGTTGTTCAAGTATTCTTCCCCTAATCACTTCCTCTGCGAGCACATCTGTCGGAGAAACTCCGATCAGTCTTGAGATTGTGTCTCTGTAGGCTACGCTCGGGAGTATCGGCGATGCCTGCCTTGTCTTGTAATCGTATTTGTAGATGTCTGAAAGGAGCACTTGTGTCTCTATTCCAGATAGTTCTGACATCTGCGTTACCTTCCTGACGCGCTGGCCGCTTTCGTTGAGCGGGGATATTACAAGCAATGCGTCTATGACCGGAAGGATGTCTCTCGGAACATTCATTGGGCTGTGTTCCAATCTGTTGATCACGTCCCTAGTTGACGATGCGTGTATTGTACCCATGCATATCTTTCCTACATTCATTGCGGCTACCATGTCGTTAGCCTCTACCCCTCTGACTTCCCCGATTATGATCATGTCGGGGCGCATACGCAGTGCATTCTTAACAAGCTCTACCATAGGAAGGTCTGCGTTGGTCTCTAGCCTTGCTGCGTTTTCCTGCGAAGAAGTGTCAAGTTCGTAAGTTTCCTCTATCGTGACTATTCTTTGGTCTGGTCTGAAAAAGGAGAACATCGCGTTGAGAAGCGTTGTTTTCCCTGCTGCCGGCACACCTCCGATGAGCAGGTTCGCCGGCCTCACCTTGAAACCGTCGGTGTAGAGCCACAGCCTCGCAGCTATTTTGTAGTCTAGAGTCCTGTTGTTGATAAGGTCGATTATGCTGAGCGGCCGCTTCTTGAAGTTTCTTATTGTGATGTCGTATCCCAGCGGCGAAGTGATGAGGTTGCACCTGCTTCCGGTAGGAAGATGAATGTCCATGATGTTTCCTCTGTCGATTTGGTTTGTGGCATACAGCTTTAGCTTGGCAACGAATCTGTTGAGTTCCTCTCTTGTCTCGAAACGCTCGTCTAGTTTCTTTATCAGCCCGGTCTTTGTCGGGAATACAAATATTCCGGCCGTGTTGTTTACCATTATGTCTTCCACTTCTTGGCCGTCAAGAAGCTCGACTATCGGCTTGAAGTCGCTTATGTCCTTCATTATTTCTTCGACCTCTTCGCCTGTGATGTGCGGGTTGATGCCCTTTGCAGCGGATACTATAAGCTCTCGCCTCCTGTCAGGATTAGTAACCTCTACGAACTTTCCGACCATCTGCTTGAGTATGGAGTCTTCTATGTTGTAGAGTTTGTCGTTCATCTGCACCGTATCAGCCGCTTATCAATGGAAGAAAAGCTATAAATTAGATGCACTAGGCCTTCAGCTTGCAGGCAGAATGGAATCGACTATGAATTGCGGCGTGTATTGCACCAGCGCTTCGTATGATTCTCCGGTTCCTATGAAAAGTATCGGTATTCCCGTTGTGTAGGCTATCGATATTGCGTTGCCGCCCTTTGCGTCACAGTCAAGCTTTGTCAGGATTATCCCATCGATCTTCATGAATTTGTTGAATTCCTTTATCTGCTCGGAAAGCTGGTTTCCTGCTGTGCTCTCGCCGACAAAAACGATCAGGTTGGGCTGCGCCACGCGGACCATCTTCTGCATTTCATTGATCAGATTCTTGTTTGTCTCCTGACGACCTGCGCTGTCGATGAGAACTGTGTGGATTGCGTGAGCCTTCGCGTAGGCCACTGCGTCGAAAGCTATGCTTGCCGGATCGGCTCCGTATTTGCTCTTTATCACCGGCACTCCCACTTTGTTCGCGTGGTGCTCAGTCTGCTCTATCGCAGCCGCTCTGAACGTGTCGCTGGCAGATAGCACGCTTGTTATTCCTCTTTTCTTCAAATTGTAGGCGATCTTTGCCATTGTTGTCGTCTTGCCGGTTCCGTTCGGTCCCAAAAATAGAATCTTTACTGGAAGGCTGTGCTCTGCGATGCGTTTGCCCATAAGATCGTAGAGTTGGATACCCTCTCCGCTCTTTGCAAGTATTTCGAAGAGTGCTTTTCTGACTTCTCCAACAAGCGCACCCTGGATGTTCTTCGCGTCTATCTTCGCCGTCTTCAGATTTGCCTTCAGGCTTTCCGAAAACGCGTCTGCAGTGTCATACGACACATCAGATTCAAGCAGCGATATGTTTATTTTGTCGACGAAATCTTCTATCTCTCCTTCTTTCAATGTAATTGTGCTTGTAAGAATACTCTTGAGCTTTGTTGTGAACGAAAGATTTACTATCTTCTCGGGCTTCTGCTCTACCTTTGGGGCAGGCGGCGCAACTTTCTTCTCTTCTTTGGCGACAGGAACAGGTTTTGTCGTCTCCACTATGGTTTCCTTTATCCGTTTCGGCGCTTCGATCTTTGGCTGCGGCGGTGCAACTTTTTGGATCGTCGGCTGCGGAGTCGGAACTGTTTCAGGAACAGCTTCTATAGTTTCTACCTTTCTCTCCTCTAGTTCCTTCTCTTCCTTCTTGACAAACCCCTTGACAGCCTCTGAAAGCTTTTTTCTCAGTCCTTCAAACATAGGACCACAATCAGCGTGATAATTCTTCGATCTTGTATGATATTTCCACCATCGCTTTCTCGAGCTCTGCCTTTGTCTTGCCCAGCTTGTTTATTTCTTCCGTTTCCTTCTCGAGCATCTTTGAGATGTGGGCCTTTGCCGCTGCGACTTCCTTTTCTACGAGGTAGCCTGCACCAACTCCGACCACTGCGCTCTTAGCGTCAGCGACTGTGCTCTTTATGTAGACTGCTGAGCCTACGTGCATAAGCGTGTTCTTCTTGTTCATCTGGTCTAGATGCTCAAGTGCGGTGTGCGCCTCGTCCATCTGCCTCAGGAATTCAAGCCTGCTGTTGATGGATTGCTGAACCATTGAATACTGATTTTGATACATGTTCCTTATGTAGCTGAGCTCTTCCATAGTTCCGGCTCGCTTAAGCCCCTGATCTCCGCTCGGTTTTTTGTCGGCCATGTTTACGCCTTCTTTGCGACCTTTGAGATCGTTATTTGGAATTTGCTGAGCGCACCCTTGCTTCCCAGCCTTATCAAAGCCAGCTCCTTTGCATGCTTCTCGCTCTTCGCGTCGACTTCAAGGTTGAACGACTGGTTGTCTCCCTTGATTATTGATCCCGTGACTATGTACTTCATGTATTTCACCTTAAGCGATATCCAATGCATCCATGATTCTTGCGAGCTCGTATCCTGTTGTGGTGTCGCCGGCGACAAGGCCGTTCGAGTTTGCCACCGCTGACAGGCCAACGCTCAAAGAACCGGTGTTTGCCGTGGTTCTTACAGAGTTGAAGCCGGTTAACTTGTCGATGTGATCCTTCTCCACATCTGCAGCACGGTTGTTAATCACCATGCCTTTGTTTGTCAATATGTTATTTGCACCTATGGTCTTAAATCCTCCTATCTCTGCCTTTATTACCTCTACACCAAGCACGTCCTTTATCTGCTGCATTTCGGCGTGGCTGTATTCCGGGTTGACGAGGGCAATTTTGTCGTTAGCCAGAATGTTGTTGCCGATGGCGTTGAGCCCGCTCTTGAGCACGCCTATGTTGATGCCTAGCTTCTGGGCGTTTAAATGTTCAAGCTCGTAGTCTTCTATTAGAGCAGAAATCAGAATGCCGTTCTTGTTCGCCCTGGCGAATAGCCCGATTAGCTCGGTTCCAGAAACTGTGAACTCGATAGGTTCTATTGCGAGGTTCTCCGCGATTATGCCGCGAGGTTTTTCCGGGGTTCCTCTGCCGATGAAAAGATATCTGTCGGTGACAGCAGCGAACACACCAACATAATCACTTCCTCTTATGTTGTATTTCGCTGTTCCCATGCCATCACTAAATAATAAGAAAGAAGTTTTAAATGTCTGCTTACTTGGCAGGTTTGGCTTCAGTCTTTGGTGTCTCTTTCTTTGCAGGAGCAGATGCTGGAGCTGCAGGTTTCGGTGCCTCTTTCTTCTCTTCCTTTTTCTCTGCCTTTGCGAAAAGCGGCTTCTTTTCCTGCTTTGCGTCCTTGACTTCAGGCTTTGCGACCTCTCCTTCCTTGAACGGGAGCACGTCTGCAGTGTCTGTTCCGATCTTCACCTTGAGCTTGACAGGCGTCATGTGCTTCAGGTAGTACTTGAATATCATCGTGTTGAGCTCTTGGCTGAACCTTATGTTCTCTTCTGGGATCTTTGTGTAGTGAGCGATTCTTTCTCGCAGGTACTTTGCGGCTTTCCTAGCACGCTTTGTCCTCGGCTGAGTCACAAGATATCTTCGTATGTTTATTGTAAGTAGTCTATCTGTCATGTGATCACTCGTCCGTTATTCTCAGCTTGCTGCGCCTCCAGTTTCGTGAATATCTGTTTTGCTGGACCCGCCCGTGCGTCCTTAGCCTTACCAGAAGCGGCAGTCTTCTCGACTGCTTAAGCTTGCGGCCAAGTCGCATTTTCTTGAGCTGTGTTTTCTTTCCCATAATATCACTTTTCATTCACTTGTGTTTGTATTCAATCTTTGTATCTGGCTTGTATGTTACTTTCTGCAATATTGCAATCAGCTGTGCCTCGGTCAACTTTCCGGACAGCCTTTCGCTCTGTGCCAGCGAGATTACTAGGTTGACGAGCTGAACATAGAGCTCAGGGTTTGACAAACGTATGTTCATCAGCCTGTCGTAAGCAGCCGGTTCGAGGAGTTTCTGCATTATTTCCTTCCTCTGCTGCTCCATCTGTGCTCTTTGGTACTGCTCCATCAGCCGCTTCTTCAGCTTTTTCTGCTGCTGGCCTTCGGATTCTTCTTCGTAATCCATTAATATGCACTTACTGCTTAATGTCTCCTGAAATCTGCTTGCTCAGCTTGTCCAGGAACGACTTTCCTGCCGGTGTGATCACTCGGCCCTTCTTTGTCTTCTTAACGTAATTGAGCTGTTCGAGAGCCTGCATTGCATCTCTTATGACACTGCCCCCGGCCTTTACGTGGTGGTGCCTGTGAACTGATGTGTGCTCCTTTCTTGTTCCATATCTAGTCCTTAACGTCGAAACTCCGACTGGACCATTAACATAAACTTGTCGAAGAACAGATGCTGTTCTTACAAAGAAGAAATCTGGATCGGCAGGCGGCCTTTCTCTGTGGGCCCCGCTCTTTACGTAATCGATGTAAGCCGGCTTCTTGATCTTCTCCTTTAGCTGTTGCGCAGCTACCTTTACAAGGTCAGAGCCCTTAACGTCGAATATGTTTGCCATGTTTATACCTTTTAAAGAGAGAATGTCCTGCTTTTTCTTCTGTAAAAAGAGCCTAAAGGCACTATTATTCTAGGGGATAAGCTATTAATAGGTTGCGTTTCTTATCCCAGTTATGACGGATTTGGCCAATACGTGGAAGACGCTGCCAGATAACAAAAGAAAGGCAGTAATTGTCCTTATTTTCGTTGCCATAGCAGCAATCGGCTACTTTGTTTACACCCAGCTCCAGCCGTCAGGATCTGGAGGCACGCTCCAGGGACTTAGAGAGCTTTGCCTGCAGGACTGCGCAGGAGCGCAACAGGCAGGGACGCAGCCATTCACATTCTGCAGCACTTGGGTGCAGATCGACAACACTACATACACCTGCACAAACATAGGGCTGAGCTGCACCGTCAATGGATACACATACAACCAGGGGACCTGCACATAAAGCAACCTCGCGGAAACCTATAAATAGCATGCCGATGTGATAGCTTTTATCGTGGTGGATAAATGACAACAGAGGCAATAGCCGAGATCAAACCTAATTTTGGACCACATTCACAGCCGCTAGTAAGAGTGGACAACTGGCTCAGACAAAATCCGGAGTACAAGTCATATAGGCTTGCAAGATGGTTTGCTGGACAGTATGTGTTTATTGGCAGGAGGCGCTGCGAAGAGCATGAGGAACTACTTGACAAACTTGAGAAAGCAGATATGACGTCTGAGAATCTTAAGAAACTACTCTTTTTAAGATATGACATATACTGGCACATAGACAACCACAAAGGCCAGATTGCAGAACGGGGATGTCGCGGATTCGAACGCCGATCACTTGAAACATTTCTGGACGTTGGAGTTTGGCTTGCAGAAAGGACTGAGGCTTTGGTGCTGAAATACCAGGCAGAGGCAATATCCAGACACGCAAACGGCGATGGAAGCTTGCTGCTAGGATTCAACGAAGTGCTTTTCGATTACGCGAAGGACCGCGACGTAAAGGCTTATCGAAGGTGATGTCATGGCTCTTGCTTTTGCTGAATCCCGTCCAAAGATAACAGACAGTAAACGCAGCATAATACTTGTCTTCGATTTCGGAGGGCAGTATGCGCACCTTATCGGCAGAACAGTAAGGGAGCAGGGGGTCTATTCGGAGCTTGTTCCATACAACACTACAATGGAACAGTTAGATGAGATACGTTCGCGCTTTGATGTTAGAGGGATAATCTTCTCTGGTGGACCAGACAGCGTCTATGATAAAGGCGCGCCTGAAATCGATAGAAGAATACTTTATCAGGACATTCCGATACTCGGACTTTGCTATGGCCATCAGCTCATAGCACAAGCATTCGGAGGGACGATAGAGCAGGCATCGAAAAGAGAGTTTGGACCTACAAAGATAACAGTAGACAGCGCAGAATCTGTGCTGAAAGGGCTGCTTCGCGAAGAGCAAGTGCTTATGAGCCACGGTGACACAGTAAGGGAATTGAGTTCTGAGTGGATCGTGCTGGCACACACCCAAAACACGCCGATAGCTGCTTTTAGGCACAAGACAAGAAAGATATTCTGCCTGCAGTTCCATCCAGAAGTGGTTGAAACGCTTAGCGGCAATGCAATACTCAAGAATTTCTTGTTTGATGAGTGCGAATGCAGAGCAGATTGGAAGCCGGAGAATCTAGTTAACAAATACGTTTCCGAGATCAAGGAAACTGTCGGCAATGGCAAAGCAGTAATTGCGTTGAGCGGTGGTGTAGATTCGAGCGTGGCTGCTGCTCTAGCCGCTAAAGCGCTGGGCAACAATCTTGTTGTTGTTTACGTCGACACAGGATTCATGCGCAAAGGTGAAACAGAACAGGTAAAAGCCACCTTTGGTGCACTCGGAGTAGATCTTAGAGCAATAGAAGCGAAAGACCGCTTCATGAAAAAGCTTGAAGGCGTAACGGAACCTGAAGAAAAGAGAAAAATAATAGGCAAAGAGTTCGCTAGAGTTTTTGAAGAGGAAAGCGCAGGTGCAGAGTTTCTTGTCCAGGGGACAATTTACCCAGACAGAGTGGAATCCGGAAAGGCCGGAGGAAAATCTGCAGTGATAAAAACTCACCATAACGTTGGCGGACTTCCAAAAGATCTTAAATTCAAGGGCGTAGTTGAACCACTCAAGGATCTTTACAAAGATGAGGTAAGAAGACTTGCTGCAGAGCTCGGACTTCCTGAATCAATAGTTTACAGGCAGCCGTTCCCAGGACCTGGACTTGCAATAAGAGTATTGGGCGGCCCGATTAGGGAAGAGGATGTTGACGTGGAAAGAGAGGCAGACTATGTTTTTACAACCGCAATTGAATCTGCAGGGTTGGCACGTGGTCTGTGGCAATACTTTACAGTGTTGCTGCCAGAAGAAGCCCCAATACCTATGCCAGGAACTGATAAAGAAAATGAAATTGATGCGAAAGCAAATAACATTCTTGACGAGGAGCTTGATAAATCTGGATTTAGAGGTGATCGTAGAGATTGCTTTGCTAGTTTGCTTCCTGAAGGAACCATGGCGACAGGAGTAAAGGGTGACGCGCGAGCATACGGTCGTGTTGTGTTGTTAACATTACGCTATAAGTCACCATCTCTCCCGATAGCAGGGATGGAGCCACTGTGGGACTTGATAGATAGAATATCTACCAGGATAACAAATGAGATAGCCGACGTAACTAGAGTCGTGTATGACATGGAAAGCGATGAATTAGACACCGTATCCTTGACTGGTAAAGGCGATCGCGCAGTTGTAATGAGAGCATTAATAAGCAGAGAGGCGATGACGGCAAGGTTTGCTCCGCTCGATTGGGAGTTTCTGCACAAGACCGCATTGGAATTGTATAAAGTGCCAGAGATAGGTTATGTTATGTACGACGTCACAAACAAACCTCCCGGAACTGTAGAATGGGAATGAGTTCTAAAGCCTTTTATAGTTTAGTTCTGTTTTGCTAAATCATGAGGAGGAAGGTAGCGATAATAGGGGCAGGCAGGGTGGGCTCTACAACTGCACAGGTTCTTGCTTACAAAGAGCTGTGCGACATAGTTCTTGTCAACAGAACCGCAGGAATCGCCCAGGGCGTTGCCCTCGACATACAGGAAGGAGCGCCGATCGACGGGATCGACGTCGACATAATCGGCACCGACGATTATGAAAAGATAAAAGACAGCGATGTGGTTGTCGTAACTGCAGGCATTCCAAGAAAGGAAGGCATGTCAAGAGATGAACTTCTTGGCACGAACGCAAAGATCGTCGAAGACATCTGCAAGAAAGTGAAGAGATACGCGCCTCATTGCGTGCTGGTTGTCCTTACAAACCCTCTCGACGCAATGGTTTACCTTGCAAAGAAGGTGACAGGCTTCCCGAAGAACCGTGTTGTCGGAATGGCAGGAATACTCGATTCGTCAAGATTCAGAAGTTTCATCGCAGCTGAACTAAAGGTCGGGGTTGATGAAGTATCAGCCATGGTGCTCGGAGGGCACGGCGACTTCATGGTTCCGCTTCCAAGCCATTCTTCAGTAGCAGGAATACCGCTTACAGAACTTCTTCCAAAGGCGAAGATCGATTCCTTGATAAAACGCACGCGGGACGGCGGTGCAGAAATAATCAAGCTTGAGAAGGAGAGCAGCGCATTTTATGCTCCGGCCTCTTCGCTGGCGTTGATGGTGGAGTCGATACTGAAGGACAAGAAGACAATAGTGCCTTGTGCAGCTTTCCTTGAAGGAGAATATGGAATCAACGGCATTTTTGTCGGCGTTCCGGTGATACTTGGTGCTACTGGCGTTTCTAAAGTTGTTGAGCTGAAGCTTGGCAAGTCCGAGCAGGCTGCGCTGAAGCTTTCGGCTTCAAAGATAAAGGAGTCGATAAAGCGGCTCATGTGATGATTGGTGTTTTGATGGCAGAGCAGGGATTACCAGAGGGATTCAAGAAAGGTTTGGAGGACATAATCGCAGCAGAGTCCAAGATTTGCAAAATCGATGGCCAAAATGGAAAGCTGTACTACCGAGGCTACAGGATAGAGGACCTTGCAGAGCATTGCACGTATGAAGAGACCTGCTATCTTTTGCTTTATGGAAAGCTTCCGACAAAGAAAGAGCTCAAGGAGTACACGAAGATGTTGGCTTCGATGAGAAATGTGCCAAAGTACGTAGTAAAGATATTGAAGGAAACCGTGCACAAGACAACAGCCATGGAAGCGTTGCGAACTGCAGTCAGTGCGCTCGCCGGAGGAGATGAAGACGTAAAAGATGTCAAAACTGATTACCACATTGCAATCGGAAACTCGTTAATTGCAAAGTTTCCAACCTTGGTCGCTTATTACCATAGGTTGAACAGCGGACAGAAGATAATCAAGCCAAAGAAGAGCCTGGGATACGCCGCCAATTTCCTATACATGGTAAACGGAAAGATTCCGAGCAAGGAGGAGGCTCGCGCAATTGATGTTGACTTCATTCTGCATGCAGAACACGGGTTCAATGCGTCAACATTTGCAGTAAGAATAACAATTTCAACCCTGAGCGACATGTACTCTGCTATGACTACAGGAATCGGAGTTCTCAAGGGTCCGCTTCACGGAGGTGCAGCAGAGGCGGTATTTGGACAGCTTAAACAAATAGGAAGTGTGGAGAACGTAGAGCCTTTTGTCAAAAATGTTCTTGCAAAACACGACAAAATGATGGGGATAGGCCACAGAGTCTATAAAACTTATGATCCGAGGGCAAGAGTACTTGAAAAGGAGGCAAGGAAATTCAGTGAAGGGAAAAAGAGCGACATGAAATGGTATAGGATAGCGGAAAAGATATCGCAAGTTATGCAAAGAGAGAAGAACCTGTACCCGAATGTTGATTTCTTCTCTGCGATAGTTTATGACGAGCTAGGACTTCCGCTTGAACTTGACTCTACGATATTCGCGATTGCAAGGAGTGCAGGATGGGTCGCGCACGCGCTTGAACAGTATGAAGACAACCGATTGATAAGGCCGCTTGAGTATTACACAGGACCTATCGACCTGAAGTTCGTTCCGATTGGAGAGAGAAAGTAGATTTAATGATTCCGAAAGAGAAGTTTTACAGTGAGCGAAAGTTCATGCATTTCGTAGGGATAAAAGCCTTGATAGTCAGGAACGGAAAGGTGTTGGTGCTCAGAGCAGGGCCTGCAGAACTAGAATCCACGATGAGAGAAAAGGAGTTCTGGGATCTCCCTGGTGGCAAAATCGAGTGGGGCGAGGACGTGGAAGACACACTGAGAAGAGAAGTTTCTGAAGAACTAGGCATTGAAAAGAATGCGCTGCAGATTGGAGACCTGCTTGATGCGTCAATATCCAATTTTAAAATTTCACACGGAATGGAGGTTCCCTTACTGCTTGTGACCTTTAAATGCAGTCTTCCAAAAAGCATAAACAAGTTTAAGTTGTCGCCAGAACATGATAAATACATCTGGACTGATGCAAAAAATGTGAAAAAGTTGACTCGCGACAAGTTTAATCAGACTTTCTTCACAAGACTAAGCAAGCTAAATGAAAAATGATAGCATGAAGCACACAATAACGCTGATACAGGGCGATGGCGTGGGTCCGGAAGTCACAGACGCTGCTAAACGATGCGTTGAAGTTGCTGCTGGCGTGCATGGCTTCGATGTGGAATGGGACGAACAACTCATCGGAGAGAAAGCCAACAAAGAAATGGGAGCAGTACTGCCGAACAGCACAGTAACGTCGATAAAACGCAATAGAGTCGCACTCAAAGGACCAGTAACAACACCGATAGGCGAAGGATTTAGAAGTGTAAATGTAGAGCTTAGGCAAAGGCTTGACCTTTTTGCCAATGTTAGGCCTGCAAAGTATATGCATGGCATAAAAAGCAACTACAAAAGCACAGACCTTATTGTCATTAGAGAAAACACAGAGGATCTTTATGCTGGTGTTGAGTTTGACAACGGAAAAAGCGAAACGAAGGAGCTAATCCAGTTTGCTGAAACGTTCACAGGAAGGAAAATCAGGCAGGACAGCGCAATCTCGCTCAAGCCAATATCCGTGTTCGGAAGCAGGAGAATAGCGAAGTTCGCGTTTGAGTACGCGATGCAGAGGCGCAGAAAGAAGGTAACTGCTGTTCACAAAGCAAACATCATGAAGTTCACTGACGGGCTTTTCCTAAAGGAAGCGAGAGACGTAGCGAAATCCTACCATTCAATAGAATTCGAGGACAAAATAGTCGACAATATGTGCATGCAGCTTGTGGTGAAGCCACAGCTATACGATGTCCTGCTCTGCCCGAACCTTTATGGCGACATCCTTTCTGATCTTTGCTCTGGGCTTGTCGGTGGCCTTGGCATAGCGCCAGGAGCAAACATTGGAACAAGCCATGCTGTCTTCGAGCCAGTTCATGGCAGTGCGCCAAAGTACAAAGGAAAGAATAAAGTGAACCCTACAGCATGCATACTAAGCGCTGCTATGCTGCTTGAGCATATTGGGGAGAGAACTGCCGCATCTGATGTAGAGAAGGCTGTCAAGTCGGTAATTAAAGAAGGAAAGTCATTAACTTATGACCTAAAGGATAAGAATCCTGTCGGAACAAAGCAAATGACAAATGCGATAATAAAAAGGATTGAATCGAAATGACAATTGCGGAGAATATTGCTAAGTACGTCAATTCTGTCTATTACGACGATCTGTCGAGAGAAACAGTTCATTCGGCGAAGCGACTTATCCTTGACACTTTTGGCTGCGCGCTCGGTGGAGCAAAAAGCGATCCTGCTGAAATTGCATTGAAGAGCATAGAATACTCGAAGAACCCTTACTCTGCGTCTGTGCTCGGAAGCGATAGAGTGGCGCACCCGCAGTTCGCAGCATTTGCGAACGGCACAATGTCGAGATACCTTGACTTCAACGACACTTATGATGGAAAGGAGTTCTCGCATCCTAGCGACAACATATTTCCAATAATTGCAGTGGCAGAAGCCGAGGGAAAGAGCGGAAAGGATGTGATACTCGGCGTTGCACTCGCTTATGAAATACAATGCAGGCTGGCTGATGCGGCAAGCCTTTGGAGAAAAGGGTGGGACCACGTCATATATGGCCTGGTTTCTGTGAGCGCCGCGTCGGCAAGAGTTATGGGACTTTCTGAAAAGCAAGTCGAGCAGGCCATAAACATCTCGCTGAACTCGCATCTTACAATGAGGCAACTGCGCGTCGGAGAGCTGTCGATGTGGAAAGCGATGGCGTTCTCCAACTCTGCAAGAAATGCGATATTCGCTGCGCTTCTCGCCAAGAACGGAATGACAGGGCCATCCCCAGTTTTCGAAGGAGAGATGGGATTCTGGAATGAGGTGAGCGGGAAGTTTGCCCTTGACACGAGCAAATTCGGCAACAGCAAGAACCGCTTCAAGATAAATGACACTCTTGTAAAGTATTTCCCTGCGGAGACTAGGTCGCAGTCAGCAATCTGGTGTGCTCTTGAGGCAAAGCGTGCAATCAAGAGTGTCGATGAAATAAAAAGCGTAGAGATCGGCACAAATGAAGGCGGCCTAAAGATAATCGGCAGTGGAAAAGAGAAGTGGGATCCGAAAACGAAGGAAACCGCAGACCACAGCCTTCCTTATATAGTTGCGGTAGCGCTGATGGACGGTGATGTTGACCTCAAGTCTTTTACAGAGCGCAGATTCAGGGACAAAAAGACATTGGAATTCATGAAATGCATAACAGTAAAGGAAAGAAAGGAGTTCACAAAGCTGTTCGACAACGGAGGAACTGTCAACGCCGCTGATTTGATAGTCAAGCTAAAGAATGGCACGACGATAAAAAGGCAAGTAATACATTCAAGAGGTCACCCGAAGAACCGCATGACAGACAACGAGCTTGAGGAGAAATTCATGAAGCTTGCGCAGATCAGACTGAGCAGGGACAAGACCGACCTATTGATGCACAACCTCTGGAACTTAGAAAGATTAAAAGAGCTGAACAGGTTATTCCTCATAGCAAGGTGATGTGATGGGAAAGAAGGCTTATGAATATGTAAAACTCATGGAACTGCCAAAGAAGCCGAGAAAGACGTGCGTTACAGAGGTGCGCGTGCCTTACTATGCTTCTGTCGCAACAGTCACGTACCTCAAAGACCTTCTTGACGCATGGAGCGAATATTTCGATGGACTAAAGTTCGCATGTGGAACCCACAGGCTGCTTGACCGCGAGGTCGTCAGAAAGATAATTAAGATGGCTCACGACTATGACGTCTATGTTTCGACTGGTGGATTTGTGGAAAGGGTTACTGTAGAGGGCAGCAAAGCAGTCGACAAATACTTCGAAGACTGCAAGCACCTCGGCTTTGATGTTGTTGAACTGTCGAGCGGATTCGCAGACATAACTGTGCCTGACATGCTAGCCATGGAGAAGCAGGTGCGCAAACTCGGGATGAAGCCAAAGCCCGAGATAACTATGATGCACGGGGCAGGCGCAGGAACCCACATTACCGGATACAAAACCGTGATGAAGCCTGTTGACGAGTTCATGAAAGAGGCTGCTGCGCACATAAAGGCAGGTGCGGAGATAATAATGGTTGAGAGCGAGGGCCTGACGGAAGATCTACCTCCGGAACGATGGAGAGTCGACGTCATAAGAGAGCTGGTCAAGAGGTTTGGTTACAAGCATTGGATGTTCGAGGCTGCCGATCCTGAAGTGTTCAAGTGGTACCTCAAGAACATCGGCAAGGAGGTCAATCTCTTTATCGACCACACACAGATCACTGAGTACAACGCATGGAGACTTGGCCTTTGGGGAGACCCGGAGATCTGGAAGGGACAGAAGTTCCATTACAAACATTGATTGAATGAAGGAAAACTTTAGAACTCTGGACATAATCGGCTACGACAACGAAAAAATAAGGAACACTTTTGTGAAACAGGAGGAGCAGAGCGAAAAGCTTGCGATCATTTTTCCTGGAATAGGCTACACCTGCCATATGCCATTGCTTTACTACACTGCAGAGATACTTCTGCAGAAAGGTTTCGACGTTCTTTTGATAGAATACAATTACAACAATGGGGATTTTGGGCTTCTGAGCGAAGAAAAGAAGCTGCAATGGCTTAATTTTGATGCTGACGCGGCCTACAACTCAATAATGAATAATTCTTATTACAAACGTGTCGTGCTTGTTGGCAAGTCTCTCGGAAGCTTTGCACTTGCGAGGTTAAATGAACAGCACGGAATAAGGAATAGCATCTGGTTAACCCCCTCGCTCCAGAGGGACCACCTCTATAAAGTGATGAGGAAGCATGCGCGGGACGGCCTTTTTGTCATCGGAACAGAGGATCCCGCATACCAGAAGGAAAAGGTCGACGAATTGAAGAAGAGCGGCGGCAGCTTGTTGGTTGTTCCTGACGCGAATCACAGCATGGAAATAGAAGACAACACCTACAAATCGATAGATTCGCTTGTCAAAGTGTTAAAAGCGGTTGATAAGTTCATTTAGCATTGACCTTTCTCACTGCTTCTTCGAAAACATCCATGCCCTTCTCTATGTTCTCCTTTGACATGGTTATCGGAGGGATGATTCTTATCGCGGATGTGCCGGTTGGCAGCAGCAGAAGGCCGTTGTTGAAACATTCCTCTATGATTGCATCTCGCTCTTTTGGAGCATGTGCTTTCGTATCCTTGTTCTTGACAAATTCTGCAGCAAGCATCAAGCCGAGTCCACGCACGTCGCCGACTATTTCATAATCATCCTTCAACTTGTTGAGCCTCTTCATTATGTATTTGCCCTTTTCCTTGACCAGGTGCTCAAGGCTTCTCTTGTTTTTCTTGAGATAGTTGAGAGATGCGTTCGCCGCTGCCACTGAAACCAGGTTTCCGCCGAATGTTCCCGCATGCGAACCGGATGGAGTGTCGCCGAACGAACTTCTTGCGATTGTCGCGGCCAACGGGAGGCCACCACCTATCGCCTTTGCCATGGTGTAAATGTCAGCAGTGACTCCGAAGTTGTCCATTGCAAGGAACTTTCCTGTTCTCATGTAACCAGCTTGTACCTCGTCAGAAACCAGAACTATGTTGTTCTCGGTCGCAATCCTCCTAAGCTCTTTCATGAATATCTTTGGTGGAACTATGTAGCCGCCTTCTCCCTGAATTGGTTCTACGAATATCGCCGCTACTTCTTTTGGAGAGTACTCCTTCGCAAGTATCACGTTCTCGAGGTGGTCTATGCATGCAAGCGCGAGTTCATCTGGTGTCTGTGAATTGAATTGGCTTCTGTACGGGTTTGGGTATATCGAATGCGCCACATTTGGGAAAGGCCCGTAATGCTCTCTGTGAACCAGCTTTGTGGCTGTTATTCCGAGAGACCCCAGGCTCCTTCCATGGAATGCGTTGTAGAATCCGATTATGTAGCTCTTCTTTGTGAAAAGCCTTGCAAGCTTTATTGCATCTTCGTTCGCTTCTGTTCCCGAGTTTGACAGAAATACCCTGCCGAATCCCTTCGGGAACATCGTGAGCAGGTTTTCTGCGAACTTTACCGGCAATTCTGAATGATAATCAAGGAAGGCAGCATGCATCAGCTTGTCTATCTGGTCCTTTGCCGCTTTTCTTATCGCTGCGTTGCCGTTGAGCCCGAAGTTGTAGACGCTTATGAAGCTTGTGAAATCTATGAACCTGTTTCCAGCTATGTCGTATGCATAATCACCGGACGCCTTTGCGACTACAAATGGATAATGTTCTCTCGTCGTTGTGAACATCACTTTCTTGTCGCGCTTCATGACGTCGTTTATCTTTTTTGTTACTTTTATCATTAAATCATCCTTTTCTTGTATTTGGCATAGCCAATAAGCGCTGACAGGGCTTTTGCTGCTGATGTTGGGGAGTCGTAAACCGGAACTCCTGAGCCTTCGAGGAGCGCAACATGAGTCTTAGTGTAGTTTCCGCCAGTGGCGACTGCAACAACTGGCTTCTTTTTCTGTGATGCAAACTGTATTAGGCTATCTGCAAGCTTTTCGTCTGCTCCAGGAGTTTGGAAGAGTGTTATCACCATGAACGCATCGACATTTGGGTCTTCGTTTAGTATGTTGAGTGCTTCCATGTACCTTTGGCTGTTTGCTTCCCCGCCTATATCCATCGGCATCCCTACGTTTACAACAGGCGGCATCGCCTTCCTTAGTGCAGTGGTTGTTTTCTTTGTCAGCTCTGGGAACGTCAACCCGTATTTATAGAGCGCATCAGTTGCAAGCACTCCGTGGCCCCCGCCATTTGTTATTACGGCAATCCTGTTTCCTGTTGTCAATGGCTGTGTCTCGAAAATTTTTGCGTAGTAGAGAAGATCGTCAAGCTCGTCCGCGATGACAAATCCGTTTTGTCTGAATACCGCTTCGTAGGCTTCGTAGCTTCCTGCTAGCGATGCGGTGTGGGAGTGCGCTGCGCCAACTCCTGCCGGGCTGATTCCACCTTTGATTATAACGATTGGTTTTTGCTGCGTCACTTTCCTTGCAACTTCTATGAATTCCTTGCCTCGCCTTGCGCCTTCGAGATAAAATACTATCACTTTTGTGTCTGGGTCGTTTGCAAGATAATTGAGTATGTCAACTTCGTCGACAACGCTTGCGTTGCCGTAGGATATGAAATGCGCGAGACCGAATCCTTCTCCGCTGATTAGGTCGAGTGTGGAGCTCCCCACAGAGCCACTCTGTGAAACAAAGCTGACTCCACCTATTTTTGGCCTGTCTATTTTGTAAGTTGGCAAGAACAGCGTGTCGTTCCTTGCCCTCAGGTCCATCACCCCGAGGCAGTTTGGCCCTATGAACGGCAATTTATACTTCTTGGATATTTTGACTAATTTTTCTTCCAGGTCTTTTCTCCCGACTTCCGCAAATCCTCCGCTAACGATTACTACGCCTTTCACGCCGGCCTTTCCGCATTGTTCCAACGCTTCCGGAACCATCTCTGCAGGTATTGCTATAACAGCAAGATCGATCGGCTTCTTTACATCGAGAATTGTTCTGTATGCTTGACGGCCCATCAACTTTCCGTTTGCATTTATGTTTATCGGGTAGATCGGCCCCTGGAAACCAACGTCAAGATAGTTCTGCATGATTATGTGCCCGACTTTTTCCGGCTTTTCAGACGCGCCAATCACAGCTACGCTCTTCGGATCCATGATTGATTTTATGTCGGCGTATTGTGTCTTCATTGTAGTCACTGCAGAACTCTCAGGTCAACAGCATCGTATGTGTTGTCGTGAAGTATAATCGGGTTGAGATCAAGCTCTTCCATCTTGTTCTCTTCAAACATCTTTGACGCTTTTAGCAGGAGAGCGGCGACTCTCTCCTGTGACTGTGCATCTGGAGCAATCACCTTCTTCGACTTTAGCTGGTTTATCATAGACAGCGCGTCGTATTTTGTAATCGGACATGCCCTAAGCGCGAAGTCCTTGAAAGTTTCAACGTAGATTCCGCCCAATCCCAGAAGAACCATCTTCCCGAATTGCTGGTCAACTTTCCCACCTATGATTATTTCAACGCTGCCTGTCACCATCTTCTGTGCAAGCACCTTGTAGGGCTTGAACTTCGCTGCCCTTCTTGAAAGGTCTTTGAACGCTTCTGCTATCTGCTTGTCGGTGTAAAGGTTGAGCTTAATGAGTCCGCTCTTCGACTTGTGGAGAGCCTTCTGAGAAATCGCCTTTAGGACAATCGGCTTCCCCTTCGCGAACTTGATGGCTTCCTCTGCGCTCTTGACATAACCGCTGTCCACGGACTTTATCTTGTAGCGCGATAGAAGCCTCTGCGCCTTCTCGTACTCTAGTAACGTGCCCATGCCCTCGATTAACATAAACAAGAATGCTATTTATTCCTTGCCTTTGTGATATAATCCGATGTCCGGCAAGAAATCACAAAGCGCGATAGAGTATTTGATGACGCATGCGTGGGCGCTGATGGTCATAGCTTTAGTATTTGGCGTGCTTTTCAGCCTTGGCGTATTTTCCAATGCTTCAGGCCAGAGAGCTCCGCCAGGATCCTGCGTAGTAAGCAGGCCGTTCGGCCCGGGAACTACTACTGGCCTTGCGCTCGTAGGGACATGCAGCGGGGAGCCGCCGCAATACGTTGCGCAGTTGAGCACTACAACAAATAGTTTCGTGCTGGTGCCAATTGGCAGGATAAACAATGTGAATCACCTGACATTGTCGATGTGGGTGCGTGAAAACGCTACACAGAAATCTGGAGGAGCGGTGTTGTTTACCGAAAGCCTAATTACCAGTTTGTGCCCAATATTCTATATTTCTGGCGCACCGCTATCGGTAAACTCGTGGAACATCGGCTACACCGGAATGTGGCAGGCATGGCACTCGGCCGCTACAGTGAAAACGAATCAGTGGCAATTTTTGGTTTATACGCTCAGCTCTAACGGGCTTGCCGGCACAGGGACAGGAAATATCTTGATAAATGGCACGTTTGTTGGCACAAACACTATACAGCCTACAAAGTATACTGCGTCATCACAGTTTTTGGATGAGCTAGGCGGCGCCGGAGTCGGATGCGTTGGCGGTCCAGTAGGCACATATAATGGATTAATGGCCAATGTACAGATTTACAACGCAACTCTGAGCGCCAATACCATATCGGCGATGTACTTCGAGGGAGTAGGCGGCGCGCCCATAAGCCTGACTAGTCTTGTTGCATGGTATCCGCTCAATGGGGACGTAAACGATTATTCTGGAAATCAGGAAAACGCCACGTCGAACAGCATAGCATACACTACATCCTGGACAGACGGTTATACAAAGCCTTGATTAGAATTAGATCTTCAGCATTCCGTTGAGATAGAGGTATGCAACGACTACTATGATAAGTATAACCACTATGCCGACGAGCATGCCAAACATCAGGCCTTTTCCTTTTGTCATTTTTGGCTGTTGCTGTTGAGCTTGATCTGGAGCCGGATCTGCAACAGGCTGCGCTTCCATCGGTCCGGCCATCTCGTTGCCCTGCATCATCGGCTTCATCTCTTGCCGCGGTGTCTGCTGCTGTGGTGTTGCTGCAGCAGGTTGCTGCATGCCCTGGCCCTGCGGCTGCTGCTTAATCGGCATTCCCATCTTGACTTGTGTGAATCCTTTCTCAGTCAACATGACTTCAACCATTCCACTCCTCATCTCGTAGGTTATGTAGTCCTGTTTCGTGAGCTTGTAAAGATGCATTGCGAGGTCCTTCGCCCTCACATTGACTGCGAGCGCTATTTCGGCAGGGATTCTTTTTCCATTCTGCATCTGCGTAAGTATTGCAAGGTCGAGGTGATCGAATTCTGCTTCTGCCCTGTTGTCGGCATCTGCCATCACGTTCTTGCCGAGTTCTGTCACAGTGATCGGGTTTACGCCAGGCATTGCTGTTGTGAAACTGATCAGCTTCTTCTGGCTGAGCGTTCCCAAAACGTTAGCAGCGTCAAAAAGAGAGGAGTTTATCATGCCACCGTATTTCTCTACAGTAGTCTCAGGCTTGATTTTGACTAATGCAGCTAGGTCTAAGAAAGTTATCTCCTCTGGCATAAAAACACGATTTCTATTGGATAATAGCATTTAAATAGATTCTCGAAGAACTTATGCTTAAGTTGAGTTCTGATGCAACTAAAGTTCCTTGGCGGCGCTCAGGAAGTAGGAAGATCTGCAATTTTGCTCAAAGACGACCGAAATCTCCTCCTTGATTTTGGAGTGAAGATCGACCACGAGACCGAGTACCCGACCCATATACCGAACATAGACGCACTAGTGCTTAGCCACGCGCACCTCGACCACAGCGGTTTCTCTGCTGCGCTTTACAATGAGCAGTTCATTCCAACGTTCGGAACTCCTCCTACGCTTAGGCTTTCTAACCTTCTTCTTGACGATTCGCTAAGCATAGCAAAGAAGAACCACGTGAAGCCAGGGTTCACAAAGCGTCAGGTGAAGGAGTTTGTGAACAGATACATTCCTGTTGATTACCACCACGTGCAGAGATTCGGAAACTTCGACATAGAGTTCTACGATGCGGGACACATCTGCGGAAGCGCAGTCACGCTTGTCGAGAGGGCGCACGCAAAGGACTACAAGCGAATTGTTTATACTGGAGACTTCAAGCTCGAGCCGCAGTTTCTGCACAACGGCGCAGAGGTGGTCAAGAGCGACGTGTTGATAACAGAATCGACTTACGCGAACAGAGAGCACCCGAACAGGGACGACACGGTGCTTCAGTTCGTGGAGAAGATACAGGAGACTCTCGACAACGGCGGCCACGCACTAATTCCCGTTTTCGCAGTTGGAAGAAGCCAGGAGATACTTGCGCTGCTGTACAAGAACGGGCTTATGGCATCAACTTATCTTGACGGAATGGCGAAGGACGCTACCCAGATAGTTCTCAACCATCCGAAGTACATAGCAAACCACGACGTTCTTCAAAAGGCCGTGCGAGAGGTCAACTGGATAGGCGACAGAAACGACAGAAGAGAGGCGCTGAATACCCCTTCTATTATCGTCACCACGTCTGGAATGATGACGGGAGGGCCTGTTCTTGATTATGTGACAAGGCTTAACAAGAACTCGCACATATTCCTAACGGGTTATCAGCAAGAAGGGACTAACGGGCGTATGCTCATCGAGCAAGGCTCCGTAATTATCGATGGACAGAAGAAGAAAATACCACAGTCGGTTTCGTTCTACGACTTCTCTGCCCATGCTGGAATGAGCGACCTGATGGAATATGTAAGGAAGAGCAGCCCGCAAGTCGTCGTCTGCGTCCATGGTGATGGAGAATCCACGCAGGAATTCGCAGAAGAGCTCAAACTCGAGGGGATACAGGCATATGCCCCGAAGGTCGGCGACTCTATCAAGTTGGGAGACTGATTACTGCTCTATCTTCAGGAATTCGAGATAACTTTCGAAGAGCTTTGAGTTTTCTATGTCATTGAGAATCTCGTACGATCTGTCGATGTAGAAATTGTTAAGCTTTATCGCGTTCTTGACTGGGCTTTCCTTGCCGTGAGCAGCGAATACTGATACGATGTTCGGCCTTGCGTTCTTCGCGTCCGTTCCAACGCTTTTCTTTGCTGTGTCGGAGATTCCCAGATGGTTCATTATGTCGTCTCTCAGCTGCAATGACATTCCCATGTTGAATCCTATTTCGTACATCGCGTTGCGTTTGTTGCTGCCGGTGTAGTCCGCGACCACGCTCGATGCTGTACCGATGAGCGACGCAGTCTTTAGCTCTGCGACCTTGAGATACGAGTTGAGATCCATGCTTGTTCCTTCGTTCTGCTGTTCGAAGTCAAGCATTTCGCCTGCGCACATGTCCATAGCCGCCTTTGATGCCTTCTCCACCACCTTCGCACCGTATGCGCTTGCCATCTGTATCGCTTTTGCGATGAGAGCGTCGCCAGCAAGTATCGCACGTTCTGTGCCGTATTTTATATGAACCGCATCTCTTCCCCTCCTTACTTTGTCTTTGTCGACAATATCGTCATGGACCAACGATGCGATGTGCAGCATTTCAATTGCTACTGCCAGATCAACAAAGTGCTCGATATCTAGGTGGAGAACCTGTGCAGAACTGAATACAAGGCCTGGCCTTATCAACTTTCCCGGACTGCTCAGAAGATGGGATGCTGGCCTGAATAGTGCTTCGTTGACAAAGTCTTCCTTCTGCATCTTCTTCATTCTTGTGACTGTGAGTATGACTCCGTTCTTTATGTCGTTCGGGACGTTTATTTCCTTTACAACGTGCACCGATTCAGCCACAACGTCTTTTTCGTCCAATCAAATCACATCAAGAGCAGCCATCATGAATGGCAATATTATGGTGGCGTCGCCGTCAATGGTGACATACTTTGCCTTCTCCTTGACCTTGCCCCAGGAGACAGCTTCTGTGAGTCTTGCTCCGGAAAGGCTACCATCATATTGCGACGCCGTCGTTATATATACAGCATAGTCGAGTCCGTCCTTAAACTGATTCCACCAGATTACGTGGTGTTTGCTTATTCCTCCTCCAATCATAAGCGCTCCGGTGACCTTGTTGTCGAATGGAACATTGCTTAGAAGAAGTTCATCCTTTATGAGGTTGAGCTTGAAGTCGTGGTTCTGCGAAAAGAATGTGAGTTGCGTTCCGAACGCTCCGTCGAGTATTCCAGGGCAGAAGATCGGGACGTTGTTGAGATACGCCTGTCGCAGTATAGAACCTTCGTCTGTTATTCTCTTGCCGAATTCCCATGCCAGCTCTGTTGCGCTGTACTCCTTTTTGTAATCCTTTGACTTGTAGAGCTCGTCCAATATCTTCATGACGGCGTTCTCGACCTTTAGGCCGTACTCGTCTTTCTCTATAAAGACGTTGCCCAACCTGTAGATGCCCTTCTTGTGAAGCATATTGTCGTCAACATTGAATGTTCCCACGCTGTACACTCCTCCGAACGCTCTTGCTATGTCGTGATCGAATGTTCCGCATGTCGTTATTATTGCGTCGAACTTCTTGACCATGCTAGCCAGCACTCCCCTCAATCCTGTAGAGACGATGTCGGCCGGAAAAGACAGAAAGTTGTAACAATCCTTGTCTGCGAACATGTCGTGCATTATTTTTGTTCCGTCTACCATGTGCTGGGCAGAGAAACCGCCTATTTTCTCCATCGAATCGAACAGCTCCGACACTTTCATGCCCTTCTTGAGCTTTATGTCTACTACGTTTTCTCCGATTATGCTTCCTTTTGCCATAATTGCACCGTTTTGCAGAGATTATTTGGGCTTCGCATTATATAATAAGCTTCTATAGCCCACGAATTCGCTGCCTTCTGATAAATACTCTATTGCAATACCTTTTTATCCCTATGTAGTGATAATTAAATCGGCGACAGGTAATCATCATGGCGACTTCCACTGCAGCGCTAAGCCCAGATGACGAGGAAATTCTTCGTTTTATCGAGAGTGCAAAGCCGAAAATCTATGTTGTTGGAACAGGAGGCAGCGGAAGCAACACAATAACAAGGCTTGCCAGCATTGGAGTGCAGGGAGCTACGCTGATCGCAATGAATACTGATGCTCCTCACCTTGTCAAGACCAAGGCTGAGAGAAAACTCCTTTTGGGAAAGAAAATAACAAAAGGCCTTGGAGCCGGCTCAGACCTGAGAATGGGTGAAGAGGCTGCTCTGGAAAGCAAAGACGAGATAAAGCACCTTCTCGGGGATGCACAGCTTGTGTTTATAACATGCGGCCTGGGCGGTGGAACAGGAACAGGATCGATTGGAACAATTGCACAGATGGCCAGAGACGCTGGTGCGATCTGCGTGGCGATTGTGACATTGCCTTTCTCGAGTGAAGGCAAGACAAGGATGAAGAATGCGCTGGAGGGGCTTGCAAAGCTGAAGAAGTACACCGACACTACGATAATAATCCACAACGACAAACTGCTGTCTGTTGCACCTGACCTTCCGCTCAACATGGCGTTCAGGGTTTCTGACGAGGTTCTCGCCGGTGCGACAAAGGGCATAGTCGAGATGGTGACAAAACCTGGCATGGTTAACATTGACTTCGCAGACCTCAGGAGCGTGATCAAGGATTCTGGTTATGCAGTAATCGGCAGCGGAGAAGGAGTAGCGACCTCGAGCGGAACAAGCAGAGCGGTCGTTGCCCTCGAAAACGCTGTTAAGAGCCCGATGCTAGATGCAGATCTTGGCACTGCGAAGAAAGCTCTTGTCAACATAATCGGAGGCGATAGCCTGACGCTCAGAGAAGCGGAGAGCGTATTCCAAGAAGTGGCCGGACGAATAAGCGGAGATGCATTGTTGAAGTGGGGCGCAAGAATCGATCCAGACATGCAGAAAGATGCGCTCAGAGTCATGCTTGTCGTCAGCGGAGTCGAGTTTCCGGAGTATACAGATGGCAGTCTCGCGAAGAAGATAAAGCAAGTGGAGGAAATCGACCTTGATGAAGTCTTCGAAGAAGAGCTCGCCGGCAGAAGCAGAAAGAGATGACTATTTTCTAATCATCGTTACATAATTTTCTTTTATTGGTTCAGTAAGACCCAGCAGCTCTGCGGCTTTCGCTGCGCCTGCTTCGTTGCTGTCTCTGTATCTGAGTTCTACGTAGTCGCCCAATCCTTCAACTTTGTCGAGATGTATTAGCACTCCGTTGAGTTCGTACACCGTTCTGTGCTTTGAGATTGTTGTGGTGACACCCCCGAAAAGTGTTACGAGTTGCTCTTCTATCTCCGGGTCGCCGAGCGGAAATTCCAATCGTGCCTGTCTTCTGTGCGGCACTCCGTGCGGCGGGCCTTTGTAGCTGAAAATTGTTGTTTTGCCCTCTTTCCTTAGCCTGAATTCCTCTCCCGTTTGCTGGAAGTTGGTTCCGGGGGGTTGATGTACTCGTCTGTCTGCCTGAATTCTCCGATTCTCAGTGCGCCTGCAGCAATTATCTTGGCTTCTGTGATCCCTTGTAGCCGGTACTTTATCTGGTTGTCGAAATGTTCTGCCTTGCTCGCCTCTATGTGCGGATTGTAGCTTGTGCTGACTATTATGTCGGCGTTCTTCTTTGTCGGATCGACATATTTTCTCTGCATTGGAAGAGCAGTGCCCAGGAAATATTTTAGTGCTCCTGCCGGTGTGAAAGTTGGCCGCTCCTTCATGTCGCGCAGTATCCTTCTGACAATCTGATCCCAGATTCCCGTCTCAAGGAATATCTTTACATCTGCAAGTTCGATTATCGGGCTTGAGAGCGCGTGAAGCCCTTCTACGATCACAAACTCGCGCGGGTATCTCGGTTCCCAGTTCTTCGGATTCTTGTTGTCGAAGCCGTAGCTCGGTATCAGTATTGGCTCGCCAGCCTTGAGGTCGCGTATGAGAGACGCCGCCAGCTTTAGGTTGATTGCGCCTTTCTCGTCGAAGTTTGTCCTTGTTTCGTCTGGCCTGTAGAACATGTCAAGCGATATGCTGGTCACTCTTTCGCAGAATGGCCACTCCAATCTTTTCACCCAGAACCCCTTCCCCGATGCGGACGGCCCCGCAACCGCAACAACAACACATTTCGACCCGGAAGAAAAGCGCTTCGAGTCTATCAGCGCGACCGCTTTTTGCAAACCTTCGTCGAAACCGCACGTGATTTGCTGCTTCGGCTTTCTCATCAGTTTCTGGAGTTTTTCGTCTTGTGGAAGACCCTCTACAGCAAGGCGGCGGCCTTTGTATCTGCTGTCATTTGTGACCTCTGGGCCAAACCAGCTTAATGGGCGGAATGCGCGATATTCATCTTCGTTTGCAAACTCGACTTCTACAGTAACAAGCCCTTTTAACTTTCCTGAAAAGATGTCGAGTTCTATTTTTCTTTCATTTTGATAAAGCACATACCTGGACTTCTCGATGGTTCTGCCATTTGCCTCGCGAAGGCCCCTGTGGAATTTTGCTTCGTCGATTTCTTCTTCATCTTCGCTGCGGAGGGCTCCTGGCCCCAGCTGTGATTTAAGCGGCGCTTTGAGTGTTTTTACGAACTTGCCGCCCTCTTTTCTCACTCGTTCCTCAGAGCCGTCCTTGCCGACTTTGACGTAAACAGTTAAGATAGAAATCGGTGTGGTTTGCGATAACCCTTCCGGCAGCCTTTTGACAAGAAACTTTCTTTCGAGTTCCCGTTTGGCAGGCATTCTATTCGCAAGAGAGATGCCTTGAGGAGCAGATATTTCGGTAGTAGCCATTCCACCACATATGGCTCTCCACTAAAAATATTTAGCTTTATGCGATTGAGTAGCGCTCTGAAAGGAATCCCTTTCTGATTCTTTTCTGTTTTAGTAACTTTTCGACTGCTGTGGTGGCAGCCATTTTGCCCATTGAGGTTGCCTCCATTATGTCTTCGATCGATGCGCGCCCTTCTGTTCTGATTATCCTTAACGCTGCAAGGGTCTCGATGCTGTCTTGCCTGTCTATGTACTGCCGCAGGTTTTCTCTTATTATCGGAGCGTTGTCAGGTTCAGGAAAATCGATAAACTCTATAGTAACTTTTGCCTTTGGCTTCATATCTGGCGGAGCTGGCTTTCGCAACACAATATCTGTGCATGGTTGCGGTGCGCTTCCTGGCGCTATCGGTGTTGCTCTCCATTGTGGTTGAGAGTTGCTCCTCTGGGGTATAGGTACAGGTCTATAAGTCATAGAATTCACTTTTTGGTCGTCGCCTCTTTCGGTGCCGCTTTCGCAACCTTTGTTGGTTGCACAACTAGCTTTCTGTTAATCTTTCTTCCCATTATGTAATGGTTGTTGTAGCACTTACTTGAACAGTAATATGAAATGTCTCCGTTCTTGTAGATGAACATGGTGCCGGTTCCGCGTGGTATGTCCTTTGCGCAGTTCGTGCATTTCATGAAATCACGTAATTTACTTTACCCTTATCTCTTTTGCCTCTTTGCTTGTGTCCGGCAATCTTATTATGTCGCCGACCTTTGCTGGGCCCAGCATGTTCCTTCGAATTATTCTGCCTTTGTCCTTGCCTTCGAGTATTCTGCAGGATACAGTGTAGATTTCACCGTATATGCCTGTCTTGATTCCCTCTCTTATCTCGACAATCTCTGCAAGGAAGCCTGCGAAAAGCGGTTGGTCCTGCTGTTGCTTCTGTTGCGGCGCTGCTATTGGCGCTGCTGCTGGTGCAGGTGACTGTGGTTTTTGTGGCTGCTCGTCCGCCATGTTGATCAGTTAATTAAGCCTTCTTTGCCTCTGCTGCCGGTGGTTTTGGCTTTGGCGCTTCCTTCTTCGGAGCTGGTGCGGCAGGTGCTGCTGCAGGCTTCGCTTCTTTCTTCTCCGCCTTTGCTTCGCCCCCGCTTCTTCCCGTTGTCTTTGCAATCACGTCCTTTATCGCGTTTGCTGCACCCCCTTGGTTCTCGACTGCTGCTGCAGTGCAAGGGACATTCATCCCTATTGCCTTTCCGAGATCCATCTTTGTTGGTACAAATGAATAAGCGATCTTCTTCTGTTCGCACAGCTTTGGTATGTGGACGACCACCTCTTCAGGCTCTACGTCCTCTGCGATCACAACAAAGGTAGCGAGTCCGCGTTCTACGCTCTTCGTTACCTCGTTCGCTCCCTTCCTTACGCTGCCGCTCTGCTTAGCCAGCTGCAACGCTTCCAAAGTCTTTGCCGCCACTTCTGGCGATACCTGTAGATTGACATACGATTTTGCCATACAAAACACCGTCGGTTTCCTTCATTCAGTATTTGGCATTTGCCCATACAAGAAGAACAGACTGTAGATAGCTATTTGGCACATGTCTATTTAAAGCTTACTTAGTTGTGGAAGCGTGCCCCTTTTCATGCCCTAGTTCGAGCTCCTCTGAAGCAAGAAGCCCTCCGACCAGTATTCGTTGTTCGTTACGGTCGTGCCTTAGGTTTGGTAGACGATGCTGCCTTGCCTTTTTCACCAAGACGTCGAACATTATTGGTACGTCTATTTCATCGAGATGTTCATCCCCGATTATCGGACTCATTGCTTCCCAAAATCCCGGCAAGTTTTGTATCTGCTTTGTGTCTATTTTGAGAGTGTAGAATACCGATGTGTCAGAAGAAGAATACCTGTCGCGTGGTGGTGCCAACGCGCTAAAAGCGTGAAGAGTTCCATTGACTTCGTTTGATTCAGGCACTGGCGTTGTGGCTATCGCCGATATGCCGACCTTCGCCATATCTTGTACAGCGTTTATGACCATGGGTTCGGAAACCTGCATTAGGTCCGCAACTTCTTTGCTTGTTGCCCTGCCGTAGTACGCATAAAGTGACATAACTACACCAATCTGCGTTGGTGTAAACGCTGTTTCGTGTGATTTCGTTGGCGCTCTCGACATAAACTCACAGGAATCCGTCAGTCTTTCGGGTATTTATAGCTTTCTCGATGGTGATGCGACAATGCAGAGCCTTTTATACATTGCAAATAAAGGCACATTATGGCGTTAGCAGAAAGGAGTCCTTCTATAGTAAATACACTGAGCCTGCCGACTGCTTACAATGTATGCAACCAAACCCTCAGAGAGGTTTGCAAGGCCGATGGCTTCAGCGTGGCTCACGTCAGAATGGAGCAAGGAGCGACCTCTTTGCTGCATGTCCACAAAGCTTTCTCTGAAATATACTACATACTCAGAGGAAAGGGCGTGCTCTACGCCGGCCCGAACGCATACCACGTATCAGAAGGATCTTATCTTGTCATTCCTCCAAAGACCCCGCACATGCTCGAGAACACAGGATGGAATGCGCTGAGCCATCTAGTCATAGCGGCGCCGCCTTTCAATGCTCAAGACGTAATGCTTCTGGAAGAAAAGAATTATGCAAGGCCAGCGCCGACTGAATTGCTGAGAAGAAACAACAAGATTGTAGCGCTGGATGGGGCTACAGTTACAGAATTGCTCACAGAGCAGGAGCAGCAGCTTACAAAAGTGAGTCTGGCGATCGGAGAGCTTGAAGCCCAGAGGAAGGCGCACCCGCATATTCACAACGAAGCAGAAGAGGTCTATTATCTGCTCGACGGAATCGGCACAGTGACAGTTGGAGAAACCACCGGCACAGTTGGTGAAGATCATCTTGTTTATGTGCCAAGACACAGCAGGCACGCTTTGGAGAACAGGGGAACAGTGTTGAGGTTGCAAGCTCTCTGCATTTCTTCTCCTCCTTATAACGACAGAGATTTTGTGCCGGGATAATAATTAACCGGTGACGTCGACTTCCTTGATTATTCCCGGTCTGCGGGCGCCAGCCAAGTTTATCACTCCAGACAGCACTAGCGCAACTACGAGGTTTATCGCCAGTGATATTATCCCTATGTAGATAGGGCCGAGAGGGGTTGCAAACGAAGATGCCTTCAGCGCGGCGAAGTTGTTCGCCTCCAATGTTAGCCATATTCCTGCCGCTTCTCCTGCAAACCAGCCAAGAATCAGCGCCTTCCAGTCAAGCTTATGCGTGAATAGGCCAAGGAACACTGCTGGAAGTATCTGCAATATGATTATGCCGCCGAGAAGCTGCAGCTGTATTGCATATGTGAGCGGTGCTATGAACACGAAGCCGAGAGCGATGAACTTCAATGCGGCGGAAAACCACTGCGCGAGACGCGTCTCGTTTTTCTCTGTCATCTTCGGCTTGAATTCCTTGACGACATTTCTTGCAAGCAGGTTTGCACCTGCGATTGCCATCAGCGCAGCTGGCACCATGCCTCCTACGAATATCCCAAGCAGGCAGATTCCGGCTAGCCAGCCAGGAAGCATTGTGACGATCATTGCTGGAACTGTCAGAAGGCCGTTTCCTGTCGCCTTGACTATGGAAAGCGCTCCAGGCACGGCATAGACCATTATTCCAAACAGTGCGAGCGCTGCAAGTCCTACAGAGTATATCGGAAGGACAGACAGGCTTCTTCTTAGCGTCTTCACGCTGTTTGAGGAGAGGCTTCCGTTTATTATGTGCGGGTAAAGATACAGGGCCAGAGCGCTGCCTAGGAACAATGTGAAGAATGACGACACGATGTTCTGCGGTAGCGTTGAATACGGCAGTGCGGCTGCGGCGCCTTTCGCCGTCGTTATTGCGTTGAAAGCGTTGGTGAATCCGCCGAAGTACATTATGCCTGCGATTATTACGACAATCACAGTAAGGAATATCAGAATGTCCTTGAACACAGAGCCGAGAGTGACGCCCCTAAGCCCGCTTGTGAATGTAAATGCTGCAAGTATGATGAATGCAACGACAAGCGCAACTTCTGATATCAAAGTCGAGTTGGCGACGCCATACAGCATAGTTACCAGCACTGCCTGCATGCCTGCTATCTGGAGTGCTATGTATGGAAGAAGCGAGACAACGCCGGTTATCGCCACTATAATAGAAAGCGCTTTGCTGTTGAAACGCGCCTTGACAAAGTCTGAAGCGGTCACGAAGTTAAACTTCTTTGCAATCCTCCAAAGCCTCGGCATTGTCAGCAGCGCGATGGCGAATGTTATCGCTACGTATGGCACTGCAAAGAATGCGGTTGAACCGCTGGCATAAGCCAATGATGGAACGGCCACAAAGGTGTAAGCCGTAAACACGTCGGCGCCGATTAGGAACCAGCTAAGATATGGGCCGAGCCTCCTTCCGGCAAGTCCCCACTCGTAAAGCTTGTTGAGGTTGCCCTTTCTGAATCTGCCGCCGTAAAAGCCAAGCAGCGAGAATATTATGAACAGAATGATGAAAATTGCAATTCCAAATATGTCTAGCAGCATGGTATCACTTCGTGTCGATAAGATAAGCAGCTATCAGGAACAGGATGGCCGAGACTGGCAGCATTAACATCTGGAACCAGTAGAAGAACGGAAGCCCTCCCCATTGCGGGTTTACCACATTGTAGAACGGCACGTCGAAGTATACTGCAAAAGGTATCAACAACAGTATAGCTGCAACTATTGTCTTCGTTCGAACCATACAATCGTTGTTTTATAACTAAAAAGAAAGTTATAAAAGGTTTTGCAAGGGGAGAAGCACAAGGGTTTGCGCTACGTCTCGGAATAAAAAGAGGATAAGCATAAATACCGAACCGGGCTAATCGCTTCTGTGAGTCTATGGCGGCAAGCACACTGAGAACAGCTGATTATCTTAATGCGCGTGGAGATCTTAGAATAAGGACAGCGATCGTAAGCGTGGCAAGAAAGGAGGGGCTTGTAACCGAGTACGATCATGAGAAAGAGATGGTAGTTCCAGGCATCGCAACCGTCATGAGACTGTGCGGCGTGAACATGCTCTCGACAGGAGGCACTTATAAAAAACTGGAAGAGCTGGGCGGAGGAACTGATTTAGTACAAATTTCGGAATTTGCGAAGCCTGCGAAGGCTGTTGCGTTGCTCAGAAAGCTCGGAGCAGGAGAAGCAGAGATTGCTGATGTGTTGGCCACGGAAGAGATACTCGATGGAAGAGTTAAGACGCTCCAGCTGCCGGTTTACGCAGGTCTGCTTGCCGATAAAACAAATCCGAAGCATATGGAGACGCTTGCAAGGCTCGGAATAGCCCCGATTGACGTCGTTATCTGCAACCTTTACAGGTTCTTGGAAAGACAGAGCATAGAGGAGATAGACGTCGGAGGAGTCACGCTTCTCAGGGCAGCGGCAAAGAACTACATGAACGTCCTGCCGGTGCCATCTGTAGAGGATTACCAGGCCGTGATTAAAGAGCTCAACACCGGAAAACAGGTCAGCTTAGCGCTTAGAGAGAGGCTCGCGGCGAAGACTTTCAGGCTTACTTCTGCATACGACCAAGCAATAGGCGAATGGATTGCTGAAAAAGTGAGGATTAGATTAGAAAAGCCTGTGACTGTTATGATTCAGAACATGCAGATAACCGGCCACCCGTAAGTCGATACTGTAGATTTCGACGATTGCTGTTCTTTTTGAAAGGCATAAATATTAGTATTTCAGCGGTATATACTATGTTGTCTTTACAGCAGGCGCTGCAGAATCCTTCAGATGCAGTAGCCAATTTTAAGAATGCGGATCAGCAGCGGACTAGATTTTATTTGAGGGTAGTAGCGCCAGCAGAGAAGTGGCTGAGAGGGCGGCTTACCGACGGTGCAAAGAAAATAACTCCCGAGGACAGGCAGACATTTATCAGAGAGATGCAAAGAGTTTGTGCTCCTGCCGGCGACAGATTAAGAGCTTGGAACTACGTCTACCAGAGTGAAACCGATGAAAGCATTTCCGCCTTGGCTAAAAGCATTGACGACCTGGTAACTATTGGAAGAAGATTTGGAATCGAATTTCAGTATTGGGCAGAAGGACATCGAATAAGCAGGGAATTAGATACGGCGTTACGGTTTAAGTTGGGTGCTACACATGGAGTAGACGACGAGGTTAGGTCCGTTAAAGCGTTGCTTAATAATTATCAATTCCAAAAAGCGGTTGATTTGTTCAATTCGCAGTATATGCGCAGCATCTTGTCTGATGCTTCTGGAGTTCTTTCCGAAGCTGGAGTTAGGCTTGAAAAGGAGTTTAGATTTGATGTGCGGGCTGCTTATGACAAGTTAATTACAACAATAGTTAATAGTGGGACGTCGAGAAAGTATTCACATTCGAGCGAGCTTGTTCCGTTGATAGCTTTGTGCGAAAAGGCAGAGGAGGGGGAAAGGCTATTTAGATTCCCAAATGGAGCATATCTGATAAAGGAGGTGAGTGGCCACAAGGCTTTTCTGAAGAAAGAGCATGCGCGACTGCTTCAAGAAGAACACTGCAAAGAGCTGGAAGAACACCGTAGAGAAATGGAATGGCAAGCCCAGCGTAGAAGAGACGAAGAACATGATGCGCTTATAGCCGAAGCCGACGCCCAAGCCGCTATGGTGAGAAGTGTACGGGAGCACAGGGAGATGGGATTTTGGAAGCGAATGAATTGTATATGTTCCAATTGTGAGTACAGACGCAAACAGTATGACGCTGGTGCAGAACAAAGAATGCGTGACAGTCAGCGTAAGTTCCAGGCAGACAAGTACGCTAATAATTGGATAGGAACGACAGGGTAGGCACAGTATTCACTCCATGAACTGCTGTGGCTTCGGAGGTTCTTCTGGCTGGCCCTTTCTCTTTCTTATTTCTCGAACTATCTTGTTCTGAAGTTCTGTCGGCAGCTTTTCGTAGCCAGCGAACTCTTGGTACCATATCGCTCGTCCCTGTGTCGCTCCTCTTATGTCGTTTGAGAAGCTCTTGATGACCTCTGAGACCGGCATCTTTGCTATGATCGTGACTTGCTCTCTGTCCTGCGTTATGCTGTTGATCACCCCCCTCTTTCCTTGCAGAAGTGTGATTATGTCCGACAGGTAATCCTGCGGTATGTTGACAGTGAAGTTCTGCTTTGGCTCAAGCATCACTACTCCAGCCGTCAGAAGAGCTGCATACATTCCATTCCTCATTGCGGGAATTATCTGTGCTGGCCCTCTGTGCACTGGGTCTTCGTGGATTGTTGCGTCGACAATGCTGGCCAGGACTCCTCCTACTTTCTCTCTTGCGTAAGGTCCGTCCTTGACCGCTTCCTCGAATCCATCTATCAGAAGCTCCATGACTTCGTGCAGGTACTGGACTCCCTTTGTAGCGTCAACCAAAATGTTTCTGTTCCTTATGTCGACGACAGCCTTTGCTATCGGCCTTTCCATTCCTGCCTTGATAAGCGCCTCGACTGCGACTTGCCCCTTTGGCTTGCCCTCCTTTATCGCGCCCTGGTCTATTGCCTCGACCACAGATGCAGGCAACGGCTCGACAGTGATGTAGAACTTCGAGTGCTTGTTCGGCGACTTTCCTTCTACTGGGCCTGCCTTCTTTTCTATTGTTTCTTGGTAAACGACAATTGGTTCGCTCGATATGATTGGGACCTTGAACTCGTCCTTGAGCTTTGTCTCTATTATTTCAAGGTGGAGCTCTCCCATACCGCTGACAAGGTGCTCACCAGTATCTTGGTCTATTCGGACTTCGATGGTCGGGTCTTCCTTTGAAAGTTCCCTCAGCGCTTCGATAAGCTTTGTTGTGTCTCTGCTGTCCTTTGCCTCGATGGCTTTTGTGACTACTGGTTTTGAGTAGTGGGTAATCTGTTCGAACGGCTCGATTCTCTCTTCGCTTATTGTGTCTCCGACGTTGGCGTCCCTCAGGCCGATGAGCGCTGCGATGTTTCCTGCAGGTATGTGGTCGACAAGAACCCTCTCTGGTCCCATGAATACTCCGACCTGCTGCACTCTTTGAAGCGTGTCAGGCCTGCTCGATAGGTACATTTCTGTCCCTTTCTTTATATCTCCGGAAAATATTCTTGCGATTGCGACCTCACCGCTGTGCTGGTCGTATGTTATTCCAAATATGACTCCGTTCATCTTCGCCTTTGCGTCGACCTTCAGCATCGCTTTTCCTTCTGTGGTGTTGAGGTCGCCGTGCCAAAGGTGCGGGATTCTGTACTCCTGCGCCTGAGTCGGGTCTGGCAGGTGCTCTACTATCATCGATAGAACAGTTTCGTCGATAGGCGCGTGCTCCTGTAGCGCCTTTTCGTCTCCTGCTGCCGTGAGTTCGAATATTCTTTTGAAGCTTGTCTTGTGGGTTTCCATAGTTCGCTTCGAGATTGCCCACTTCTTCGCTGCACTTCCAAACGCAACGCTGTTTGCAGCTACGCTGACCTTCCACTTCTGTGCGAACTCGATTGGAGCATATTGCTCGATGAGCTTGTTGACGTCGTCGATCAGCTTCCCTAGCCGCTCCTGCGTCTGCTCTGGCGTAAGCCTTAATTCTGTGAGAAGCCTGTCTGTTTTGTTGACGAAAAGAACAGGCTTTGCCTTTTCCTTCATCGATTGTCGCAGCACCGTTTCCGTTTGCGGCATGATTCCCTCTACAGGGTCGACGACTAGAACCACTCCGTCTACTGCCCTCATTGATCTTGTTACGTGGCCGCCGAAGTCTACGTGGCCAGGCGTGTCGATGAGGTTAATGATGTAGTCTTGGTTGTTGTAAGTGAAACCCAATGAAATTGCTGCGCTCTTGATCGTCATTCTTCTGTCCTTTTCGATCGCTTCATAGTTTGTGTAGAGAACGTCTCCTGCTACGCTCTTAGAAATTAGTCCAGCCCTTGCGAGGAGAGAATCGGTGAGAGTTGTCTTTCCGTGGTGGACGTGCGCGATGATGGCTACGTTCCTGATCCTCTTCAGATCAGTCATAATCTTCGTGATTTCTTCCACTGCAGTCTCTTTCCTTACCATGATCAACACTTTACTTTCGTTCGCTCAGTTCTTCCGCCGACAATTCGGCAGATGCTGTAATCCAGCTGTAGCATGAAACTACTATCATTACTATGATGACGCCCATCAGGCCGAAGCCCAATGACCAGTTATTCTGTGACAGCACTATTCCGTCCCAGATGCCCAATGGGAAGATCAATCCTTCCAGAACCGGCGCCAGAAACTTTGATTTCATTATGCCACGTCTGTGGGCCTTCGGGTGAAGCACATAACGTTTCTTCATGCTCCCACTTACTTGGCGCTTCTTGCCATTCTTTCTATTTCGTTCTTCCTCTTAATCGCATAGCTGTTGACATCGTTCCTCGCCGCAAGCACAAGCTCGTTGGCCAGCGTGTCAACTAGATTCTTCTTTGAGTTGAATGAACCAAGAATTGTTGCCATGCTGATGTTCCTCAGCGCGACATCAAGCCTTCTGCTTGCGCTTATGTCGACAGGGACGTTCGAGATTATTCCTCCGTATCTGACCCTTGTTGTGTCTTCGATAGGAGCTGCGTTCTCAAGCGCCATGATAAATATTTGAATAGGATTCTTTCCTGAGTCTTTGTTGATCTTGTCGAAGGCCTTCTCTATCACTCTCATCACCGTGAGCTTCTTGCCCTGAAGCCTTCCTTTTGTTCTGACAACCTTTCCCGATATCTTTCCTCCGGTTCCTCCGCGCATCATGTCGTTGGCAAGTCTCTCCACTATGTTGATGCCTGCCTTGCTGAACTTCTTTTTGCTGTTTCTCCTGAATGTGCTCGGATAAATTAGTGGCCGTAGGTTAACGTAATTTCTAAGGCTTGGGTCGCGAATCTCTACTTCATAGCTGTATTTGTTGAAAAGGCGTATTGTATCTAATGGCATAGATGGAGCAGCGCCTGCCGCTGGAGGAGTCGGAGCCTTTCTCGGTGCCCTCTTTCGCGCCGGTTTGCCGTCGGAAGGCTGTGCCGCCGGCTGCTGCTCGAGAACGTCTGTCTCTTTCTTCTCGACCATAGCTTCAGCTTGCTGCTCTGCCATAAAAATTACCTCTTCGGCTTTTCTCTCTTTCCTCGCCTTATCATTTCAATATCAGTTCCGTTGACTGCAATAACTTTGTATTTCATTCCTGGGATGCATCCCATCTGCCCTCTCTGTGATCCACCCAGTCCCGCGAGCGTGACTTCATCGTGTTCATCGATGAAGTTGACTGTTCCGTCGCCAGGGCAGAATGCTCCGACGACCTTGTGGTTCTTGATGAGCTGAACTCGCACGCACTTTATCATTCCCGAGTGCGGTTGTTTCTGCTCGACAGCGAACTTCTGGAGGACAAGGCCCTTTGCTGCTGGCACAGTCCCCATCGAGTCGTACTTCTGCTTGAGCCTGAACAACCTTCTTACGTATGGCTTCTTCAGCATACGCTGGTGTTTTCTCTGCTTGAGAAGTTTTCTTGCTGCAAATTCTCCGTTCGGCAAAATATCACATTAAGCTTCTTCCAGTATTTTTGAGTGCCCCTCTTCTATTATCGACAAAACAGATACGGAATAGGGTTTCCCGCATATCGCGCCAAGCTGCATCGTGTCCCCTTCGTAAAGTATGATTTTGACATTGGCGACCTTTGATATGTGCTGCACGTCCTGAAGTATTTCCTTTTTGTTCTTAGATGCTGCGACAACAAGCTTGGCCTTGTTCCCCCTTATAGACGAGAGGACTTCGTTCACGCCAAGGGCTACCTTTCCGCTGTCGACAGCTAATCGTATGTTGGTTGATAAATCTGTCATCAAATCAGATGCTGAAATTTGGCTCGAAAAAGCATAGAAAACGTGCGCTTTATCGAGAGATTTACGAATTATTTCTATTAGTAAAGTATATATAGC
>DAIDAC010000006.1 GCA_027310825.1 Candidatus Micrarchaeaceae archaeon
TGCAACATATACTTTGTAGATAGTTGCCTTTGGGTGTTGAGTGACTATCTTCTGACTGGTTTTCCCCACCTTATCCATCCAATTCCACCTGTATAGATTTGTGAATTAAGTGGTATTTAAACACATCGAGAATGTTAATATTCTTAGCAAAACTTTGACATTTTGTATACACGCTTCGACAGAACTTCTATCTCAGATCATCTTCACTCCATCTGAATCTTGTGTAGTTATTAATCATGTCGAGACTTCTAAACGGATAAGAACCTTTTATTATGCCAGTAATTCTGGCATGTTTGATATCCACATGCTCTTGGTAGAAAATGCTCTTGTGCGCCTCTATTGCCCCGGTTATTGCAGATGGCCTGTCGTCAAATAAACAGATGCCAAGAAACCTGAAACTACCGCTCATCGGTGCTAGCAGCTGAAATGTGTTAAGTATCGGCGCCTGTTCATCGAAGGCTTTATAATACTCCATCATTTTTATCGATCTCGACGATGATGTTTTGTTGAATCTATAGTTGACCGCATAAGCCATTATGTAGCCAAACGGCGGTTTATTGACTGACACCGTAAACCGTTTTATTACCCCTCGCTTTTCCAAAGTAAAAAGTCTGTAGTAAACGGTAGCCCTGTTAATTTTAAGCTCTTTTGAAATTGCACTTATGCTTTTTCCAGAGTCTTCAGCCAAAGAAGTTATCAACCGCTTGTCAACGTCATCAAGATTTGTTGCAAACCTGGATATTATCCTACCAGAAACTGGGAAATTGCCAAAGTTGGCGCGCATGAGTTCGCTCGGATATATGTTCGCTCCATACGCACCTAACTTTCCTGCCAGAAGACTTTCCCATACTATATATTTCATAGGGTCGCTTGTTACTGCATGTATTATAAGATTGAAATCTCCTTCACATAAATAAACATTGTCGACGTATGGATCATCTTTGAATATCTTCTCAAGATCAGATTGTTTTGGCCGTTTCTGCAGTTTTACAATTATGAGGTGCCTCTGGAAAAGCCCCACTGCATCTTCATCAACTTCTATTCCGAAACGTATTCCATAGTCGTTTACTAGCTTTTTCAAGGTTTTTGTTGCTGTTATTCTTGAGCATTTTGCGGTTTTAGCAAGATCACTAACTGAGCATCTTGCGTTCTCACTCAACGCTCTAAGAATTGCTTTTACTTTGAAATCGTAAGTTTTCACTATAGTGCATCTACGAGAAGGTTAATATACATTTTGTCAATTCTATGCAAAGATTCTGCTATATTTGTATAGGCTATATAAACACAGCAAAACAATCGTTTCTGATAACGATGAAGCTTTCCATAAAGCACAAGGGATACTTGTTCATAGCGATAGCGATGACAGAACTGTCGTTAGTTGCCGTGTTCTCACAAATAGGTGCACAAAACATTGGAACTCTCCAGCTGCTATTCTTTGTATTTCTTGTTGCGGCAGTGACTTCACTGGTGCTCGTAATATACATGAAAAGAACACCACAGCTAAAAGCACTGCTTTCAGATCGAAGGAGTCTGGCCATCCTTGCGTTTGCCGGTATACTGAATTACTCCGGAGCGCAACTTTTCATAACACTGGGTGTACTGGGGACAAATCCTGTAGTTGTTAGTGTCGTAACAAAAATTTGGCCTATTATGCTAGCAGTATTGTTACCATTTACGATAAAGACAAAAGTAAAGCCAATCCAGATTGGAGGAATGCTGATGGCATTTGCAGGAGTCTACATAATGTTAACAAACGGGTCACTGATAACAATCAGCCAGCAAAGTCTTCCGTATATAGGATTTCTTCTAATCTCTGCAGCATGCACAGCAGTGTCCAACATCATGATAAAAGGTCAGAACCACGACATTTTCAGCGAAGTATTTCTATTCAATGCTGCCTCTTTGGCTGTGATCACCCTCATTACACTTTCAACTGGCACACACCTGACTCTGAGCATGAATGCACAATCCCTGCTCTCGATTCTTTTCATAGGCATTATAACTTATAGCACTGGAGCCATTCTCTACTTTTACACATTAAAATCACTCGGTCCCATAATAGCATCGAGTGCGAGCTATTCAACACCGTTCCTAACGATAGCGTTTTCGTATATTATACTTGGCACGCAGCTTAGAGCGTATTATTTGTATGCTCTAGCTCTAATACTCGGAGCTCTTGTCCTACAGAATAAGTATTCAAGCAAAGCACCGAAATACCTAAGCTCAAAAACAAAACACGGAATCCAATACTACGACATTACAGGCGCATTCGTTGACAACACACATCCAAGCATGTACCGGCAGATAAGAGGGAATGGAAGGGTGCTGGCAGCAAAACTGAAAGCTGATGACTACTCCGGGATAGACGGCAAAGATACTCATGGGTGTTTTGTATTCACAGACAAAGCACCACACGAAAGCGTGAGGCTTGAAGAATTGAAGTTTATTAATGAGATTCTGGCTCCAGATAATGATGAGGTAGTTGTTATGGCAGCTGGAGACGCCGACTCAGCAACACTAGCACTCAACGAACACGTCTAATAGCTATCTTTTTATATCTGATATGTTGCGTATTTAGTAGGTGGAACTAATGTCAAACGGGGTACATAAGAACAAGTGTGTGTGCGGTTGCGATAAGAGCTGCGCCTGCGGATGTGGAAAGATAGATGCCAAAACATGTACTTGCGGCGAAAGTTGCAAGTGTGAATGCTGAAGGTTCATTCAGGCACAGCCGATATTTATGTAGACTGCTAAAATCGCGGTCTATACTTTCTATATTATCTAATCGGCTCGTATTCTTCCTTCGCAGTCCTGAAAAGGTGGTACTTCACCACGTTCGATGCATTGAAAAGTATGTACTTTGGAATTCCCCATGCCTTTATCCTTCTTGTGCTCGTGTAGACAAGCGCGCTCTTGTTGTACTTTATGTCGCCGTGGTGCTTTAGCCTGTTCGATAGGTCTAGGTCTTCGTATGTCTTGAAAGCCTCATCGAAGCCGCCCACTTTCATGAACGCTTCTCTCCTTACTACGAAGTTCGATCCGCTTATCGATGGAATGCCAACGGCCAGCGCGAACTGTGCCAATCCGACCGACACGAACTGATAGCAAAACCTCATTATCGCATCGCTGCTTTCTAGCGGCCCCAATGGGCCTGTTGCCGCGACTATTTCCTTGTTCTTGAAAACGCTCAGATATGTCTCCAATGTCCTTGGTGTTGGTCTTGTGTCTGCGTTTGTAAAGAATAGAACTTCTCCCTTTGCTTCTCTTGCCCCCCTGTTCCTCGCCTCGCCGATCCAGCTTCCCTTGTCAACTATGACACGGGCTCCATAGCTCTTCGCTATCTTAACCGTGTTGTCAATGCTGCCTCCGTCGACGATAATGGCCTCGAAGTTCTTGAACGTCTGCTCCTTCAAGCCCTCCAGAACCTCCTTTATGTAGCGCTCCTCGTTCAATGCAGGTATGATTACGCTAACTGTTGGATTGCCCTTGTTGTTCGCCATGGGATTACTATATCTGGTTGTTATTAAATAGGTTTAGAAAAAGGAAAAATAAAATCAAATCAAGCATCTTCGTCCATAGGCACGTCGTCGCCCAGGTCGTCAGCTGCGCCTGCTGCGCTTCCGTCGCCCTTCTTGACAACCTTGATCTTGCCGAACTTGCCTGTCGAGAGCTGAGGGTTTCCTCTGAACTCGTTGACATATCCGTTGCTTATCTCGATCGTGTCTCCTTGGTCGACTGTTGCTATGTCCTTGCCCCAAAGTGACATTGGTATCTGACCACTCTCATCTTTCAAGATTATGTTCGCTACCTGGAGCCTCTTTCCATACTTCGTTACCACTTCTCGTGGCTCGTCCTTCTGCACCACTGTACCTTGAACTGTTACATTGTTGGTGCCTGCCTTTAGTTCGCTTATTTTCATTTATACACCGATATTCCAATTCTGTCTTTAGAAGCAGATCTGGATTTGTGTGAGAATATTATAAACATACATATATTTGAAGCTATGCCAGGCTTTTTGAGCGTTTCTCGGTTTGTGGAACTAAAGGAGTTCCGCCATCGGGCTCCTTCCTCATCGCATGCATGATAAAGTCGCCTTCTGCAGTCACTGTGTACCACAAATCCTTTGTGTTTCTGCGTTCAGCTTCGTTTTCGGCCTCTTTTCTCTCCATTACTGTAAGCGCCCTGAACGTCAGTATTTTCCAGTCGTGGGTTACAACATGCCTAAATCCATGAACTGCCTCGTCAAGTATCCTCTGGACTTCATCCTGCTCTTTCAGAGTTAGACGGTTCTTTTGGGCAAGGGTTCTAAGCAAAGGATAAGCTTCAAGCATCTTCTTTTCGAATTCCACTGTACCCTCTAGCGATTAAGCCCATGTGGTATTTATAAGTATTTGCGCACGAAATTGGTATCATGGATTCCGATTCGCATCAAGGCCATCAACACCAGCACGAGCACAAGGAACAGGGAGCTACCGCACAGCCAGGGATGCATCCTTCGTTCATGAGGGTGATCCAGCAAAAGCAGAGGCTGAAGGACAAGCTCAAGAACATAAAGCACAAAATCGGGGTTTACAGCGCAAAGGGCGGAGTGGGAAAGACGACTGTCGCGATAAACCTGGCGTACGCTCTGCACCAGAAGGGATTCAAGGTTGGGCTTCTCGACGCTGACATAGACTGCCCGAACGTGACTATGTTTTTGGGCATGGAAGACGCAAAGATGGACAACCACGCGCCGCTGAAGCCGGTGGAAAAGGATGGAATCAAGATTGCATCTACTGCAATGCTTGTCGATGAGCTGAAGAGGCCGATAATGTGGAGAGGGCCGCTTGTCACAAAGATGATCGGAGACTTTTTCGAGTACACAGACTGGGGAGAACTGGACTATCTTGTTCTTGACCTCAGTCCCGGGACTTCGGACACTCCTCTTACAATAATGCAGATATTAGATCTCGACGGTTTTGTTATAGTGACCACACCGCAACGCATTGCAGGTGTAAATTCAATGAGGTCCGGTCTGATGGCAAAGCGCATGAACGTTCAGGTTCTTGGAGTAGTGGAGAACATGTCTGATGGGAAACCAAGCAAGAGCACCGACGAAGTGGTCTCAAGCCTAGGGACAGAGTTTTTGGGTTCTGTGAAGCAAAGAGCGAAGATATCAGAGCTTTCCGACAAGGGAAAAGTCCATGTTCTTGAGGACAAAGAGGCAGCGCAGGAATTCGAGGAAATAGTCGACAAACTAACCAAAAACTAAAGGTATTTATACCTTTACCGACATAGAACTAGTGAATCAGCTTCTTGTATTCATACATGTATATGTTAGATGCATGTATCTATTTTACGATAAATATTGGTGAATTAAATGGCAGACTCTCAGATTGGAGGAGGACAGCAGGTACTATTGCTTCCGGAAGGATCGTCAAGACTTCTTGGAAGAGACGCACAGCGAACGAACATAGCTGTAGCAAACGCAGTTGCACACGCGATAAAGAGCACGCTTGGCCCTAAGGGCATGGACAAGATGCTAGTCAGCGAAATGGGCGACATAGTCATAACGAACGACGGAGCTACGATTCTAGAAGAGATGAATGTAGAGCACCCGGTCGCAAAGATCATGGTAGACATAGCCAAGACACAGGACAAAGAAGTGGGCGACGGCACAACAAGCGTAGTAATAATGGCAGGCGAACTGCTCAAAGGAGCAGGAGACCTGATCGAACAGGGCATACACCCAACAACAATAATCCGCGGCTACAAGATGGCCGCAGAGAAGGCCCAGGGAATAATTGCAGAAAGGGCAAGAGAGGTAGACGTCAACGACGATGCAACTCTGCAGAAGATCGCAATGGTATCAATGGGTTCGAAGAACGTTGGAGACGACAATACAAAGGCTCATCTTTGCAAGCTTGTGATAAGAGCAGTCAAGCAGGTCATGGAAAAGCAGTCAGGCAAATTGGTAATCGACCACGACTTCATAAAGCTAGAGAAAAAGCCAGGAAAGTCGATCGCAGACACAGAATTCATCAACGGAGTGCTGATAGACAAAGAAGTGGCGCATCCTGGAATGCCAAAGACAGTCAACAACGCAAAGATAGCGCTGATCGACGTGGCTCTTGAAATCGAGAAGACAGAGGTCGACGCGAAAATAGAGATAACATCGCCAGACCAGATGCAGGCATTCCTGCAACAGGAGGAACGCATGCTCAAGGACATGGTAGAGAAGATCAAGAAGAGCAAGGCAACCGTCCTCGTTACCCAGAAAGGAATCGACGACGTCGCGCAGCACTTCCTCGCAAAGGCGGGAATAATGGCGATAAGGCGTGTCAAGAAGAGCGACATGGAAAAGCTGGGCCGCGCAACAGGAGGCAAGATAGTAACAAGCCTCGACGACCTTGACGACAAGGATCTCGGCTACGCAGGAATAGTAGAAGAGCGAAAGATCGGAGGAGAACAGATGATCTTCGTAGAAAAGTGCAAGGATCCGAAGAGCGTGACGATATTCACCCGCGGAGGAACGCAGCAGGTTGTCGACGAAGCTGAGCGATCAATAACAGACGTTATCGGTGCAGTATCTAGCGCAATCGAGACAGGAAAGTATGTCTTCGGCGGAGGTGCAATCGAAATCGACATCGCAAACGGCCTAAGGGCTTACTCAAGCGACGTCGGTGGAAGAGAGCAGCTAGCGATACAGAAATTCGCAGATGCTGTAGAAGTAGTTCCAAAAACGCTTGCAGAAAGCGCAGGAATGGATTCAATCGACACCCTCGTTCAGATGAGAAGCAAGCATAAGACGAAAGAGGGAAGCCAGGCAGGCGTCGACATCTTCAAGAACACGATCGGTGATATGCTGAAGAACGGAGTCTTCGAGCCGCTGAAGGTAAAGCAGCAGGCAATCGCAAGCGCTAGCGAGGCAGCCGAAATAATCTTGAGAATCGACGACATGATAAGCTCGAGAGGAAGGCCAGGCGCAGGAGGAGGAGGCGGTGGCGGCATGCCAGGAATGGGCGGCCACGGCCACGAGATGGAATAATCGCAATTTTATTTTTTATTTTCTTTTTCTTTCTTTACATTTTGCTTTTCAGCAGGCCTATCCTTGTCCTCTCTGATCTCAGCGATTCGATTATCGCCGGCGGAGGAACCAAGCGGCGTTCTGTAAAGAATCCTTCTATGAGGTCAGCGCGCTTTTCTGCAAGCCCTGTCATATGCTCCACAATCTCGCGCTCCTTCTTCGACTCGAACGCAATCTCCGCTTCTGTAATCTGCCTTCGCAAAAGGACTATCATTTTGCTTGCGCCGTCAGGCTCTGTCAGCATTCTGAAATCCCGCATTACCGGGTCGTCTTTAGATGCGCCGATTTGAATCGGCCTGTCGCCCATCGTTATTGTAAGCTCTTCGTCTCTTAGCTCTGCCATTGAATCAAATAGATTTGTTCGAATGGCTTTTAAACCTTGAGCCTACAAAGTATCTAACGTGTTCTTATGGGAAAAGTTGTTTTCGCAGTGGGTATACGCGGCGTTGGAAAGTCTTCTATCATACAGGGAGTGCTGAAAAAGAATCCAAACATCAAGGTTCTCAACTTCGGGGACGAGATGCTAAGGATATGTATAGAGAAAGGAGTTGCAAAGGACCGCGACGACCTCCGAAAGATTCCCAATGATGTGTATCTGAAGGTAAAGGAAGAAACATGGAACCATCTCGCAAGCCAAAAGACCGATCTTATAATAGACACGCATGTGTTTGTAGAGCACACCGGAAGATACATACCTGGGCTTCCGCTAGAGTCTGTGAAGAAATTCAAGGATTTAAGGGGCCTTTTCTACATAGATGTCGACAACGACACCCTCAGGGCCAGGTCGCAGAAGGACAAGCGAAGAATACGCGAAGGAATGAACGACCTCCAGATAAACAATTATAGATATGCAAACATTTCGGCTTTGGCGTACTATTCGACAAGCTTAAATATTCCCTTCTACATAGTATTTAACGAGGACGGGAAGCTGGATCAGGCAGTCAAGATTTTCAACGACCACCTCAAAGACGCATTTGCGTGAACACATGACAATAATACTTGCACCGTTGCCTTTCAATGTCCTGCTTGGGCTTGTTCTTTTGGGAATAGCATATGCGCTGTTCTCTGTAAAACTGCAGAGAAAGGTGGCGCATCCGCAGAAGCAGAGAGAAATTCAGCAGAAAATCAACCTTCTTACAAAGGAGATGAGGGGTCCATCTGCGAAGGATCCGAAGACTGCACAAGCAGAGATGATGGCGCTTGTCAGGCAGAGCATGGGCATGCAGCTCAAGACGATGGTTGTAATGCTTCCAATGCTGATAGCGGTGTATTATGTAATCCTGCCAAACCTTTTCGGCTCGTACATAGGAGAGGGGATCAACTTCATAATTCCATTAACATACTCAAACATATTCATAGCAAGCGTATTCATAAGCGGCCTTGTTGTAGGGATATTCATGATGAGGCGCGACAAGAGGCTTGCCCAGCTAAACGCCGTGTTCCAGCAGCAGACGTAGGGCATAAATAGGTTTCCGTAAGAATATTTATTCACTTCAAGTCAGTAAATTCTGATTTTCAGGGTGCATATTGTGCCAAAACCAATGCATAGATCGAGAAGCTTCAAACGACACCACAAGGTCACAGAGACCGGCAGGAAGGTCATCCACTACAGAAGAGCAAAGAACAGCATGCCGCACTGTGCAATATGCGGAAACGAGCTCAACGGAATAAGCCTTTCAAAGGAAGGAGGGCGCTCAAGAAGGACAAACAACCGCCTGTTCGGAGGAGTCCTCTGTGCGAACTGCACCGCCGACGTTGTGAAACTGGGCAGCAGAGTAGAGCAGGGAGACATGAAGCTTGACGATATAGGAATTAAGCAGAGGGCATACGTGCTCCAGCTGGTAGCGCACTAGGTGCGTCCATGAAGGCCATAATAATCTGCGGCCTTCCAGCATCAGGAAAAACAACAGTTGCAGAGATACTCTCGAAGAAGCTAATGGTTCCGTGCATGGGGGGAAGCGATTTCCTCCGCGAAATCGCAATGGAATACGGCTACCACCCGAAAGGAATAGACTGGTGGGACACAAAAGAGGGCATAGAATTCCTAAGAGTAAGAGACAAAAACCAAGAGATTGACAAAAGGGCAGATGAAAAGGTAAAGGAAAAGGTAAAGGCAGGAAATGTAATAATTACAAGCACTACAGCTCCTTGGATCGCACAAGACGGTCTGAAGGTCTGGCTGGGATCAAGCCCAAAGGTCCGCGCGCAACGAATGTCGAAGCGCGACAAGACAGACATAAAAGAGGCGGCGCGTGTCGTCGAACTAAGAGTAAAGGAGAACTACGATCTTTACAACAAGCTTTACGGAATAAGACTGGGAGAAGATCTGAGCCCTTTCAACATGATCGTTGAAACAGACGACAGGACCCCGGAACAAGTAGCGGAAATCATAATAAAAAAGGTAAAAGAAAAGAGTGAATAACATGGCTTTGATAGAAGTTGGAAGAGTTTGCATAAAGAAGTACGGGCGAGACGCAGGCAGCAGAGCAGTCGTGATGGCTGTAGAAAAGGACGGATTCGTCAAGATAGTCAGCGCAGAGCGCCAGAAGGAAAGAAAGTGCAATCCAATACACCTCGAATTCCTAAACGAGGTCGTAGACACGAAGAGCAAGGAAATAATAATGAAGACTTTGGGCGTGAAGGAAAAGACTCCGCACGCACAGTCAGCAGCGGCACCAGCAAAGGCGAAGAAGCAGAAGTAATCAGTTCTCGTTTGAAAGGAGCTCGTTGGCTTCTTTCAACACCTTTTCCTTTGATAGCTCCTTGCTAAGTATTTCAAAGAGCTTGCCGGCATCTATGTCGTCATCGAATTTCTGTTCCTTTAGCTTTGCGAGAAAGGTGCTGAAGCCGAGCTCTTTTATTGATACTCCGCTGATCGCACCTTCGCGGAGCTCTTCGATCTCTTTCTCAACGCCAGGATTTTTCAGCTTTGATGAATCTATCTCAACAATCGCCTTTCCCGAATATCTGGACACGACGCTCCTTATCGGCATGTCGACTCCACTGAAGCCGTTTGCGATCGAGCCCTCGAGCACAAGTTTTATAATCGGTTTTCCGTCGTCGTGAACCTTCAATATCCTTTCGATCTCTTTTTCGCATCGTTCGGAAAGGTCTTTCGGAGTAGCGTCGTTGAAAGGAATTCTCACAAAAAGGAATGGCCGCGAGTTTATAGGTATGAACTGATGGTTGGAAGTCGACGTGTCGAACAATATGAAGCCCTTCTTCTCCTGCTCTCCCTCCTTTAGCTGTGTAAGAACTGTGCTTCCAGGAATCAGGAACTTTTTGCCGTGGACTGTCATCTCCACTTTGCTGTGGATGTGGCCGTTGACATAAAGGTCGAACCCCTCCGGAAGTTCGTTGTTCCTTATCACGTCATTGCTGAACGGCAGCAGTTCATATGTCGATTGGTGCATCATGAATACGTTGAACGCATTTTCAATAGGCTTTGGATCAAGCCTCTGAAGTGCTTCTCTCACTCTTTCTTCTGAAACTCCGCCTAGCCCGAAGACGGCGACACGTTCATCCTTCAGGGCGACCACTGCTCTTGATTCGCTAACGTCAACAAGAAGGCCGGCCAGCGAAAGCAGGCTCAGCACGTTCTCCTTTCCTTCTGCAGTCCGCTCGTGGGTTCCGGGAATTGCAATTATCGGCACGGTTGTATGGAGCCGCTTTCCGTTTTTGCTCTCGAAATCGATTACTTGGGCAGCCCATTCCTTGTGCAACAGGTTTCTGAATATCCTTATTGCCTGGGCGATAACCTCTGGCTTCGGGGCGCGTTTGTCGAACACGTCTCCTGGAATGAGTATAAGATCCGCTACTTTGCTCGCCTCTTCAAGCGCCTCGCTTGCCTGCCGGAATGCATCCTCTTCGAATCGCTCATAGCCGATGTGGAGGTCTGAGACTATCGCAATCTTCATGATAATCAAACGCAATGAAAGAAATTATACCTTTGCACTGTTCGCTCTTCCTTTTACTCTTCTCAATATCTCTTCAATGAATCTATCTGTGACATTTCCTGCTGTTGCCCCTGACGGCCCGTATGCGCCTGCAGCGCATGGGTGCCCTCCGCCGCTCCCCCTTATCATCGGAGCAAGCATTTTCATTATCTGGCCCAAATGTATCCCGTATTTTTTGTCGAGCGGGCTCCTCAGTCGCGCAGAAACAGAAAATTCCTTTCCGTTGTCTGTATCAAACAATGCAACATCTGCTCCCATCTTTATTGCGGCATCGGCAGCAAGGTTGGCGTGTGCGTGAGCGCTTCCATAAACGAAAAGCATGTTATCACGTATGTCCATCGTTGCCCTCCTAACATCTTCCATCGTTTTTGCGCGTGCCTCTGCCTCGGCGACATGCGCAATTTCTTCAAGGAACTGCGTGTACTCTGTTTTTGCAGTCTTCAACAGCTCGCCGATCTGTATGAACGTAAGTGCAGTGGTGTTCTTCAGCTCTGCAGAATCGGATATTATTCCTGCAAGGAGCATTTTTGCGGTAACCGGATCAATGTCTGCTCCAAGTGAGCCGAGAAGTTTGTAGACTATGCTAGCCGCAGAATTGTATCCTTCATCGTTCATCACATGGACATTGTCGTTAGGTATCTCCTTTGGCGAATGATGGTCGATAATTACGATTGGCTTCTTCGACTCCTCCAATTTGTATCTGAACGAGCCGCAGTCTTCGAAGTTGTTTACATCGAGCATGAAGATGATGTCGGCTTTGTCGTCAAATGTGCTCTTTATCCTAGAAGGATCAAGCCCCAACCTTTTCATTATCCTTCCGCAGTTCGCCGTGATGATGTCCGGAGTCGCGACTATCGAGTTGCCGAAATACTTCGAAAGCGCAACTGCAGAAGAAACAGAATCTGTATCTCCGAACGAGTGGAATGTGAGAAGGACCCGCTTATCGCGGTTAGTCTGAGCTATCAACTTCAGAGCATCAAGAGTAAGCCGTTCCATGAGAAGCTATTGCTTCACATCCTTTAAAGCGTTTGTTATGGTTTCTCTGAGCGTTTTCTCCTTCTTCGATACTTCGTCGTACTGCTTGTTGACGATCGAAAGCCTCATCTCTACGGATTCGTGCTTTTCCTTGAGCTTCTTTATCGCATCCTCTTTAGGAGTTTCAACGATTGCTCCTCCAACTGCGTAGTACACCTTGCCGGTTGCCTTCTCGAGCTCAGCGAGCGCCTCCTTCTGCTCGTCTTTCTGCGCCATGAACTGCTCTTTCTGCATGGCTAATCCCTGCATCTGCTCTTGCAGCATCTGATAATCTCTAGTAAGCTTCTCCAATTCCTGTCGTTCCATAGAATCACGCTGTATGTGTATGATGTATTCATTGACTAAGGTATTTATACTGTTTGGGAGCACCTTTTTATATCTGGAAAACCTGAGCCCTTTCATGGACACAACAGTACCGCAGCCACCACAAGTTACATCACCAGGCCCATCAGCACCGGTTCCAGCTGCTGCACTGGCAAGGACAAGCCCGGCGACTGCAGCATTTCCTACGAGAAGGATCACAGACCTGCTAAAGTTTGTCGACAACACAACAGTTCGATACAGACGATTTGTCGATTCATACTTTACACTAAAGATAGCAAATGCACAGATGCTGACTGGCGCAGACCCTGATTCCGACACCGAGTCGTTCAGAAACTTCCTTGAATCACAGGATAGAACAGGGGCGCTCGACACTTTGAAGAGAGCTGGGCACTTCGGCCACTCAGGGCCGCTTTCAGACGCAATACACAAAGCGAACACGAACTTTCAACGTTCGCTAGGTTCATTGACCACAGAGCAGATTGCAGAAGCCTTCAAAACGGTCGAAAAATACAGACATACCTCAAAGGACGACATAGTGGAAAACCTTTTAAAACTCGAAAGGACTGCAGAGACCATGCACAAATTCATCGACAGCCTTCGTGATGTCGGTTGGGTTCCAACTTCAAATCGGCTTTTGCTGTTCTTGAAAACTGACAGCGTGGTTAATCCGACGACTACAAAAGGATTCATCAACACTGTCGAAAGTGGCGCAAACCCGGAAAATGTGACGATTGCGATGATTGACGCCTATTTCGGGTACATAACAAAGAAGTTCGCAAAAATAATAATGGGATAGGCTGTATGGACAAAGAGCAGCTGCGCCTTTTCCTCATGAGGCTTGAATAATCATCTGTCCGTTTCTCCAAAGATTATATCAAGGCTGCCGAATATCGCGAACAGGTCTGCGAACTTCGCTCCTTCGCAAAGCTTTGGAAGCACTGACAGATTTACGAAGCCAGGAGCCCTTATCGAAACCCTGTATGGCTTCTGCTTGTCAGGCACCATGTAGATTATTCCTTCGCCTTTGGGCAGCTCGCGCCTTGTCACAACGATGTCAGGCTTTGCAGGCGGTCCAATAAGTTTTATCGGCATGCCCACCATGTCAGTGTCTGGCATAAGGTCGAGAGCCTGCCGTATTATTCTGATGCTCTGGAATATCTCTTCGTAACGGACACGATATCTTGAATAGCAGTCGCCGCGAGTCTTGAACGGCACGCTGAAGCCAAGTTTGTCATAGACGTAGTAGGGCTTTGACTTTCTGCAGTCCTCATCTACGCCGGAAGCCCTGAGGACAGGCCCGGTCACTCCATAGTTTATCGCATCTTCTCGAGAAAGGACGCCGACGCCCTCAAGCCTTTCCTTGAATATTCCGTTCAGGTCCATCACTTTCTCGTATTCACCGACATTTTTCTCCAAATATTGCGTAAGGGCATACGCACGCTCCTTGAAATCGGCTGAGAGCGGTCTATGAAGTCCGCCAAGCCTCATGTTGACGTAGAACATGTGTCCTCCAGTTTCGTCTTCGAGAAGCTTTAGCACCTGTGCACGGTCACGGAAACACCACATGAATGTAGTGAAGAGCTGTCCGATGTCGTTGCAAAGGGTTCCTATCCAAAGAAGATGGTTTGCGATTCTCTGGAATTCGAGCATGATTACACGAGCGTACTGCGCAGCCTCCTTCACAGGTATGCCGAGCGCCTCTTCAACAGCAGCGACATAAAGCTCATCCCAGCTAAGTGGGCTTATGTAGTCGAGTTTCTCGAAATAAGAAGGATTCTGCATGTACATTCGCGTTTCGCAGAGCTTCTCCACTCCTCTATGGAGAAAGCCGATGTGCGGCTGTGCATTGACAATCGTGTCGCCGTCAACATCGACCACCATTCTCAGCACTCCGTGTGTGCTTGGGTGGATCGGTCCTACATTTATTCGCATTACTGTCATAATATCACGGTGCTGTATAGCTGTTCTCCCATGTGCTGCTGAATATAACATTAGTTATGGAGCCGTCGTTGTTGTTTCCAGAATAGTCATTCACGTCCCCATTGAGCGGCCACCATCCAACAAGGTTCTGCGGCCTTATTGGGGCACCTCCAATACCTTCGAGATAAATAGCATTTACTTCTGCAGGGGAAAGCGTGGTATTGTATACTTGAACATTTGACATCTCACCATTGAAATCATACCCATAACAGCCTATCACACCTATTGCTGACAAGGGACCTGATCCTGCAAATGGCGTTGCTGTGTTTACAGGCTCCTCCCCGGCACTTGTGGATACCAGCTGCTGACCAACGTAAAAATCTAAAGTATTGGCACCATTATTGTAATTAAAGCTAGCGGCTACGAAATGCCAACTGTTATCATAGATATTTTGAGTAAAGCCACCAGCACCGGTGTCACCAGAATCACACTGGTGCAGGCATAATGTACCACAATAACCGTCCTGTAGTCCAGCACGACCAATCCCTATTATTCCAGCACCAACAGTCGAAGACGTTTTTATCCATGCAGTAAAGGTAAATGCACTAATCGCTCCCAAAGGAAAAACCGTATTTGGTAATGTCACGTAGGAGGTAACGCTGTTAGCTGAGAAGTAGTCACTGCCTCCTGTTCCGCTAAAACTCGCAACAAACTGCGGCAGCATTCCGTTGCACTGCCCTTCTAAGGAGATGCCTGCTGCAGTCTTCTGCACCTGGCAACTTCCAGCCTGTGCCTTTGGAGAAAAGTTCCCTCCGGAAAACACTCCCAACTGGAACAATGCTGCAAGAACTACTGCGATAATCAGGATCGCCCATCCGTATGTCATCAGATATTCCATAGCGCTCTGCGCTTTCGTAATTATCATGGCATCTTCCTGTAATCCTTGCCCCACATGAAGCTCTTCCTCAACGGGTAGTCTATTCCGTTCCATTCTTCAAGAAGAAGCCGCGGCGCGTCTCTCCCCTTTATCTTTATTCCAAACATCTCAGACATCTCGCGCTCGTACCAGTTCGCGCCATTCCATAGGTGAACGACAGTGTCAACCCAAAGATTCTTCACATCATCAAGCCTCGCAGTCACTATCTCTTCCTCCTTTGTCTTTGTATTGTAGATAATGTACACTACCACGAGATGGTCCACGTAGTCGACTGCTGTTATCTTCTTAAGATAGTCAAACCCTTTGGTCTTCATCTCGTCTAGTTGTTTCACTAAGGCTTCTTTCGGTATTTCCTTCAATTTTTCCACCAACTTTTTCTTGGAGTTTCATCAGTGCAGCGAAAAGGTTCTCTGGCCTCGGCGGGCATCCGGCAACGTACACATCGACAGGAAGCACCTGATCTATTCCTTTGATTATGTTGTAGCTTTCCCACCACGGCCCTCCGCACGTGGCGCATTCTCCATAAGCAATAACGTAACGAGGCTCTGCCATCTGCTCGTAGAGCCTCTTGATTCTTGGAACAACCGACTTTGTAACCCATCCTGCCACTAGCATGACGTCGCACTGCCTCGGAGTCGCGCGGAACAAAAGGAATCCCTTTCTTTCTGCGTCGATTCTTGAAGCGCCGAAGTCCATGAGCTCGATTGCGCAGCATGCAAGACCGAACTGCAGCGGCCAGAGCGAGTTTGTCCTGCTCCAGTTCAGCATTCCCTTCGAAAGCACCTTGGATATATCGCTCATTTTCGCGAACATCGCGTTTGTAGGCTGTTTCGTCGTCTCCATAGACTCCGCAAGAAGCTGATCCATCTGCTTCTCTGCATTCATGAACTGCTCCGCGGTGTAAGGCGCGTTTGTAATTTCGTTTTGAGCAGCTTCAGGCACGTTTATCACTATTCAATATATATCCGATTCCTGCAAGGAACATGGCTGTAATTGCAAGTCCAAGCACAAGAAGGTTTGTGCCGAGGTCTGTAAGCCTTGCAGTTATGGCCCACAGCAGCAGAAGTATTCCGACAATCTCAAAAGGGAGAAAGAGTGCGAAGAAGCCAAGGTATTCGTTGTCTATGTCTCTGCTGTTTCCGATTGTGCGCTCTGCGCTTTCGTATGGTGCGTTTTTGACTTTGTTTCCCCTGAACTTTGTTCGCAGTAATTTGGAAGTAAGCAGGAACGACGCTGGCATGAATATTGCAAAGATTGCGAAGAAAGCAACGGCGATTGCAGTGTAGGTGTCGACCATGGTTACCGTTAGCAATTGAAAGTCTATATTTTTAGTCGTTTACCCACAATACTATAATGTCAACTGCTTCTTTTGTGAGCAAATGGTCGCCATAATATATTCGCTGAAGGACACGGTATCGATGAGCGCAGCGAAGGCACTGATAGAAATGGCAGGGCTAAAAGAGTCGAAGCCGATAAACGGGTTGAAGCATTTTTCGAACGAAAAGGTAAAGCTGTTGGAGATACAGGAGCACCATCTGCATGCAGACTTCCTTGACCAACTGAACGAAGACTGCCTAATAATTTTGAGCAGGCACACAAGCGCAAAGGAAGTGCCAAGCTTTACGGTGCATTCGGAAGGAAACTGGTCTGACGAAGCGAAGCTGGGTGGAAAGCCAAAAGAGCTGGCAGTAGCTGCGCCGGACATGATGCTCAGGATAATGAAAAGAATGAAACTGCATTCTGGAGACATAGGAGTCACATACGAAGCGACTCACCATGGTCCATTTCTAAAGACGCCATCGCTATACGCGGAGATCGGAGGCAACGACCACGCAAAATCCAGCCAGAAGCTTGCAGAGGTTCTTGCAAGATCGGTTTTGGAGGCGTTGGACACAGAAGCGGAGTACGACAAAGTCGCGTTTGGCATCGGGGGTCTTCACTACGCAGACAGATTCGCAAAGCGTGCAATGGAAGGCAAGTTCGCGTTCGGCCACATAATGTCGAAGCACAACGTGAAACATTTCGACATGATACAACAGGGCATAGAAAGGTGCGCACCAACTGCAGAAATAGCAGTAATCGATTGGGACACGATGAGCGGAGCAGACAGGCAGCCGATTCTGAAGAAGCTGGAAGAACTCGGCATTGATTATGTCAAGATATGAGTGTACTTATGCAAAGCATATACGAGCAATTCCTGAACAAGTACAAATCGTACACAGAAATACAGGAAAAAGCCCTACCGATAACAAAAAACAGGGAAAACTGCCTGATAATCGCACCGACAGGATCGGGAAAGACAGAGGCAGCAACGCTTGCAGAAATCGACAAGATTTCAAGGCAGGAAGACAAGTCAGGAATAAAACTTATCTACATAACTCCGCTCAGGGCGCTCAACAGGGACATGATAAATAGGCTAGAAGGACTTTGCAAAGAAGTCGGCGTGACCGTTTCTGTGCGGCACGGTGACACGTCACAGAGCGAAAGGGGGAAACAAGGAAGAAAAGCGCCAATGGTCCTGATAACTACCCCGGAAACTCTGCAAAGCATACTTCCAACAAAGACGATCGGGCTTGCGCTGAAGAATGTAGAAGCCGTTGTTGTCGACGAAATTCACGAACTTTACAGCAACAAGAGGGGAGCACAACTCTCAATCGCGCTTGAAAGGCTTGAAGAGCTCGCACCAAACTTCCAAAGGATAGGGATCAGCGCAACAGTTGGCGACCCGCAGCTTCTCAGCACATTTTTGTGCAACAAAAGGCCATGCAAAATAGCACAGGTCGACAAAAGAAAGCAGATTAAGATAAGTGTAGAGCTTCCAAGGAAGCACGGAGAGAGAACTGCGAAGATATCAGACAAATTCGGACTTGACGACGATGCGCTAGCAAGGCTAGACACAATCGCTAGGCACATCTCTGAGTCGAAGTCAACAATAATATTCGCAAACACTCGTCAAGTTGTAGAAGCAGTCGGAAGCAGATTGGTTTATCTTAACAGCGTGGAAAGTTTCGGAGGAATAGCCGTTCACCACAGCTCTCTTGACAGAGATGAAAGAATAAAAGTCGAAAATAGTTTCAAGAGCGGAGAAATAAAGGCGATTATCGCGACAAGCTCGCTTGAACTTGGAATCGACATTGGAAACATCGACCTTGTCATGCAATACGGATCGCCAAGACAGGCATTGAGGATGGTCCAAAGGATTGGAAGAAGCGGCCACTCCGAAAAGGGTGTGGCAAAGGGCGCAATAATAACCGCAAACACGGTCGATGCGCTTGAAGCGGTCTCGATAGCAAAACTTTCACAGGCAGGAGCGCTAGAACGATTCAACATCCACAAGAACGCGCTCGACGTCCTTGCAAATCAGATATGCGGAATCGCTCTCGACAAAGGGATCATTGAATTGGAACAGCTTCACAAAATAATAACACGTTCGTTTGTTTACAACGATTTTCCAAAAGAGAAGCTGGTAACTCTTCTCGCATTCACGAATATGCAGAAGATGGTAGGCTTTGACGGCCAGAAAATTTCATCCGGAGCAAGAACACGCATGTATTATTATGACCACCTCAGCGTAATCCCGGATTCAAAGCGATATTTGGTCAAGAGTGCGGTCGACAGGCGAATAATATCCACGCTCGACGAAGGTTTTGTTGCAACAAATGTAGACGAAGGATCGATTTTCATAACAAAAGGCCTTCCGTGGAAGGTTCTTAGCATAGATGAAGACGTGATAAGCGTTGAGCCGAGCTCTGACCTTGAGGCTGCTGTGCCAGATTGGTCAGGGGAAGACATTCCTGTAAGCTATGCAGTTGCACAATCAGTCTTTTCCACGATTCACGATACAAAAAGGATTGGCGATGACTTCACGAGCAAGGAAGTGAGCGAAGAAATATCTGCAATGGCGCATTCGCAAAACAATATTGCACCAGTTGCGCCAGACAAGTTAATGATTGAAAGGAGCGATGAGTACACGATTATCCACACAGGACTCGGCACGCTCGCCAACGAGGCTCTGTCAAGGGTTCTTGCGCACGCACTCTCTGCGAAATTGGGAAAGAGCGTAGAGATGAAATCGTCACCGTATCTAATATTCATAGAAGTGCCGATGAGTTTCAACATCGAACAGGCGATAAAGGATCTTGGAAGAAGCGGAGTAAGAAAAGCTCTCGAGCTTGTGATCAAAGACACCGAAATATTCAGATACAGGTTCATCACTACTGCAAAACTGTTCGGGATGATAGAACGAGATGCAACTGTGTCAAAGTCGATTGCACGGAGGCTCATCAAAGTTATGCAGGGCACGCCACTTGAGGATGAAACGCTCCGAACATTGATGGAAAACTACTTTGATGTCGAAACGCTCGACGAATTCTTCAGAAAAATTTCAGTGGGAGAGATATTGGTGAAGAGCATCTACTCAAAGACTCTTTCTCCGTTCGCAAAAACCGTTCTCGACTCCGCATATTATACCAAGGAATTAATCATGCCGCTTCTTCCGAGCGATCAAGTCATCGATTCATTCGCGAAGTTTATGCTCGGCAAAAGCATGAAACTTCTGTGCACGTATTGCGGCTTCAACTTTTCCAGAAAGCTTTCAGAGCTAAAGGGCATGAACGAAATAAAATGCCCCAACTGCGAGAGCCCGATGATCGCTCCTTACGACGACGAGTCCCTTGCTCTCGTAGAAAAAAGGAAATCAGGAAAACGCCTCACAACATCGGAGCATAAGGCTTACAAAGAGATCCTCAAGCAAGCAGATCTGATGAGTTCATACGGGGGAAAAGCCGCAATCGCTCTTTCCACATACGGAGTAGGCCCTACTAGCGCAGCGCGAATACTTATGATGTTCAGGCGTCAGGAAAGACTTTTCTACATGGATCTCATCGAGGCGCAGAAGAACTTCATAAAAAACAAAAAGTACTGGGCGATTTAGTTTCGTGTCAAGGCGCAGTGTAGTTGCTCTGCCATGAGCTTGTGAAAGTCGTATTGGCGTATATCTGGCCGTTATGGTTGTTCCCGGAGTAGTCGTTGGCGTTGCCATTGAGCGGCCACCATCCGGTGATGTTTTCAGGTCTGACTGGTGCTCCTCCTATGCCCTCCAAGTAGATTGCATTTACCTCTGCTGGCGAAAGTGTTGTATTATATATTTGCAGATTCGCGACCATTCCGTTGTACGCCTGCGGCGAGTATTGGTAGCTATCGCCTATCGCTATGCTGATTGCAACTATATTGGGTGCATTTGCAAGCGTACCTTGGTTTGCAATCTGTCCGTTCAAATACAATGTCACTGTTTTTCCACTTATTGTTACTGCACCAAAGTTCCAAGAATTAAAGTTCACTTTTGGTCCAGAGCCAGGAATATAGTCGTTGCCGCATGTCGCCATGTCCAAATAACCGTTGGTCTGAAAGCTCAAGCCAAGTTCATTCGCGCTGCATGCAACTCCTCCGTAAAAGAAAAGGAAATGATAGTTTGGGTTGCTGGCTTGTATTGGCGAAGGATTGAACCATACTGTAGCCGACACGCTGTTTCCAGGAGCAAGATTGTTTGCAGGAGCCACGATCGCTTGATAGCCTGCCTGTACCCGTGCTGCGAACTCCGGAAGCTGCCCTTGGCACTCTCCCACAACGGAAGAGCCCGATGCAGTCTTCTGGACTTGACATGCACCTGCCTGTGCCTTCGGTGTGAAATTTCCCCCTGAGAATACTCCTAACTGAAACAGCACAGCAAGTGCCACAGCAATGATCAGGATTGCCCACCCGTAAGTCATTAGGTATTCCATAGCGCTCTGAGATTTTTCAGCACGCTCCACGCTTTTCATGATAGCCTTATCAACACCGCAATCAAAGGATATAAACTTTTGCAACGAAGCAAAAGCGACACTCTAAATAAACCAACTAAATTATGTATTGTGTGATATCTTGGATATAACTGCAATGGAAATGCGTCAGGAACTGAAGATCCTGTCGATGTTCATGATTGTGCAGTTTCTTGGGCTTCTTCTTGCAGTACAGGTCTACAGCGGAGCCAGCTTTGTAGAGCTTCCGGCAACTTCTGGAGTGGAAGCATCCGGAATCTCCGCGCTCCAATTCATAATTGCAATACTCGCATTCACTGCAATACTGCTTCTTCTTTTCAAGTTCGCAAAAGGCCCCCGAGTCTTCATTGTTATAGAAGCGCTTGCAGTGATCGGCGCATCGTTCGCAGTTTTCCTGGTGGTCATAGGCACTTTTACAGGAACGCTTAACCAAATCCTCTTCGGCAGCGGAGCAGAGCCATATCAATACGCGATCGCACTGATCATGGCTGTTGCGCTGATAGTGGCGAAGAACAAAGTCCCCCGCCTTAGAAACACGGTATCGATAATAGCGAGCGTAGGAATAGGAATGATAATAGGCATCAGCCTCAGCTTCATGACTATGATGGTTTTCATGGCTTTGCTTGCAGTTTACGACTACATCGCAGTTTTCATAACAAAGCACATGGTTGTCATGGGCCAAGCAGCTGCCAACATGAATCTGGCTCTTATGGTCGGCGCAGGAGAAGCAGAAGCGATCCCGAAGAAAGAGCTGTCGGCCAGTCTCCGCAAGATTGCAGAGAGGAACAAAGCCGCGCTGCTCCGCAACTACGGAGAACTGAAGCGGCTAAGCAAATTCGGGCTTGTGCCGATTTTCACAAGAAGAGAGCTAGGCAACGGAGACCTTGCAGTCCCGCTAGCCGTCTCTGTGTCTGCTTACACTGTATACCAAAGCTTCACGCTGTGCTTTGTCATAATACTTGGCGCGATACTCGGACTTATCCTCGTATTCTATATATTAAGGAAATATCAGAGGGCGCTTCCAGCGATTCCACCCCTTTTGTTCGGCATACTGGTCGCATTGGCCTTCAATTATGTTGTGACAGGAGGTGCCATGATATAACTGCAATTTCTGCAAAGCTTTTAAGTCTTTATTGAGCATCTACTCAAAGGGTGAAACTATGAAGATGGCATACCTATTGACGGCAATGATGACGCTCCTTCTTGCGAGCGCACAGATGTCCTTTGGACAAACGTTCACGCTCTACGGAAACGTGATAAACGGAGCAACATGTCAGGCACTTCCTGGCGTTACACTTCATGGCTCATGGAACAACGCAACAAACGTGACAAACGCGCAAGGAACTTACAACCTTGTTCTTGGATTTGGAAACTGGTCAGTGTCGGCAGTGAAGACCGGATACACAAGCGTATCTTTCTATACAGGATACCACGCATCTGGAGCATTCCTGAATGACTTCTATCTTCTGCAGCCAGGCACAAGCGCAGCAAACTGCACAGCCGGATTGCACGCGCCTAACTCGACTGCACCAACGACAATACCCTACACTGCTCCAACAACTGTTGCCGGAACAACAACAGCAAGCGGCACATCTGCAGGCTCGTCATCCAACAACACATTGTTGATCGGCGGGGCAGTAGTTGTTGTGATAATAATAGTAGTGGCTTACATGCTCATGAAGGGAAAGGGCAAGAAACCAGAGCAGCATCACACGGAGCACAAAAGCTAAACAAGTGCAACAATGAAAGGATATGAAGCAAGGACTTGGTTCCTAGCAATCGCAGTCTTCGGCGCCTTCCTGCTGGCAACAGCAGTGGCAGCCCCTGCAACTGTCGTGGGAACCGCTTCACTTCCAGTACCTGCAGTGATATTGTCGAACAACACAGGCAGCCTGACAAATTTCACCCTTGTCGTCACCCAAGGAACAGGCAATGTCATGATAGTAGGGCCAAGCATAGTCGGATCTTCTACGCTGCAGTCAGCACAGGCAGCAGCGCAGTACGCAGCGAAATACCTTAACCTGAAGTTCGGCAACTACAACTTCACATACAACATAACCGGAGGAACAGAAAATGTTTCCGGACCTAGCGGCGGGGCAGCAATGACAATCCTCGCGATATCGGCGCTGTCAGGGAAGCAGCTCCTGGACAACTTCACCATGACAGGAACGATATCCCAGAACGGAACTATTGGACCGATCGGTGGAGTGTACGACAAATCTTCTGCAGCTAAGGCAGGAGGGCTTTCTTTCATAATGGTGCCGAAGTTCGACAACCAGTCTGTGTACGATGAACTGTATCTGCTTGTCCAAAGCACATTCAACATACCGTTGATACAAGTCGCAAACATCTCTCAGGCATACAAGTTTGCATTCACAAAGGCTAACATCACAGCAAACGCAACAACATATCCGTTCTACACAAAGATAAACCTCTACAACCTGCAGCCTGCGCCGATCGCGTGCAGCAACAGCTGTAACGAATCGCTTTTCAACCAAGTCGCGCAGGGAACATTCTCTCTTGTCAATGCATCCATCAACAACATGTCGCTCAATCCGAACTTCGTTGGCGAGGCAAGCCAGCTGCATGCTGCGCTGGCGCAGAGCGAAGCAGTAGCAGGCAAGGGCTACATCTACGGAGGGGCAAACCTCGCATTCCTAAACTATGCAGATTCATACATGTTTAACAGCTACGTATTCAACGAGAGCGATGGCTACGCGGCGCTTTCCGGAATATCTGATTCATGTGGAATGCTGCAACCGCAGCAGCTAACGACAACCAACTACGAATACGTCATCGGCGGCCAGCTGCGACAGGCGTGGGGCACTTACACAGTAGCTTCAGACCTATCGCAATACAACAGCTCAGTCGAAACCACTGATGACGTTCTATTATTCATGAGAAGCGCAGCCAACTCTAACGGCTGGTGCTACGCAGCATCGCAGATGTTCAACGCTTCTGGCACAACCGGCGGGACAGACGTGCTTCCAAACGGAAACCTGAGCGACATTGCAGCTGCAAGGCTAGGGAGAGCGACAGAATACGGCAGCAGCATGTATCTCAACACTGCAAAACTCGCCTACAAAGCACACAATTATCCACTGGCAATAATAGACGCTGATTATGCATATGCGATCCCGAATGCGACAGAGACCGGAGCAAGCTTGGGCACTGGTGCTCTAATAAATGCATCGGCAGCGCTCGCGCAAAACTCCACATTCGGAGTATGGGCTACACAATTTGCTAACGAGGCAGAGCTATACATCTACGAATCTAGGGCATCTAGCAACGCCACTACTGCATTGGCGTACGCGCAGTCCGCTTACTCTGCAGCGCTTCTTGCATCGCAGATGAGCATGGACATGAAACTCATATCGCAGAACCTGTCTCCAGGCGTAGGGACCATCAGCATAAGCAACGTAACTGTATCGCAGAACCAGACGACAAACCCAACAGGCTCGCAATCGAATTCACAACTTACACGGTCCATAAATTCGCTTTCGTCTTCCCTCCAAAACCTTTATGCTATCGTAGTGATAATGCTTGCAATAATAGTTTCGCTCACAATAGTAGTTCTGTACCTTCTCACAAAGATACAGTTCTACACAAGCTCGCTGCACAGGCAGAGCAAAGGAACGGCAGGAAAACCGCAGCAGAGGCCTCGCCGATAACAAAGCAATATAAAACCATCGCTTCTAAATAGAATCCTAATCAACAGCAAAGCAGATGATACAATGGCAGAAGTTCCAGGAAAGGTTTGCGTCTCATGCGGACGCCTCACGCACGAGTACACAGAATTCAAGTGCCCGAAGTGCGGAAGCTCCACGATAATAAGGTGCAAGCACTGCAGAGAGATAACAAACTCGTACAGATGCAGCGAATGCAAGTTCGAAGGTCCTTGACATGGCACAGGTAATCGTAATTTTCAAGATATATCCGAAGGACGGAGAGTTCGACAAGGCAATGCAGAGCGTAAAGGACACGAATCCGAAGGGCATGCAGAGCGAGGACATAGGCTTCGGGATAAAGCTTATCAAGGCGATGTTCACTTTCGACGACGCACAGAACTCTTCTTCTAAGATAGAGGAGCAGTTGAAGAAGTTGGACGGAGTTGGAGAAGTGGAAGTCGGAGAAGAGACATTAATGTAATCTTTTTATAAAATCTCTGTCATAAAGATATCACTAGTTTAGCTGATTCTATGATAGAGTCGATCCGCATCAGGAATTGGAAGACGCACGGAGACACATCTCTCAGCTTCAACAACGGATCGAATGTTCTAATTGGCGTGATGGGGGCAGGAAAGAGCTCGGTCCTCGACGCAATCTCTTATGCCTTGTTCGGGACATTCCCAGCGCTGATGAGCAAACGCATAACTTTGGCAGAGCTGGTCAAGAACAGGCCGCGGCAGGAGCAAGAGGCAGAAGTGAAGATGCATTTCACAGTCGGCGACGACAAGTACGTAGTGACAAGGAAGATAGGGCAGAGCGGAAACACGGCAAAGCTCGAGAGGAACGGCGCACACCTGCAGACCCAGCCGACAAAAGTGACAGAGGAGATAGAAGGAATACTCAAGGTCGACTACGATACATTTTCAAGGGTTGTTTACTCGGAGCAGAACAGGCTCGACTACTTCTTGGAGCTTCGAGCAGGCCAAAGGAAAAAAGAAATCGACCACATGCTCGGCCTTGACACGTTCGCCACCGCAGAAGAGAATGCGACGTCGCTTCTCAACAACATAAAATCAACAATAGAGTTCGAGCAGCAATCGCTTGACAGGACAGACATAAAGTTGCTACAGACCCAGTCAGAAAAGTTCTCAAAGGAGCTTGAGCAGCTTCAGAAGCAGCAGGAATCGCTGAAAGAAGAAGAGAAAAAGCTGAAAGCAGAGATGACTGCGAAAGAAAAAGAGCTCGACTCGATGAAGAAGGCACTTACAAAGAAGCATCAGGTAGAAAAGGAGAACGCAGAGCTGGCCAGCAAAGTGAAAACGCTGAAAGACGAGATGAAAAAGATCGACTCGCTCGGAATAGACACGAGGGATTTGCAGTCGAAGAAAAAGGAACTCGAGTCGCAAACGAAGAAACTCGCCAACGATCTCGCAGAACTCCGCGACGCAGACCGGCAACACGAAAAAAGGATTGCAGCCTGCGAAGCAAACATAAAAACGAACGAGAAAAAGTTACAGGAGCGGCAGAAAATACTCGCAGAGATAAAGGAGCACAAGGGAAAAGACATCAAGCACATGCTCGACGAAGCCATAGAAACGTCGCAGAAGACCAGCACGGAGATGGCGACAAAACAAGGAAGAGTAGTCGAATTGAGGGAATGGGTAAAGGAATTGTCGAAGCACATAAGCTCATGCCCGATCTGCGAAAGGGAACTCGACGAGGAACTAAGGAAAAAGCTGCTAAACCAGAAGAGCAAGAACCTCGAAACTTTCAACGAAGAAATAGAAAATCATGGAAAGAAACTGAAGTCGCTCGCAGACGAGCAGAAAAAACTGAAAGAGCTGCACGAAAAGCTGATTGCAGCGGAAGGACGACTGCAGGATTCGGAAGGAGTAGAAAAAATTATAGAAAACGAGGAAAAAATCCGCGAAGCCGCGCAAAAAGCCCACAAAGAGGCAGCAGCAAAGATAACGGAAATAGAAAAGGAGCACGAAAAGGCGAAAGAGTCACTGAATAAAGCCCTTGAAGACGAAAGAACGCTAAAAAGAAAGGAAGGATACGACACCGACATGAAACTGGCTTCAAAAAAGATAGAAGCAAACGAGTCGCTGCTAAAGGAAATCGACATCGACGAGAAAACGATAGACGCAGAGCAGGGCAAATACCTCAAGTGCAGCAACTCGCACAGCGAAATCGCTTCAAAGGTGCAGGGCAACACAAAACTGATCGCCGAACTAGACCGCCAGATGTCTGACAAGCAGACGCAGATCAAAGAATATCAGAGCACCGAGAAGAGGATTGAGAAAAAGAGGAAGCAGCTCGCGAACTTGAACAAATTCAAGGCGGCGCTCATCGACACCGAAGCGCTTCTCAGAAATAGGTTGGTATCCTCGATAAACGGACTTATGCAAGAGCTATGGCCGCAGCTCTACCCATACGGCGACTATCTTGGAATAAGGCTAGCCACAAAGAAAGACGATTACCTTTTGGAAGTCAACGCAAACGTCGGTGTCGGAGAGGCGTGGCTGCAAGTAGATGGAATCGCAAGCGGAGGGGAGCGAAGCATAGCATGCCTTGCGATGAGGATTGCCCTTGCCATGGTGGTCGTGCCAAACCTCAGATGGCTGATACTGGACGAACCGACCCACAACATAGACAGCAGCGGAATATCAAAGCTTATCGAAGTTCTTGGTGGAACGCTTCCAAGGCTCGTCGACCAGATTTTCATAATTACCCACGACGAAGAGCTCAAGCAGATCAACCCGGCAAAAGTCTACCTTCTAAACAGAGACAAGGCGGCGAACGCGCCCACAGAAAGCGCAGAGCTTTAGGATAACAGCGTTATAACCGCGCAAAACTGCGCTCTATTTTTTTCCAAATCCACGCCAGCAAAGCTATTTAATAAAGCCTTTTTTATACTATACTGCTCGCAACGGGCAAAGGCACAAAAATGGGCTACGAGCGGAATAGCGAAGCTACGACCTTCCACTTAGCAAAACTACTATTTGTAGTCGGTATTCTCACCGCTGTCGCAGTCGCAGGATTCGCATACACGAACAGCGGCCAAGCAATAGTCAGCGCAAATGTGGTCGTGCACTGCCCGTTCACAGTCGCACTTACCTCTTCGTCGTCTGTTTATATAGTGCCTACAAACATAATGCTCACATACACTGTCAACTCATTATACAACTGCGTAACCCAGAGTGCAAGCGGGCCGCTAACATTGTCCAATTCTGTAACTAACACAGTCATCTACACGAACACAGTGACAATGACTGGAATAACTAATACTGCAGCAAGCAACACCTTCACGCAAACATCGAACAAGCTAGAAGTCGGCAGCGACACCGCATTCATAACGCTGACCTCTTCTACGGATTCAAACAGCGCCTCGGTCAGCTTTACTGTTCTCAGCGCAGCTAACGTTCTTCTCCAGAGCTTCGCAGCCTCGCCTAACCCGGCTACTCCAGGTTCTGTGATAACATTCACGTCAAACGAAATAAACGACGGGGCGCTAGCGACTACAAACTCGGTGGCAAACCTAGAAGTCGTAGCTCCCGGAGGTTCGCTATACCTTGCTAACTCCCCGATAGCCGATCTTTCGCCAGGGCAATCCCAGATAATCAGCCTATCTGTAAGCGGAGTAAGCTCGCAGACCGGCACATACACTGCATACGAAAACGTATCGTATTTCACTGACGGAAGCAATGCAGTATCTTCAAATGCAATGACCCAATACTCGGTGCAAACTCCATCGCCATCGCCGTCTCACGGCGGAGGCCCTTCACCGAACCAGACCACGCCTATAGTATCGACAATACAGAACACGCTTCTCATAACAACGCTTCCGATATATGTAAGCCAGCTTGACGGAGAACAATCAATACAGTATCTAGGCGTCAAGAACACTGCAAACTACAGCATATGGGCAAACTTCTCTGTTCCGCAGCAGGGTTTCGGGAAGCTCCTTCTGTCCTCGAAGTCCATTTACCTTATGCCGAACAGCACTGGAGTGCTCCAATATGTCATAAGCGTAAGCAAGAACGCGACCCCGGCCACATATCTGTCAACGCTTAATGCAACGCTCTCGGCAGCAAACCACAGGTCTATCAACCAGTCAATATACTCCAAGGTAAACATTGTGAAGCCTGACGACACGCCGTATCTTCTGTCAAGCATAATCCTTCTCAACGGCTCCAATTCTGCAGAGATGGAATTCACGATAGCAAACCCGACCAATAAGACATATTACAACCTGCAGCTCTCTGCACAGCTGCCTGCAATTGCGATTGCATGCGAATGCGGAGTGTCGCAGACCGGGGGAGTGCACAACATAACCAACTATGGGGCAAGCTATCTGTTAAACTGGAAGATCCAGGCACTACAGCCAAAGACCTCGCTTCTTTACATAAGTACAATAAACAAGACTATACAGCCGCAGCTGCTAACAACACCCAGAGTAAGCCTGACTGCGCCGACAGTTCCGCAGGCAAGCGGATTATTCAGAATCCTCTACATAAACGTGCTGCCGGTGTATGTCAACTCCACTGGCCACATCCAGATAGGAGCGATATACACGGGAACAAACACAACAAACGTCACGTTCAGCATGGTGCCGCCTCCAGGATACAGCGTGCAGAACCCGCTCAGAGCAATCAAGGTTTCGCCCAACCAGGTGCTAATGGTAAACTACACTACAGGAATCCTGTCGCAGCAGGGGACCACATACTTCACGTTCGACACTACAGGCTACTTCGGAAGGCAGAACTACCCGGTTCCAGTCCTTGTGTCACCGATACCGACGACAAGCATCATAGTAGTTGGAGGCCCTTCGCCTGCTCTAGCAACTACACTTGACGCGTTCGCTGGCGTAGGACTTATATTATTAATAATACTTCTTGTATATCTAATGTCAAAAATGAGGCGTTCTTCGCAGTCGGCAAGGTACGACGCAGGAAGAGCCGAGAAGCTCAAGGACATAGGCAAAAGAATTAGAGAAAGAAAAGGCAAGGCGCGTTGACAATGACAAAGAAACCATACGTTGTAAGGGTATCGTCGCAGAAAGGCGGAGTTGGCAAGACTACGGTAGCGGTCAATCTGGCATGTGCGTTGAGCGAACTGGGCTACAGCACGCTTCTTGTAGATGCTGACACCGCAAATCCGAGCGTAGGGTTCCAGCTGGGGCTTGAAGACGTCAATATAGGATTCATGGAAGTGGTGAGCAAGAAGGTGAAGCCAGAGAAGGCAATAGTCAAATACACGCCGACAAACCTGTATGTTCTCCCCGGAGCTGTTCACAAGGCAAACGTTTTCCTGACAAACGCGCAGGCAAGGTTCAAGGGCAGGCTTCTGAAAAAGCTGAACTACGATTTCATAGTTGTAGACACATCGCCAGGGTTTTTCCAAAAGGAAGCTACGCCAGGATTCGACGAAGGGCTCATTCTAAGCACTCCTGACATGTCGTCGACGACAAGCGCGATTAGGCTTGCGGAGATATACGGAAGGGCGTACGTAAAACACAACCTCATCATAAACAGAGTGCGCAACAAAAGCTTCGAGATTTCTGTCAGGGAGATAGAGGAGGCATACGGAAACAAAGCCTATGGGGTAATACCTGAGGACGACTGCGTTCCAGAAAGCATAGCGCTCCACATACCTGCTTACATACACAAAGGGCACTCCAAGTTCTCGAACAACATAAGGGACATGGCACTGTTCATTTCATCAGAAGGAGATCGGCGCCCAGGATACCAGAGCGTAAAGAGGAACAGCGGAGGCATAATCGCATTCCTGAAAAGGCTGTTCAGGCTCGGCGGTTGATGCCTTTCCACCAAGCTTTATAATCTTGTTATCCCTAATCCAACCATGCAATTTCCTCAGAGCAGCGTCCCAAAAGAGGTGCTGCTGCTTGCAACAGCAGTTGTAGGGCTTCTCGCCATTCTGCTTTTCGGCATGGTATACAGCACAATGAGCATGGCGCATGCGCAGCCTTATCAAACAAACCAGGGCCAGCATCATGCAACCGAGGCTTTTTCATCGCCGTCAAATGACCTGCAGGGCAGCACGTCGACGGCAGCTTCGACCGCAACTTCAACATCAACAACTGCGTCAACAACTACAACAGCCCCATCAACAACATCGCCGACTACGACTATTGCATCTACTACTACAACCGCCTCTACTACATCAACTGCGTCAACTACGACAATACCTACCTCCAATAACCTCATCACCAACTTCACTGAGTCAGGATTGCCGATAGGGGTACAGTGGTATGTAACCATCGGAGGATTTGCAACAAACGCGACAGCGCCTAATGTGATAGCCATACAGTCCACAAACGGGATATTGCAGTTCAGCATACCGCAGATTCTGTCGTCTGGTTCCACATACGATCCATCTCCTTCGTCAGGAAACACGCAGACCGGGAACAACGTAGCCATAGCATTTTCACTACAGTCGCAGAGCACTACAACCACTGCCGCGACAACCACCTCAACAGCACCTGCGACTACCACCGCAACATCGACAGTTTCTACTGTCAACACCACGTCAACAACCTCCGCTGCAACTACAATATCAACGACAACTTCTGTATCGAGCACCACTACGATAATGCCCAACAATGCAGCGTTGAACAAGGGGAACAAAATTGCCGATGTAAACGCCACTTACTCCAACGGCGCAAACAAGGCGTCAATCAAACTTACCGCGCCGACGCTGCACATGTCTCTGAAGGGCTCAACACTCAGGTCGATAACCGCCGATTTCAACACAAATGCGCTTTCATTCAACATAACCGTGGTGAACCAGACCTCACTTCCGCAATACATAAAGAGCGCGAAGTCCAGCACCTTCACAGTGCTAAGCCCTCTCACAAACCCCCCAGTCTACCAATACATACAGATAAACGAAACAGGCGGCGGGAACGTCGACAGCTATGTCAATAACGTCACGTATAATTTCTCGGTCCCTGTATCGTGGCTTGCCGACAACCACGTCTCGCCCGGCTCTGTGAAGTTCCTGAAGTACTCGTCTGGTTTATGGACGTCTGTGCAGACAACCTATCTCGGAGGAAACTCGACTTACGACAGATTCTCTGCGCTTTCCGATTCTCTCTCTTCGTATGCAGTTTCTTACACATCAGAGAATGTAAGCCTCGGAGAGCTTGCCGGAGTCACAACCGCCAATTTGCTGCTTAACATGCCTATTGGATTCCAGACCTACCTCTGGACAGCTGTGCCAGAAATCAACGTGCAGAACCAGAACTTCACCCTTCTTGCAGAGCCGACATCAGGATACTCGATCAACGGCGGAGGCCAGGGGGGCAAGGCAAACGCCACATATATCGGATACAGCACCGCAGCGACCGGAAACGTCTTTTCCGGAGTTGACCCAAGCGCCACCGGGCTCACTGCGCTGACGTTTGAAGGAGTGGGTGCCAACGTGATATACGGGAACGGCAATGTGGTCGTAGACCAGATCGACGCAATCAAATCATCACCGCAGACGCTATCCTATACTGTGCCTAACTCAAACAGTTTTGTTATACTTAGCCTGGGAATGAACGACGCAGGAAACAGCGCAGGCGCTACGCCGACTGCGGCGTGGCCTGCAGGATGCACCCCGATTCAGAACATAACCGGGACTTATGGACGGCTCGCATCATCTGTGATCTGCCCGTCACAGGCATCCGGGTCGCAGTCGGTGTCAGTCACGTTCAGTAGCACACAGGGTGATGGAATAGGATTGGTCGCATACATCTTCCCGCAATATGCGCTCACGCTCGACGATGCAAACCCGACCACTGGTCACATTACCACCGATGGATTCACCGCGCTTCCGACAGGCAGCGTAGTGAATGTCATAGGCTATGGCGAGATAACCGCTAACGCTCCCTCCGGCTACATACTCAACAACTGGGCGCTTTCGAACTCCATCAATGCCACAATAGACAATCCCACACAGACGACCACAAACATAACTGTCATGGGCAACGACATACTCACTGCCAACTACGTAGCGGCTACAGTCCACACCAGCTTCGTGGAGTCAGGCCTTCCGACAGGGGCTACATGGTATGTCAACTACAGAGGCATATATGAGCAGGCTACCACGCTCTCCACTTCAAACACAATACCATTCCTAACAAACCCTGGAAACTTCGCATACTCGATAGACCCTTCGATAACCTACAGCGGCAACACCTACACTGCAAACCTGATAACCGGCAACCTCATAGCAGGAAACACAATCGACATAAAATATGCCGCGACTCCGAAGATGTCGATGCAGTTCAATCCAACGTTCAGCGGCGTCAACGACAACATAACGGCGAACTCCGTGCCGAATACCGACGGCATAGAGATACTCGCCGACGGCGTGTCAGAGAAGACCGGAAGCTCTGGAACCATCACGTGGAACGCGCTCGGCCTCGCTCATGGCACATACACAATCAACGCGCTTGACACGACAAGCGGAGGCGTCCTGTCCGAGACTCTTGTCGTGGGATCCGACCCGTCGAGCATAACAAATGCGATTCCGATAACTCTGTCGTTCCCGAACATTACGGTATCATCAAGCGAGGTCCTCTCATCTGACCAGTTCGCCTGGAACTTCAAGATCAATTCCGGCGTAACCCTCACGACAAACGGGTTCAGCATAATGGCGATAAACAACTTCACCAACAGCGGCACAATATTGACCGGCAACACGCCTAACGGCGGTGCAGGGAGCCCTGACGCGGCAGGCAACCCTGGCTCCGGCTCTGCAAGCTCGTTCGCTGGCTCTGGGGCAGGAGGTGGCGGAAACGACGGCAGAACCACACTCAACGGCGGCAATGGCGGAAGCACCATCGCAGCCGGCGGTGCTGGCGGGGGCTTTGATATCGCTGGAGGTGCAGGGGCAACCCCGTCTGCTCCTGCGATATCTGGATCCAATGTGGTGACGTGGTATAACTCCGGTGTGCAATCCTTCTTCGAAGGCGCTGGCGGAGGAGGGGGTGGAGGAACGAAATCGAAGGGCACAAGCTACTCCGGAGGAAACGGAGGAGGAGGCGCGTTTGGCTTGTTCATCGAGGCAAAGAACATCACTGCCGGCACGATAATCGCAAACGGAGTTGTCGGAGGCGCAGGCGACGCGACAGGCAAGACTGGAGGAGGCGGAGGAGGGGGTGGAGGGGCAGTGCTGCTGGTATACCGCGACAAGCTGAGTGATGGAGGTGTCATATTCTCTGGCGGCGCCGGCGGCGCTGCAGGGGGCGCTTCAGACCCGGGAGGCCAAGGCGGCAACGGACAGCTCCTGACATACCAATACATTTCAACACCTCCGATCCCTGTCATACCATCGCCGTTCCAGCAGCTGATCGGATTCAACAGCCTGAAATACCAGAGCATAGAAGAGGCCAATATGCTCAACACAGAGTTCTTCTACGCCAACAGCACGATAATCCCGAGCTGGCTGGAGGCGAACGATGTCAACAACACGGTCAACAGCTTATTCTGGGTCAACCTAAAGCACGGATTCCGGGGCAACGGCACCATTACTATATATATGGGAATGGCTGCGCACACCACAAACCTGCAGAACCTTGTAACAGGCCAAGCCCCAGAGCTCAACAAGACCTACGGCCTGTACGACAGCGGGGCTAATGTGTTCGTAGTTTATGCAAACGGCACGATGAACGGGATATTGACAACAAGCCCTGACGCTTCTATCGGTCAAGTCACACAAACATTGACGAGCGGCCTTTCCGGGCCAGTGCTTGGCATATCTACTACCGCATCAACAAACGCGATAGCATGGGGCGGCAGCCTGATTCGCCTCACACGCTACATAATTAACGGATTCATCCAGGCAACGCAATCTACTGCCATGACCGGCCTTGGCGGAGAGATGGAAACCGTGCCGCAAGGCTACATATTCGGTGCAGGAACGGCAGCCGGAGACACTGCAGTTTCGATAGCAAACGCGGTCACCAGTTCGATAACCACTCTTGCAAGTACAGGAACTGGAACCCAGAACTCATGGGTTTACCTTCAGTCGACATACAACGATGGCGTAATGAGCGCAAACGAGGGTACATCGGTGCTCTCAAGCGCGCAATCCGTAGCTGCATCTGACAGCACACTGACCGGCAACTACGCAGGTATTGCAGTGTCAGACACAAGCACAGGCGCAAACCTCGCATATTACCAATACTTCTACGTCCACACCTATCCCATGGGGGGAAGCATGCCGTACGTCTCATTCGGCGCACGCATGGGCATCCCTCCTCCGCCTGCCGGAGCATGCGGCATCAGCCTTTCCAACAGCGTCATAAACTTCGGTTCAATCAATCCTAGCAGCAGCGTAAACACCGCCAACCTTGTTGTCGACACAAACCAGGGCGGCACGTCCTCGGCAAACATACTTGTCGACGGCACGAACATGGTCAGCGGGAGCAACAACTTCTACATATCGAATACCTTGTGGAATCCGACTTCTCTAAGCTCTTATGCCGGCAACGCCCTGAAACTCGAGCCTGGCGGGTTAACAGACACAAAAATAGCAATCACGGGGGGAGGTGCACAGAATATCTTCTTCGGCATCGGGGTGCCGGCTGCTCAGCCATCGGGCTCATACACCCAGAACATAGTGCTGGAGAACCAGTGTTGATGCCCGTGTTGTCGTCATCGTATAATGCCGTTTTGGCCAGAACCTCATATACTTCCGCAAAACGCAAAGCTTTAAATACAAATCTTCCGCTTTAATACCGTGATCAGTGTGTACAATAACAGGCGACCAAAGATTGTGCTCACGGCAGTGCTCATCGCAGCAGCGATGATAAGCCTGCTCGTGCTGTTTAATGGAAATGTAAAGCTTACTGGGGCAAGCTCCGGCATAAGCAACGTAGTTGCTACCGCAACTGTCAAAAGCAGCTGCTACTTCAGCATCAGCAACACCGCGATAAACTATGGAAACGTCAACCCGGGCAGCTCGACGACAACAAGCAACCTTGTGCTTGCAACTGATTCCGGCGGCAATGCGGCTGAAAACGTGCTGGTTGCAGGCGGAAACTGGGTATATGGCGCAAACACATTCTATGTATCCAACAACCTCTGGAACCCGACCAGCGCGGCAGCAGGAATCGGCAACACGGTATTCCTGTGGCAGGGAGGCTCTCCGCCAGGAAACCTTGTGGATACTAATATCCTCATACCGGCACCTACAAGACAGATTTCAACGCAGTCGAACAGCATATTCTTCGGAATGAGCGTGGTTTCAGGAACGCCAAGCGGGATATACAGCTCTAACATAGTCATGGATTACAGCTGCGGCGGCACTGATGGCGCAAGCCTTTCATACAACGTTGTACTGACTGCAAATGTCCAGAACTTCTGCTACATCAGCCTGTCAAACACCGCAATAGCATTCGGTTCAATAAACCCTGGAGCAAACGTGCCGACGAATAACGACATCACTGTGAGCGACCCAGGCGGCAACATAGCTGCGAACATAATGGTTGACGGAACAAACTGGATATTATCACCTGACACGGCAAACTTCCTTGCTGGTAACACATTATGGGATGCCACCTCTGACAGCACCTACACCGGCAACGCGCTTCAGCTAGAGCCAGGCCTGGTGGACACAAATATAAGGATTGCAGCTCCGACACAGGCAAACCCGACCACAAGCAACAACATCTACTTCGGTCTTGGCATACCCGCAGGACAGACAGCAGGCGCATATTCCCAGAACATAGTACTGGAAAATACTTGCTAAAGCAATGGTATAAAACATGGCGACGAACCTTCCGAGGAGGGAAGTGTTAAGCAAAGCATTAGCTGTGCTTCTCCTCTTCACAATTGTAGTCGGCACCACATCTGCACAGCTCGGCGAGCGGGCAGGAGTGCTTGGCTTTGACGTTCCAGTCAACGGAAGCCAAACCCTCCAATGGTACCTATTCAACAGCGGCAATGCATCCATAGGGTTTTACACATACACGCCGACGTTGAAACAGTATGACAATCAGACTACGCCAACTGTAGTCCTAAGCCCATCCAACGGCGTAATACCTGCAAGCAGCGAGCAGATAATCAACGTAACCGTTTTCATGCCTAAGGGCAACCAACCGAATTACGGCAGCTGGTCTGGAATACTTCAAGTAATAGAGACGTCTGGAAACAGTTCGCAGCAAGGAGGCAGTGCAGTGATACAGGCAGGGCTTGCAAAGATCATGGACGTTAACGCGGCTCCTTCGACCACTACAACAAGCACAACCACAACTGTGCAGCCGACCATATCGCAATCCGGCTCGTCCGGCGGTCAGGCAAACATCCCTCTATCGCAGACTGACATGATAATAATCGGAATCGTCATTGTAGTGATAATCGTAGCCGTTTTCGCAAACGGCAAGAAGAAGGCAAAGCCAAAGAGGAAGCAGGCGAAGTCCTCGAGAAGAGGCGCAAGAAGGGCGAGAGCCCGCGGAAGGTCACGCGCTGCAAGCACTACAAGAAGGACATCTGCAAGGCGCGCTTCAAAACCAAAGAAGCGCAGAAGGCGCCGATAGTTTCCACTATCAATCTTTTTTATTCCTTTTTAATCACAAAAACTAGTCGTCAGACTTGTCCAAGTCCGAACTCTCCGGAATTTGCAGTCTGCGCGCTTCCGCCAAGGATCGACGCACTAGTTATTCCAGTGAACACTGCGATGACAGACACCTTTCCGTTGAATGAAGGATCTATCCTTGCGCCCCAGATTACGTTCGCCTCTGGAGCAGTCCTCTCTGTTATCCGTCGCCCTATCTCGTTTGCCTCGCCGAGCGTCAGGTCGTCGCCGCCGGTTATGTGCAGCAGCACCGACTTCGCCCCTTCGTAGTCGACGTCTAACAGCTTGTTCCTGAATGTATCGTTGACAACGTCTTCAACCTTGTTTGTACCCTTTCCTTCTCCTATGCTTATGAACGCAAGCCCTCCAGTGTTCATGATCGTTTTGACGTCTGCGAAGTCAAGGTTGATCAGGCTTGGGGTGTTGATTGCTTCTGTTATTCCGCGGACTGCCCTTCCGGCTACTTCGTCAGCCACCTTGAACGCCTGCTCTACAGCAAGGTTCGGATAAAGATCGACCAGCCTCTGGTTGTCGATAACAATAAGCGTGTCTACGTTCTTTCGAAGCTCTTCTATTCCGGTCTGCGCTTTCTCAAGTCGCACCCTCTCCAGCTTGAATGGGAATGTAACAACTGCAATGGTTATTGCTCCCTGGGCCTTTGCTACGTTCGCAACAATAGGCGCAGAACCTGTTCCTGTGCCTCCTCCCATTCCCGCTGTTATGAAAACCATGTTGTAGTCGCGGATTGCGTCCTCGATGTCAGTCTTTGAATACATCGCAGCCTTGGCTCCTATCTCTGGAAACCCTCCCGCTCCGAGCCCTCTTGTCAGCGCCCCTCCGATTAGAATGCGCCTTATGCTCGAGTCCATCATCTTCAGATGGTTTGCGTCGGTGTTGACTGCCACAAGCGTAGCTCCACGGACATTCATCCTTGCAAGCCTCTGTATTGTGTTGCTGCCTCCGCCTCCGCAGCCGACAACAGCTATCTTTGTCTGAAACAAATCGTAGTCTATCTGCTGCTGGTTTAATGCTGTTGTAAGAATGTCATTGTCCATCCGACCGCCGTAGCTTATATTCGATAAACGCCTTTAAATGCTTTGCCTCTATTTTATCAGAACTGTACATTCCTGCTGTTCTGCCGGACAAGGACGCGCCATTCGCAAAAGCGATATTCTGGCTCTCTCAATACGCACCTCTTTAAATTCCTATGTCTACTATTTTAACTGAAGCAATGCCAAAGAACACCGGAATAACGTATGGGATAAGGGTTTCTGCTCAAAAAGGCGGGGTAGGGACAACAACAATCGCAATAAACCTAGCGGCTGCGCTCGGCCTTATGGGCAAGAAAGTCCTACTTTTGGATTTAAACCCTTTCAAACCAAGCGTAGCGTCATATATGGGGCTTCCGAACTCAAAAGTCGGCTTTTTCGACGTCTTGTTCGACGGCGCTGAGCTTAAAGATGCAGTAGTGGAGCATTCGCCAACAGGTATTGATGTTGTCGCGTCATCAAAGCCACTGGAATGGACAAGGGTCCTCGGCGGATTGGTCGGAAAGAAGACAGACTTTGAGCGAATAGTCCCAGAAATAACTGCCCTGGGCCACGATTTTGTAATTACTGACGCTCCCATAGGCTATATCAACGAAGACATGGTCAAGAACTTCAACGAGGGATTGGTTGTTCTATCGCCAGAGCTCTCCGCCTTCGACGTCACCCCAAAGCTCGTCGCACAGTATGCAAAGCTTGGCGTGAGCTATCATGTAGTCGTCAATGACATAGGCAGCGAAAAAGCCAGCGTAGACGTAAAAAAGATAGAAGAAGAATTCGGCAACAAGGTGGTTGCAGAGCTTCCTCATGACAATGTTGTCAAGAAAAGCATAGATCTCCACATACCGGCAGTGCTGGTCGACAACAAATCAAACTTCTCAAAGAAGATCACAGAGCTTGCAGAATACTACGCTGACAAATAGTGGTAACGTGAAGATACTTTGCATGGGCGCAAGCCTAAGAAAGGAATCATACAGCATGGCGCTGGCAAAGGCCGCGTCGAAGCTGGTTCCGAAGGGCGTCGAGTTCGAGATCGCAGACCTTTCTGAGATACCTATTCTTAATACCGACAAGGCGAATCCCCTTCCAAAGCCTGTGGCGCTCCTGAAAAAGCAGATAGCCAGCGCAGACGCGATACTTTTTTCCACACCAGAATACAACTACTCCGTTCCAGGTTTCCTGAAGAACGCGATAGACTGGGCAAGCCTAGCTCCGAACAATGCTTTCGACGACAAGCCGGCAGCGATAATGAGCTCATCCGACGGGCCATGGGGAGGCAGCAGAGCAGCGTACCATCTTCGTCAGGTTCTGGTCTCAGTCAACACGCACACGATAAAGCTCCAGGCTATGGTCGCGAAGACTCCGGAAAAGATAAAGAACGGAATTCTTGTTGATGAGGAGACGAAAAAGCAGATAAAGAACGTTCTTGAGCAGCTTGTCGACTGGGCTGAGCGAATAAACCGCTAATCCGCAACCCTTTTATAGCCTTTTGTATAAAGATATTTTACATTCTGCTTCTACAGAACAGAATAACCAACGGTCAGATTATGGCAAGATTGCGTCCAGGAAGAACGTGCAGGACACCAAACTCACAGGCGTGGGCCAGGTATTCGCTCAGAAAGCCTAGGAAGAACTACATAAGAGCTCTTCCCCACACGAGCATACAGGTGTTCAACAGCGGCAAGGACAGCGACGCATTCGATGCAAAGATAACGCTCAATCCAGAACAGAGGGTTCAGTTGAGGTCTAACGCTCTCGAAGCTGCAAGACTGGTAGCAGTGAAGCATCTCGAGAACAACATACCTGGATTCTACTACGTAAAGCTTCTTGTGTTCCCACACAATGTGATAAGAGAGCACAAGATGGCAGCAGGCGCAGGAGCAGACAGAGTATCCAGAGGAATGAGCCTTGCTTTCGGGCGTCCTGTTTCAGTCGCGGCAAGAATCAACATGGACCAGCCTATCTTCATGATAAAGGTGGCAAAGGCAAACAAGCCGCTTGCGGTCGAAGCCCTCGAGAGGGCATCTGCAAAGCTGTCCGGAACATACAAGGTAAGGGTTACCATAGCAGAAAAGGTTGCTTAACTTACTTACTCACTCATTTTCGTTCAAGTTTCAAAGTGTAATCATGCGAATACTTCTGCAGTTTCCAGAGGGGCTGAAGCAAAAGGCGCTGGAACACGCCAAGAACCTAGAGAAAGAGGGCCACGAGGTCTTCATATCAGCTTCGCCTACATTCGGAGCATGCGATCTTGCCATCGACGAGGCGAAGAACATAAAGGCCGACAAGCTTATCCACTATGGCCACGCAGAGTTCCACAAAGTCGACTTCAACGTAGAATACGTTCCTTATTTCATAGACGCTCCGACCACTCTTCTTCCAGAGGCGCTCGAAACGCTAAAGGAGTACAAAACAATATCGATTGTCACCACTATACAGCACATCCACCAGCTTGACCATGTAAGAAAGTTCTTCGAGAGCAATGGCAAAAAGGTTGTGATAGGGAAGCCGTATGGTTTTGCAAAGCAGCCAGGGCAGATTCTGGGCTGCGACATAGGAAGCGCAGCAAACATAGACAACATTGTCGATGCGCATGTCTACTTCGGCGGCGGGATGTTCCACCCGCTCGGCGCTCTTCTCAACACAAAGAAGCCCTTCTTCGTTATCGAGCCGTTTGAGAACAAGGTCGCGAGGATTGACGGCTTCAGAGAGACTTACAGAAAGAGGAGCAAAGGCAAAATCCTGGGCGCGCTCAAGGCGAAGAACATAGGCATACTCGTCAGCACAAAGAACGGCCAGCACAACATGAACCTCGCCAAGATAATCAAGCAAAAGGCGGAAGGATCTGGGCTGAATGCCGAGATACTGGTCGCAAACACATTCGATTTCATGGCGCTGAACAACATGATGGAGTTCGACGCGTTCGTCAACACAGCATGCCCTAGAATAGGAGTTGATGACACAGACAGGACAAGGGTTCCTCTCCTCAGCGCAAACGAGCTCATGGAAGTCCTGAAGATGAAGGCTGAGCTGCTGGCAATGCAGAAGTAAAGCAGCTTCTGTTTTCAAAATCCTCGCCACAAGTCTTATAAACGCCCTTACCTTAGGTAAAGTATGTTTGGCGACAGGCTACACGCACAGTCCGCAATGGAATATCTCATGACCTATGGCTGGGCCATACTAATCATAGCAGTCGTCCTTGCGTTACTGTTCCAACTCGGCATCTTTTCTGGAGGGAACTTCGCACCAAGAGCACAGGCAGGAGCATGTCAGGTGCAGCAGACTTCTGCCGGAGCATCGTTGGTAGGAGAGTGCCAAGGCCAGCTTCCTAAATTCGTACTCACATTTACGACAAATAGGGGCACAAACAACCTGATCGCTTTCACAAAATCTTACAACCTCCAATCAGGTTTTACTGTAACTACATGGTACTACTCGATTCCAGATGCGAACTGCGGGAACCCTGTCGGCACAATATTTGCAGGAACTACGCAATATGGTACTGGCACAGCACCACAATTCGGTTTGGGGACAACGACAAGCGGTTACATGTACTCCGTTGTTTATAACGGGGTAGCCGCTGCAGACCCTGGAGTCAGTGCAGCCACTTTGCAAAACACGTGGGACTTCGCAGCAATGACATACAACGACAACACGGTCACAACATATTTCGATGGCTCAAGTGCAAGCTCGTCGTTCAATTATAACTACCAGCTTCCTACAATAACATACGCAGGAATAGGGTACCGCCCGGGCCAGGTGTACTGCGACTACTACGGCAGCGTGTCAAATGTGCAGCTGTATAACACCAGCCTGACAGCAGCAGAGGTCAACGCGCTGTACCTGGAGGGCATAGGCGGCGCGCCTGTCCGTCCTCAGAACCTCGTCGGCTGGTGGCCTCTCAACGGAGATCTTAACGACTACTCCGGAAACAACAACGCCGGCAGTCTTGTATCCGGAACCTTTACCTACACCAGCGCATGGAGCACGAACTATACGGCTCCGTGAGAATAATGGCATCACTTAGTCCAGATCCTAACTAGTTCAGACTGCAGTCAAGGCTACGCTAAGCATCAGAAAATAAAAAAAAGAAGAAAAATAAAAATAAAAGAAAGGTAGTACTTTACTTATACTACCTTCGTTGTTATTGTTGCTATCTTTATGGTCAGGTATGGGTTTGTGCCAGATGGTGCTCCGCTTCCTGTTGTGTAGTTGAGCCATAGGTATCCAGAGAACGATGTTCCGACTGGTGACGCAGCCGCTGTAAGCGCTGTTGCAGTCGATGTCCAGCATGGAAGCCCTAGCGCATTTGTAGGTATCGTTATCGTCTGCCCGCTTACTAGTTGCGTTGCAGAATTTGCGCCGATGGCAATTACACCTGTAGACAATACATTACCGAATCCATTGCCGTTCACGTTAGCAGTAGCAGTGCCGGATGTCGACGGAAGTCCACCGGACGTTGTCGTCGCAGCGCATGCCATCTGTATGTTATATACAGTCGAACCTGTGTTCTGTCCAAGCGTGAGACCAAGTGTATCGTATGTACCTTGTGGCGATAGCGTAGCTGTCTGGCATGAATAACCAGGCGAAGCAACACAAGAGTTGCCAAGCAGGTTGCCGCCGCTGAAGACTCCAAGGGAGAACAGTGCTGCTAGCACTACGGCTATTATCAGGATAGCCCATCCATAAGTCATCAGGTATTCCATAGCGCTCTGCGCTTTGAAGCCCGTGTTTTTTCCGAACATATTTTCACCTAAATGTTGATAGAGATACAAAAGTTAACTATATAAATGTATCATCGTGGCGCTTAGAGCACATGGTTCCAAATACGGCACGCTTCGTAGCAAATTCTACGTGCGATACTATCACGCTTAAATACTTATCCAGTTTAGCGATTAGAGAATCAATCTGATTATGGTGAAAGCATGGCAGAAGAACTCAATCCTTTCAAGATAGCACAGGAGCAGCTGGACAAAGCAGCTTCGATCATGAAGCTGGACAGGCAGGCCCTGGCTATACTGAGAGAGCCAAGGAGAACGCTGATAGTGAACCTTCCAGTGCGGATGGACAACGGAACAGTTCGAACATTCACGGGCTTCCGTGTCCAGTACAACGACGCAAGGGGGCCGGCGAAAGGCGGCATTCGATTCCATCCAGAGGAAACGCTCGACACAGTGAAGGCGCTGTCTGCATGGATGACGTGGAAGTGCTCGCTCGCAGACATTCCATTCGGAGGGGGAAAGGGCGGAATCATCTGCGATCCCAAGAAGCTCAGCCAATCCGAGACGGAACGGCTTTCGAGGGCCTACATAAGGGCGATAGCGGAGTTCATAGGGCCAGACAAAGACATTCCTGCTCCTGACGTCTACACGACTCCTCAGATCATGGCATGGATGATGGACGAATACAGCACAATCAAGGGCTCGAACCAGTTCGCAACCATAACGGGAAAGCCTGTCGAAGTATGGGGATCGAAGGGAAGGATGGATTCAACTGCGAAGGGAGGCATGTTCGTAATGAGGGAGGCTGCGAAGGCGATGAAGATAAACCTAAAGACTGCCCATATCGCAGTCCAGGGTTTCGGAAACGCAGGAATGTACGCGTACACGCTTTCGAAGAGCATGTTCGGGTCAAAGGTAGTTGCAATAAGCGACTCGCAGGGTGGAATTTACGATCCAGATGGGCTTGACCTCGAAAAGCTCGAGGACGCGAAGAAGAGAACAGGCTCTGTACAGGGATACAGGAGCAAGAATGCAAAGAAGGTCACAAATGACGAACTTCTCGAGCTGAATGTCGACATACTTATACCAGCGGCAATCGAGAACCAGATCAGGAAGGACAACGCAGACAGGATAAAGGCGAAACTGGTCCTTGAGCTTGCCAACGGCCCTGTCACTCCAGATGCAACAAGCGTGCTTTTCGAGAAGGGAATAGTGGATCTTCCTGACTTCCTTGTCAACTCCGGCGGAGTCATCGGAAGCTACTTCGAATGGGTGCAGAACATCAACCAGTACTACTGGCCGACAGACAGGTTCTACGCAGAGCTGGACAAGATAATATCAAAGTCATTCTCGGACACAATGGCTATGCAGAAGTCCTACAAGGACAAGGGCGTGAAGATAAGCCCAAGGAACGCGGCCTATATAATAGCTGTCGACAGAGTTGCAAAGGCGATGAAGGCGCGCGGCTGGTACTGAAACTGAAAAGTTTTTCCAAACATCATGGCTGGGTGTAGCCACTGGTCCAGCCGTTTGTGTATGTGACGCTAACGGCATTTCCGGTAGCCCCGTTACCGGAATAATCGTTGGCATTTCCATTGAGCGGCCACCATCCGACAAGGTTGTTTAGGTCTATCGGAGCTCCGCCTATACCTGATATGTACATTGCATTGAGCGTGCTTGACGAGAGCGCAGTATTGTAGAGCTGCACGTTTGAAATGTAGCCAATGTAAGCCCCTCCATCACAGTCGTTGTATTGGCCGCCTATCACGATCTGATCGCCAGTCGAGTAAGTGTTGACGTTTGTCATAGTGTTCGAGTTGCCATCGAGATAAAAGGCATAATTGGGCGCCCTGACGGTATAAGCGACAAAATACCAGGTATTGGCAGCCACCAACGGAAGAGTGGATTCAAAAGTGTCTGCCGAGGTGCATCTATGCAGTCCGAACTCCTCCGACGTTGAAAATGACCCGCCTCTAAATATCTCATATGCAGAATATGCATTAGTGCCGTGTAATGCAAAGAATGGAATATTGCCTCCCTCATTTGGAGGTACATTTATCCACATGGACACAGTCATCGGCATATTTGTGCCAGCCATGTCGAGCACGGTCGCCGTTATATAAGAATCGGAACTGAAGCCCGAGGGATTGCCACCGCCTGCAAAGTACGCAACGAACTCCGGAAGCTGCCCATTGCATACTCCTGAAAGGCCGATGCCTTGAACAGACCCGGCCCCATTAGGCCTGAGCACCTGGCATGCTCCCGGCTGTCCTGTCGGGGCCCTGTTGGAGAAAATTCCAAGACTGAACATCACGCCCATTACGACTGCTATGATTAGGATTACCCAACCGTAAGTCATCAGATACTCCATCGCAGACTGCGACGACTTACTCCTTATTCTCCGGTCCATGAATCAGTAAAGGAATGGAAGTTATAAAAATCAACCTTTCCTCAGAACATTCTGGAGATTGGTTATCTCTTTCTTCATCTTCGCCAGTTCGGCTATCTCGTCTTTCTCAGCGCCCCCGATATTTTTCTCAATGTGCGCCTTCATCGCTTCGAGGAATTCAAGCCATTCGTCAAGGTCGATCTTGACGAGCTCGATAGCGTTCTTGTCCTCTTTGAACAGCTCGACAATCTTGAGCAGCTTCTCGTTTTCAAGCGTGTCCTCTTTTGCCTCGAGCCTTTTCTTTATGTGGTTTCTTAGTTCGATTACGTCGACAAGGCTCATCTCGCGGTTCTTCTTCGAAAGCTCGCCGATCCCCTTTGAAAGATTGGATATCGCATTGTGGAGCCTTGTGAAAAGTTCGTTGAGCGAAAGGTTTCGGAGTCCTTCGATTGCAACCATGAAATCATCATTCATTCAAAATGAAGTTATAAATAATGTTACGCACGCCTCGAACGCCTGAAGCTCAGGTTCCCGGAGTCTCTGCCCTTTAATCCGTATCGATTGTAAACCTTCACCATGCTGACGTTTCCAAACTCTTCTCCCTCTACTCCGAGAGAGTCGATCGTGCTCCTCACTTTTTTCTCTGTGGGCGCCTCTATCTCTACAAATTGCGGAATCAGCGGCCACGTGCAGATGTCTACCTGCGCGTCCTTGTAGCTCCATTTCTCTACGTAGTTTTCCTGGAACCAGTGCGGCCCGCCTTCGTTTACCTTCGAGAAAATCTCCACAGCTTTGTCGTAATCATAAATCTCGGTTTCTATTTCCTCTGTGTTGCTGAGCCCCTTCCCCTTCCTGTATTTGTAGGTTATGGTCGACCTTTTTCCATCTGTTCTTATTCTTATGAATTCATCGATGTAGTTCGGCCTCATGTCGAGGGGGACAACAAGCCTTCTGTAATGGACCTTTTCTATGAACTTCGCTCCCTTCGCTCTCAGCGATTTCCTGAACTTCTTTATGCCGACATCCATTATCTTTGTCTCTATTTCCTTCAAACTATCCCCATTAAAAGAAACGCCGGAGACGAGAATCGAACTCGTAGGATGCTTTCGCATCGCAGGTTAGCAACCTGCTGCCATACCATTAGGCGACTCCGGCACAAGTGCACTCATTCGCATGTTCTTCTTATAAAACTTCTTGAAGTCATGGCAGAAGCCGCCTTGCACTGCAAGCACACTGAAGGTTATCCGCACTTCGACTCGGTCCTGTATCCTAAAAGCATAGCTGATATATGCTTAAGGTTGCTCCTTCCGGCCTGGCCTGGTTCGCATATAGGGCTACCACTTAGGGCAAAACGTCTACGCCTCCGTGCGGGCCTGCAATATGCATACAGCACTCGGACGGCATTGGCCCACCTAAAGGGATTTGTGGATGGGAAACCCTTAGCTTCCCGCCTATCTGCCGGTAGTCAATTGATTATACTCAATTAAATAGTTTTGCAATTAGCGGCGCAAAACCTCTCACAAGTTATTTATATCAAAAAGATTCATGTTAGTCAAGGGGTGGCAGCATGTACACAAAGCACTACACGGTCGGCTTTGTCCGCAACGGCGACAGCGTTCTTCTAAAGCAAGCACTGCGTGGCATCAGTGAAGGAAAACTTTTGGGCATAGGGGGAAAATAGAAAGGGGAGAAACCCCGACGCAGTGTTTCTTAAGAGAAACGAAAGAAGAGACCGGACTTACGCTTCTTGAAAAAGACGTCTTCCACCATGGCGAGATAATATCGAAAATGCTTGGCATAAATCAAGAATGGCGCGTACACGTGTTCTCGGCATTCGGCTATGGGGGCGTAGTCAGTTCTCCGACTCCAGAAGGAAGCCTACAATGGTATCCGATCCATGCTGTTCCAGTAGAGCGGATGTGGGCAGATGCAAAGTACTGGTTCCCGCACATGCTGACGAATGGAAGAAAGTTCAATGTCCTTGCAGTGTATCCGAACCATGAGAATGCGGTAGCATCGTGTCATGTAGTGCCAAGGCATGTCCTTGACGGCGCAAGCATACCCATTTAAATATCTTGGATAAAGATATTCTTCATCAATTCCTGAGTGCAAACATGACTAGCGAAGAGTATGACAAGCTTTTGAACAGGGCGTTCGAGAAGATGCCCAAGCTTAGCGCAGAGTCTTCAGACTTCAAGGTTCCGCCAGTCGACATAATCATACAGGGAACAAAGACGATAATAAGGAATCTCTCCATGCTCGCCGACAGATCGAGAAGGAGCGAAGCCGACATAACGAGATATCTAAGCAAAGAGCTTGCAGTTCCGGCAAGCGCAGAAGAGCACAGATTAATAATAAACGGAAAGTTCAACGCAGACGACCTGAACAAAAGGATTCAGAGATATTTCGAGACATACGTAATCTGCAAGGAATGCCACAAGCCAGACTCTCATCTAGAGGCATCTGGCCGCGGAATGTTCCAATTCGTATGCGAAGCATGCGGTGCGCGCTACGGGATAAAAAGCTATTAATAAACAACTCACAAGGTTAAACGATGCCGAGACCAAACCGGGAACACGATGAAAGAAGGGGGGCGCCAGTAGAGTATCGTCTCAAGCTTCCAGAGCAGGGTCAAGTCATAGGATTGGTAATCAAGCTAGAGGGTGCGACACGCTTCAGGGTCAAGTGCGGCGACGGGAAGGAACGCCTTTGCATAATTCCAGGAAGGCTGAAGCGAAGGTTTTGGATAAAGGAGAACGACGTTGTGATCGTCAAGCCGTGGGTCGTCCAGTCGGACGAAAGAGGCGACATAGTCTGGCGCTACAGCATTTTGGACATATCAAAGCTAAGGGATCGCGGAATGGTTCCGGAATGATCATGAGGAAATTTCTTATTGTTCACGGTTTTGTGCAGGGCGTCGGCTACAGATATTTTGTCAAGCAGCTGGCAAAGAAGCATAAAATAAACGGATTCGTAAGAAACGCAGGCGACGGCAGCGTCGAAGTGCTCGCCGACGGAGACGAACCCTCTATTTTTGAGTTTGTGAAAGAGCTGAAGGTCGACGTGAAAGGAGGGGCGCAGGTATTCAGCATAGAAGAGGATAGCGAGCGTGCCAAAGCAGAAACCGAACGCTCAAACGGATTCCAAATAATAAAATAATGAAAAACCGGCAGCGCGATGCGCCTAGTATTTAAAGATTTTGATTCAATATCTATAGGTTTTTCCACACGTTGTGGACTCGCGTTTTGGCGGTTTGCCAATTAAAGCAAAAACAATAACTTAGTGGATTTCATGGATTTGATTTTGGTGCCGATAGTTGCGTCGATAATTGCGCTGCTCTATGCAGCGTGGTGCGCATACTACGTGTTGGAACAGCCGAAGGGCAATGAAAAGATGCAGAAGGTAGCAGCAGCTATACAGAAAGGAGCCCACGCCTTCCTAAGGCGACAATACCAGACGGTAGCGATCTTCGGAATAATCCTATTTGCAATCTTCGGGCTCGCATCGTACTATGCACCGAGCCTGATACCGTGGCAGACTCCTTACGTGTTCGCGTTCGGAGCAATACTCTCTGCACTAGCCGGCTTTGTCGGCATGGAAATATCGATAAGAGCGAACATCAGAACCGCAAAGGCGGCAGAATCTGGCCTAAAGCACGCGCTCAAGGTCGCGTTCCGCGGAGGAACAGTGACTGGAATGAGCGTCGCAGGGCTTGCTCTCCTCGGCTTCACTATAGTATATTACTTCTCTCCTGACCCGGCCAACCTGATCGGCTTCGGCTTTGGAGCAAGCCTCGTCAGCCTGTTCGCAAGAGTAGGTGGCGGAATCTACACAAAGGCTGCTGACGTCGGTGCAGACCTTGTCGGAAAGGCAGAGATCGGAATCCCTGAAGACGACCCAAGAAACCCTGCTGTCATCGCTGACAACGTCGGGGACAATGTCGGAGACTGCGCTGGAATGGCCGCAGACCTTTTCGAATCTTATATTATAACGGTGCTTGCAACTATGCTGCTAGCATTCTACGCAGGCTTCAACTCTACAATTATGATGATGCCGCTCATAATCGGCGCAGTTGCGATCATAGCATCGATAATCGGAAGCCTTGTAGTCGGAACAGACAACAAGAACAAGATATGGTCATCGCTGAACGCGTCGATAAGGGTGTCATCGGCTGTCGCACTCCTCGGATTCCTCGTAACGCTGTATCTACTAAAATTCCTGGTTTACTTCTGGCCGCTGCTTGCTGGAATAGCAGTCGCAGTTCTGCTCGCCGAGATAACCGGACACTACACAAACAAAAACACAACAGCTGTCCGTGAAATAGCGATCGCGTCAAAGTCCGGCGCTGCCACAAACATAATATACGGCACTGCAAACGGAATGCGTGCCACAATGTTTCCAGTACTGGTGATAGTTGCAGCGATCCTCGTGTCTTATGCCGCTGCTGGCGTGTTCGGAATCGCCCTAGCATCGATGTCAATGCTCTCGCTCACAGGAATAATCGTATCTGTTGACAGCTACGGGCCGATCACAGACAACGCAGGAGGAATCGCAGAGATGTCAGGAATGTCGCACAAGGTCCGCGAGATAACGGATCCGCTCGACGCGGTCGGCAACACTACAAAGGCGATAACAAAAGGCTTCGCAATCGGAGCAGCGGCTCTTGCGGCGCTTTCGCTTTTCGCAGCATTTGCCAGCGCAACGATGCTCACAGAGATCAACATACTAAATCCATTGGTCATAGCAGGACTGTTCATAGGAGCCATGGTTCCGTATGTATTCTCTGCAATAACAATGCGCGCAGTCGGATCCGCAGCATCGAAGATTGTCGATGAAGTGCGCCACCAATTCGCAACAATCAAAGGACTAATGAAGGGCACAGCAGAGCCTGACTACGCAAAAGCAGTCGACATAACGACAAAGGCAGCGCTCAATTCGCTTGCAGCTCCTGCTCTCCTTGGAATCGGCTCTCCGATATTGGTAGGATTCATACTTGGCTCAGAGGCACTCGCAGGATTCCTCGCAGGTGTAATAATTTCCGGGCTTGTGCTTGCACTGTTCCTCACAACTGGAGGAGCTGCATGGGACAATGCAAAGAAATACATCGAAGAAGGAAAGTTCGGCGGCAAAGGTTCCGACACGCACAAAGCTGCTGTTGTCGGCGACACAGTCGGCGACCCTTTCAAGGACACAGCAGGACCGGGAATCAACCCGCTCATAAAGGTAATCAACATGGTATCGCTGCTTATAGCTCCGACCATAATTGTTTACGCTCTGCCTGTGGTATTCCACCTGAGCATGCTGTGATCCTTTCGGATTACGGGGCGGTGTAACCGCTCTGCCACGAGCTGCTGTATGTCACGCTTACTGCATTGCCGTTGTATCCGTTTCCCGAGTAGTCCTGCGCGTTCCCGTTCAGAGGCCACCAGCCAACTATGTTCTGCGGCCGGATCGGGGCGCCGCCGATACCCTCCTGGTACAGTGCCAGGACTTCCGGAGCAGAAAGCGATGTATTGTATAGTTGCACGTTGGCGATGGAACCGTTGAAGGTGGTTGTGCAGCTCGTCTCAGAGCCGATGCATGTAGCTACGGCATAGCTGCCGCTGCTGCTGTTCACGAGGTTGAAGGGACTGGTGGAAGCTCCTGTATTGTCCTGCACCCCGTCCAGGAAGATAGTTTTTGAGTTTGCGGCTAGGTTGTATTCGAATGTGGCAAAGTACCATGTATTGTCTCCCAAGAGGTCGGGACTGCCAAGATCATCACTATAGAAACCCATGTACAGAGTATCGCTCCTGACCACAAAATGTAACGCATTGTCAGTGACCGGGTTGGGGCAGGGGCCACCAGTGCACCCCTGGCCGAAAATCCCCAAGTCCAGCGTTGGCGACTCGGCAAAATCCGGGCTTTTAATCCATGCGGATATTGTAAAACTACGGTCGTTGAGCGGTATATATTTTAGGTATATCTCGCTATTGATAGTGTTCGAGAATTTTCCCACAAACTCCGGCAGCATACCGTTGCACTCTCCAACCAAAGAAGAACCGACTGCGGTCTTCTGCACCAGACATGAACCTGCCGTTGCATGGTTGCCTAAATTGCCTCCCGAGAATACACCGAGTTGGAAAAGTACTGCAAGTACTACTGCAATGATTAGGATGGCCCAGCCATATGTCATCAAGTACTCCATTGCCGACTGCGACCTCAGAGTCTTGTGTGTGTGTGTTACCAGCAAAGCAACCAAACACTATGCTGAAGAAAAGGCTAAAAGCATAACTGCGGTGTCACAACATCAGATTATATCAAGTAATATAGACTTTTACGTTCATATAACATCGGTTATATGCAATCAGAGGCTGAGGAGTGGATACTGGAGTCGGCAGACAATTTGGCTACTGCAAGGATATTATACCAAAACGAGCGATTTAAGGATACAGCATATTATTGCCATCAGGTAGTCGAGAAGGCGTTAAAAGCCGTCCAAATAAAGAAAGAGGGGAAGTTTGACAAGATACACGACCTTGTAAAACTTGCACAAAATGTCGGTGCTCAACGTGGTATAATACTCAACTGCGAGAAACTTACAAAGTACTATATACCGACCAAGTACCCAGTATCGAAGAGGGAAATCCCGACTGAAAAAGATGTAGAAGCATGTCTTTCAGAAGCGGAAGAGGTATTAGAATGGGCAAAGTCAATCCTGAAATTATAAAAACGCTGAAGTTGTTCAAAAGCAGAACTTCACGCAAGTATAATGTAGAGAAGATGATACTTTTTGGCTCTCAGGCCGATGGCACTGCAAGAGCAGACAGCGATATTGACCTGATAGTTGTAACCCGCAGAAAGAGCAAAAATCTAGTGGCAAAGCTAATCGACGAGTGGCATGTCAAACAGAGAATCGAATATCCTGTTGATTTCATAAATTACACAAAGGCCGACTTCGAAAGAGAATCGAAGCGGATTACGCTGGCAAAAGTTGCACTGCAAGAAGGAATTGAAATAGTATAGCTCCGGCCATAATTGTTTACGCTCTGCCTGTGGTATTCCACCTGAGCATGCTGTGATTCTTTAGGATCACGGCGCCGTATATCCGCTCTGCCACGAGCTGCTGTATGTTACACCACTAGCGGCGCCATTATTGTTATTACCCGAGTAATCGTTGGCGTTCCCGTTGAGGGGCCACCACCCCACAAGGTTCTGCGGGCGTATCGGCGCTCCCCCAATCCCCTCAAGGTACAACGCCTGCAGCTCCGCTTGCGAAAGCGAAGTATTGTACAACTGAACGTTAGCCATATCTCCGGTGAAGTACCAGTGGTCGCACATGTCCTGGCCCATCAGAATCGACTGCCCGCCGATGTTCGGGGCGGCTGCCCAAGCGGCTGACTGGTAATTGCTGTCCATCTGGAACGATATCGTGCTGGTAGCCGCAGAGTAACCTACGGCTATGAAGTGCCATTTGCCGTCATTGCGCGTCCAGCCGTTCGCGGGGCTCGACTGGTAATCGTTGCAGCAACCGTGGTAATCTATGGTGGTGCTGCTATCGTGGGAGTCGAGTCCGGCATAAAAAAGATGCGAAGTGCAGCCATAGGTGCTGGAGCCGGCAGCCAATGCAGCGATCGCGCTATTCGTTGGATCGTACACCCACGCCGTCTCGGTCACGGAGGTTACCGAGTTTATCGGGAAGCTGGTGCCGCCGAAGCTGCCTGTGATGCTTGCGGCGCCGTTGAACACCGCGACGAACTGCGGCAGGAGGCCGTTGCACTGCCCCTCAAGAGACGCTCCAGCCACGCTCCTCTGCACCTGGCAAGATCCGGCCTGTGCATGAGGCTGGAAGTTGCCGCCTGAGAAGACACCCAGTTGGAACAGTATACCGAGTACCACGGCGATGATCAGTATCGCCCAGCCGTAGGTCATGAGGTATTCCATTGCGCTCTGCGACTTTACTCTCCGCTTACTGCAAAAATAGTACTCTCTCTCTCTCTCTCTCTCTTTGGAGCACTATCCATTACCTTACCTCCGACCGCCTTTGGCATACTTTAGAATGGGTAGATACGCTTTTAATGCTTTCCGACCTCTTATTCCAGCCTTATAGAATACTTGGTATCCCACCTCCCAGTCCCCGTCCTCACCACCGTGAAGATTCTCTCGCCCCTTATAGGATTGTGGGGTTAAACAAATAGCTACCATCTACGGCGCGGCATACCCACTCTCCCACGAGCTGCTGTAGCCGACGCTTGTGGGCGCACCATTATTATTGTTTCCTGAATAATCATTCGGGTTTCCGTTAAGCGGCCACCATCCCACAATAGTATCTGTCCTTATCGGCGCGCCTCCGATGCCTTCCTGATAAAGAGCTAAGACCTCGTTTGCGTTGAGGCTGTTATTGTATATCTGTATGTTGGCCATCATTCCATTGAATGGGACCTGTACGTTAGGGCCTATCTTCAATGTTGCAACGCTGTTGTAAACTAATGCCTGCCCCGTCGGGGCTCCTCCTCCGATTGTTTCTTTGATGCCATCGTAATACTGGGTGATGGCGCCGGATGTTTGGTTGTACGTTGCCACATAATTTACCCATTCGCCGGTTTGCCAACCGGCCGTCGGTCCATCAAATGAAATCGAATACCTTGTCGGCACGTCGAAAAGAAAATACACAGAAGTGCCGTATGTCTCAAAATCCCAGCCGACGCCCAGTGAATCCTCTTCATTTATAAAATCCATTTCGTTGTTAGTCGGCGGGTAAGAATTGAGGTTTAGCCACGCAGAAATCGTGATGCTGGAAGGCTGGAGCTTTGAACTAAGGGGCATCGCTATCTTGCTTGAGCTGCCACCGTTCCAGGCCCCGACAAACTCCGGAAGCTGCCCCTGGCATTCTCCGACCAACGATGAACCGACAGCAGTTTTCTGCACCTGACATGCACCTGCTTGCGCTCTTGGTGCAAAGTTCCCTCCAGAGAAAACCCCGAGCTGGAACAGCACCGCCAGAACAACAGCAATAATCAGTATTGCCCAGCCGTATGTCATCAAGTATTCCATCGCAGACTGCGCAGAACCCTTTCGCTGGCTTTTTGACATGCTAAAGCTAGCAAAAAAAGATATAAAAACATGCACAAGCCGTTATTTCTGTATGTCCTTTGCCACGTCCCTGACTGCATCTCCGGAAGGCTTCGCTTCGGCGACACATTCAACTATGACTTTCTTCTCTACACGTTCTGCAATCGCGCCATCCTGGTCGTAAAGATAAGCTATCAGCGTTATCGGGTATTCATCTTCGTAGTTGTTCGGCCGCGTATAGAGCTTTACCTGCTTTGTCATGCTGCTGAAAGGCTTCAGTATCCCCACTCTTGTCCTCGCTTTTGTCATCTCGGCATCGATCGCCAAAGAGAGCAGAGGGCTTAAGACCATCTCGCACTCGCTCCAGTACATTCCGCTCCCCAGATTCTTCAGCGTGACGCCCATCTGCGCCTCATTCCTGTTGAAAGCCCTCAGTTTTTCCGGAGAAAACACAACTTCTATCTCTATATCTGCCACACCATCACCTAGAAAGATATTTATTTACAAAGAGGATAAAGAAATAACATTATTAAATGCTACCAAGCTGTCTTGGTAGTTCTTCACCCGTGTTGCAATGGAACTCAACGAATCGCAGCTTATTGAAAGAGAGATAACGCTCCGAAACCTCAGGCTTACTCCAGAGGTAATCGAAACACGCCGATCAATCATACGATGGCTTGCTTTGTCGTTGGGGATAATCAATCCTGGAGAGTCTCGCCAAGGAGCAATCGCGGTTTTCGACTCGCTCATGTATTTCCAATTTAGCCAAAAGCGTGACCCGGAGGTGCCTGAGCTGATGGAATACATAGCAAAGGCATGGGAGCCTATAAACGAAAAGACTTTAAGGTATCACCTTCTACAACTTAGCAAGACCAAGATGGTAGACCACTCGAAGGGAAAGTACTTCCTTGTCCAACCAGACGGCGCAGCGAAATACGACGAAGGCGCATGGATTGAAAGATATTTTTCAAGCGAGGTCAACCCGATCAAGGACAAGATAATAAATGCGGTAAAGGAGCTGAAGGGAAGATAGGAAAGAAAACAAGAAAGAAAAAACAAAAGCTGTTTGTGATAGCATGAAGATATCGACCAAAGAGATTGCGCTGTATCTGATAATAGCGGTAATAGTAGTCGCAGTAGTTGCATATTTCGTTTCAAGCAATTCAAACCAGCCAATCAGCGTGCTGGTCAAGCTATCCCAGCTCACAAAAAGCTCTGTAGTATATCCATACCAGCCTGGAGAGTTCAGCGTGACAGTCAACAACACCGGAAAAGGCCCGGTCAACAATCTATATGTCGCTCTCTACATAAACGGCAAAGTTGCAAGCAGCTCATCAAGAGATGTATCGCTTCCGCCTGGAACGTCTGCCACGTACAACGTGCCTGTCCTCTACCAGACAAACGGAACATTCACAATACAGGCAATCGCAGACCCTAGCAGCGTAATGAACATACAGAACAGGACAACAGCGCAGAGCTCAATAACGCTTCACGTCAGCAGCCCGCAGCTTCCAGACATTTACAAAACAATCCCGAACAGCAACGCATCTACAACAGAGAGCTTTGAGCTTTTCAAGCCAGGCTTGGGAATGGCATGGTTCATATCCGCGCAATACAGCCTCGCCCCATTCAACAATATGCTGGGTGCAGAGAGCACACTTCTTCCAAAGATGTACGGCGACATGTCAAGCCCCTACATCAGCATAGGTGGAATAGACGGAGCATACTCAAAGTACAACAACGGCACAGCCGCGTATTCTGCATGGATACAGAGCACAGTCAACCAGTCCAACCTAAATTATCTAGTCAGCAGCTTCCCGGCAATAAAGTCGTCAAACTACAGCGTGCAGGGCACGACAGGCACATACGCAGTCGTCAACAACAGGACAAGCCTTTGCTACTTCTACAGTAACGGCTGGACAAAGATGCTTGAATACTACAACGCAAGCGCATCTGCAACATGCAAGAATATAACCGCAAACACATACAACGATGTGCAGACGGTCGCTTTCGCAAACGCTTACAGATCAGACGCAAGCCTGAAGGGATTCGTCGGAAACTTCCTCTACCGAAATTCATCAGGCATAGGCTTCGCACTAATAGGCGGCAGCAACAGCAACGCGCTCACAGCAATCAACATGTCGGAGAACAGCTATGGCTTCTTCGCAACATATGTAAAGAGAAACCAGCCGCCGCTCAGCCTAAACTCGCTCAACCTCACATGCCCTGGCCTCGTGTACGCATCGCCTAACGTCAGCGTGTGCAATGTCGGAGTTCCGCTTGCATCTGGAGCTAACGGATCAGCATCATATTTCCTTGTCAACTCGACACAGCTGACAAAGAATTACACCTTCCATGTATTCTCCCTCGTCAACAGGAGCGCGACTCTAAGCGCACAGGGCAGCGCATATCTCCTGATAACACAGCTCAACGCGAACACTGTCGTAGCAGAATGGAACAGCACGATTGGCAACCAGTGCTCTATAAACTCAACTGCTCCAATCAAGTGCAGACTGGCATCTTTCAACTACGTGACCGGAATAGCAAACATGACTCTGAAGAATCCGACTGCGCAGCCGATATTCCTGAACAGAATCGCATGCTACGTCCCTGGCTTTGAATTGAACACGACGCTAAACCAGACGATAGCGGTCAACAGCAGCACATCGGTAAACATAAAGTGCCTTGGCTCGATACCTGGCTATCTGGGATCCATATTCCCGTATCAATTGACAATCAACTATACAAAGGGCACGTTCACAGGAGTTGCAGACGGCTACGTAAACATAACCGTTTGAAAATCAGAATCTCAGAATCAAAAGCCCACGAAGTCCTTTGCGCCCTTCCCGTTGGGGAACGCCCTTCCGTTCTCGGTCTCCACAGGAAGCCCAAGCTCGTTTGCTAGCCTTGTTATCTCGCTCATGTCTATGACCTTGTTCAGATACAGTTCAACGAATTCTTCGCTTCCGACCTTTACCCTTTTGACAACGAATACCTGGAACTGCAGCATGCCTGCACGCTTTACCCGCGCCTGCACCCGGCCAGCTTTGATAATGCCCTTTGCGCCCTCGCTCAATTCCATAGTTATGCTTGGAAATCTGATTTATAAGGCTTGCTTTCCATTAGATGTCGGTGGCCATGAACATATCTTCCCCAGACATATCCAACTTTTTCAATTACGTACAGGCATTGTTCTCTCCATATCTGCAGGGCACAGCGCTAACTGAGATATCTGTTCTTATCGCGCTCATCATTTTCGCAATAGTTCTGTCGATAATATTTTCGGTTTTTGCATACGTGTTCGGCTGGTTCGAGAGGAAGCTTATGGCGCGCGCACAATCGCGGCATGGTCCCACATACGTAGGGAAATGGGGGATCCTGCAGAATCTCGCCGACTTGGTCAAGCTGATTGCAAAGGAGAACATAATTCCTGACAACGCCGACAAGATTCTTTTCCAGACTGCGATACCTGCGCTTCTAGCTCTGTTCGTCTTCATGCTGGCGTTCATTCCGCTCACAGATGGATTCATCGGCATGCACACTGGAGTGTCTCTGTTAGTTGTATTCATGTTTCTCTCTCTCACTCCGCTCATTGTCTTCATAGCAGGTTGGAGCAGCGGGAACAAGTTCAGTTCGATCGCAGCACAGAGATCAGTTGTCATGATGTTAAGCTACGAGATACCGATAGTCCTTGTCATAGCAGCAATCGCGATGATGACTAGCAGCTACAGCTTCCAGGCAATCGTCAATGCACAAAGCAGCTACTGGTACATCATGCTGATGCCCCTGGGCTTCGTCGTGTTCTTCATAGCTCTTCTCGGCGAGCTTGACAGGCCGCCGTTCGACTTGAGAGAAGCCGACAGCGAGCTCATAGCAGGCTGGCTTACCGACGTGAGCGCTCCGTATTACGGGCTTGTGCTCTTCCTCGATTATCTGAGGATGTTCGTCGGCGCACTTCTCATATCATTGCTGTTCCTGGGCGGATGGCTAGGCCCGTCTTTCCTTCCAGAGTTCGCGTGGCTGATGATAAAAGTGGTGGCCATATCGGTATTCGTGATATTCATAAGAGCGACAACGGTGCGCATGAGAATTGACAGGCTTCTGAGGCTTGGCTGGCTCTATCTCATGCCTCTGTCCGTCGTTAATTTATTAATTACTTTTGTATTATTCATCGGTTGACCAAATGATACTACAGCCAATCGCAAAGGTTGCCAAATCGGCGCTGAAGAAGCCTACGACGCTGGAATATCCAGAGCAGAAGGAAAAGCTCGCCGACACTTACAGAGGGATTCACAAGCTTGACATGAGGACATGCATAAACTGCTCGGCATGCGCGAAGATATGCCCCAATCAGACAATAGTAATGGTAGAGGCAGACTACGAAACCGCATTCCACCAGGGCACAGCAACAAAAATATTTCCTGAAATAAACCTCGAGCGCTGCCTATTCTGCGCGCTCTGCGAAGAGGTATGCCCGACAGAATGCTTGGTGCTTACAAAAGACACAGAGTTCGAGAGCTTTGACAGGCGCGACTTCATCAAGCGGCCAGAAGCGCTCGAATGATGGTGCTGATATGCTGGACATAATCGCGTTTGTTGTGATAACTGCCATTTCGGTCCTTGCCGCCGTTTTGATACTTGTGTTTAAGGACGTGCTTCACTCCGCGCTAGCCATGTCGGTTGTGTTTTTCGCAGTGTCTGCGTTCTTCATCATAATCGACGAACCGCTGCTCGCAGTGCTGCAGCTTTTCATAATGGTTGGAGGAATAACCACATTCATGTTTGTCGGCGTGGCGTCTGCCCGCTACTCGGAGTTCAAGCATTCCAAGTTTATGCTGATGCTTGCGCTCACCGCTGTCGTGCTGGTGATTACGCTTGTCCCATTGTTGAACGTATCGATCGCAAATTCAGGGCCAAACACCTTCGGCCTTGCAAACATATACACGTCGCTCAGTTCGAGCGCATCATTATTCTATCTAATGCTTCTGCTGATGTTTGGAGTGGCATTCGGAGCTATAATGCTGCTAAAGAGGTCTAGGCAATGATCGATGTGATATATTTTGTTGCAGTGAGCATCACGCTCTTCGTGATCGGGATAGCTGGAGTAGTCATAACAAGGCATTTCCTGCTGATGCTGCTCTCCATAGAAGTGGCGATAGCAGCCGCAGCGCTTCTTGCAGTGACATTCTTCTACTCTATCGCTCCAGGAAACATCATGCTGCTGCTTTTCACAATATGGACTATAGCGGCATCGGAGGCGATAGCGCTTGTGTCGTTCTACAGATATCTGTCAAAATACGAGGCCAGTCTCGACGTCACCAGGCTGTCCAGGTTGAAGGAGTGAAACCATGCTATCGTTATTCGTAATAATTCCACTCATCGCGGCTGCACTTGCATGTCTGATCCCGAGAACGGAGCGAGTAGCAAAATACCTTGCGCTGTCTGGCAGCATAGTCAGTCTGCTCCTGGCTTACCTTCTGCTCAGCAACCCTCCCGGAACTCAGTCTCTCCAGTGGTTCAATGTGGCTGGGCTTTCCGTGACGATAACCACCGCTACTGCACAGGCAAACCTTCTTCTCCTGATGCTTGTTGCGATTGTCACGCCTCTCGTGTTCACATATTCTATGGGATACATGGAACTTCCGAGCGAGCAGCGCCGCTTCTACTTCGAGATGTGTGTGTTCGCCGCATCGATGATGCTGTTCGCGATATCAGCAAGCTTCATAACCCTGTTCATAGCATGGGAGATTCTTGGCATAACTAGCTACCTTCTAATCGGATTCTGGCATTACAAAGAGCGGGCGCCGACAGCAGCAAGAAAGGCGATAACCACGATACTGATCGGAGACATTTTCATGCTGATGGGGATAGTGATAATAGGGGTCACGCACGCAGGCTTCGACTATTCGCTTCTTCTGTCTAACCCGATCACATCTTCAACGCAGCTCGCGCTTGTGTTCATACTAATAGCAGCGTTCACAAAATCTGCACAGTTTCCATTCCATGAATGGCTGTCAGACGCAATGGAAGGACCCACGCCTGTGTCGTCGTTCCTGCATTCTTCAACAATGGTGAAAGCGGGAGTGTTCCTTGTGATGGTGCTTCTTCCGGTCTATTCGGCCGCTGGTCTGCTTCCTCTGATATTGGTAATAGGAATAATCAGCGCCATCCTCGGAGCAAGCAATGCGCTGACCGAACGCCACTTCAAGAAAATACTTGCATATTCGACGATAGAAGACCTGGGTTTGATGTTCATCGCGCTCGGGCTCAACGCAGTATTCGCAGCCATGATACTCTTTTTTGTCCAGACATTCTACAAAGCGGCATTATTCATGAGCGCAGGCTCGATAATAAGGGCCAACAATGAAGAAGAGGACATATATAAGCTATGCTGCAGCAGAAACAGCAAGCCTATACTCGCGACAGCGCTGATCGGCGCACTGTCCATTGCAGGAATATTTCCGCTAAGCGGATTCCTTGGCAAGTCGTTTGTCGAGAGTTCTGCGATGTCTAGCAACATTGTAGTGTACGCTGTGCTAGTTCTTGTTGGATTGGCAACGAGCATCTACGCTTTCAGATGGCTGTTCATACCGACAAGGAATGTTTTCGACAAGAAGCTGACAGGCAAACTTGGCTATGGCTCTGTCCCGAAGACTATGGTGATTCCAGGAGTCGTACTTGCGGCATTAGTGGTCGTCGCCACATTCATTTACTATGCAGATCCTTCGTACATTGGAGGCGCGGCACAGATGCAACTGCTCGGCGCAACCGAAATCGCGATAACAAACATAGTCGCGATCGCAGGAATCGCTGTGGCTTTCTATATCTACAAACTCGGCCATCGCATGCACCTAGCGTCGACAAACAGCATGGCGTTCGCAGCGCTCCACAACAGCACAATCGTCAACGGAGCGTATCTTATATTCGCAGCAGGCATCGCCAAGATCGGCGCGCTAGCCGGCAACCTTGACTTTGCGTTCGACAGATCGATATATGTCATGTCGCAGCTCTTCATAAAGAGCGGATACTACATGAGGCGCATGGTTGACGGCCAGACAAACAGCTATGCGCTCGCTTTTGTGCTAGGCTTTGCACTGATGCTGCTGCTGATCGCATTCAACCTAATAACATAAACGAAATGATAAAATGATACCGTTAATTGGAATATCGCTCGTCTCCCTCGTTCTGGGAATGATACTCATAGCGTTCTCTCGCGAAAACGCAAAACTTATCGGCGTTGTATTCTCCGGCATAGCTATGCTTGCGATAATATCTGCGCTGGCGATGTCCCTGCTGTCTGGGACAGCGACGTTCACCGAACAGTACTACGCATACATCACAACCCCTAACATAGTGCTATCGCTCGGATTCAACGCAATAACATTCACGCTTGCGCTGATGGCCGTCATAGTCGCGTTCGTGACGCAGCTCTCCGGAAACACGGAGCGGGAGGGATACGCTACATCAAGCGCGCTCATACTCCTGTTCGAGCTTGCCGCAATCGGACTTTTCGCCTCGACAAACCTGTTCGTGTTCTTCATATTCTGGGACGTGGGCGTAGTCGCCCTGTTCTTCATGCTCTACCTTCTCGGCTCGGCAAACCGCCGCCGCGCAGCAATGAAATTCCTGATGTATGAGATTCTGGCAAGCCTGCTGCTGCTGTTCGCAATAATGCTGATATACTTCTATACTCCTCTCAGGTCGTTCGACATCGGCTACATAACAGCGAATGCTTTTCTGATTCCGCACAGCACCGAGATTTTGATATTCACACTGCTCTTTATTGCATTCCTGATAAACATGCCGGTCTTTCCAGTGCACCTCTGGCTTCCAGACGCGCACACAGAAGCGTCGACACAAGGGTCTATGCTGCTTTCAGGCATACTTACCAAGTTCGGCGGCTACGGAATGATACTTGCATTCACCATGCTGCCCGTGTCTGGATCGTTTGCGGTGTTCACTTTGCTTCTTGGCGCGTTCTCTGCATTTTATCTTGCATTTGTGCTGTTCACTCAAACCGACATAAAGCGCATTGTCGCCTACACCACAATCATAGAGATGAGCATAGTGCTTATCGGAATTGCGTCGCTGAGCCCGCTCGGAATAGCCGGCGCAACGTTCGCGATGCTTGCGCACGGATTCACCATATCGTTGTTGTTCCTTGCAGCCGGCTCTACCGGTCACATCTTCGGAGAGCGCGACATCAGGCTGCTCCACGGCGTTGTTCGAAATGCACACAGCACAGCATACAGCTTTTTGACCGGCGTTTTCGCGACGACAGGAATGCCGCTCACTGCAGCTTTCATCGGCGACCTTCTGATATTTGTCAGCGCATACAGAAGTTTCTCAACTGCAGGAATAATTCCGTTAGCGGCACTGATAATAATGGGGGCATATCTCTACTACGTAATAAACAAATCGCTGCTGTCGACGAAGGAATCGACAAAGAGCATAGACTACATAGGCGCAACCCAGAAGATCGGCTACGCAGTGCTGCTCTTCTGCATATTCCTGTTCGGAATTGCGCCGTTCATAATACTGAAACTGTTCAACCTGTGATGTGATAAAATGCTTGAAACTCTGCTAATGCAAACACCTCCGCTCGCGCCGCTTCTGCCGACGTTCGGGCTTGGAGAATTTGGCAGCGCAGAACTTCTTTTCGGCGCGCTTCTGCTAATGCTAGTGTCTAGCATACTTACGATGCTGCACAAGAACTCGAAAATCCACCTTATCGTCAGCACAATAGCGCTGTTTTTGATAATCGCTTCCTGCGCATACCTTTTCACTCTAACGAATCCAGGTCCAGGAGCCCTTCCGACACCGTTGATAATCTACGGCGTGTTCATAATATCGCCATTTTCCGCATTTTTCATAGCGCTGTTCGCAGCGGCGATACTTCTGGTCAATATAATGTCGTACAGGTACTCAAGTGACTACAACAGCTTCTCGCTACTTCTCGCTTTCGCCGCAATCGGCGCCATGTCTGTGGCGATGGCCAACTCCGTCGTCATGATCCTTCTCGGAATAGAGCTTGTGACGTTGCCGACTGCGTTCATGATAATGATGAACGGGAAGCAGTACATCGAGCCTGCGGTGAAGCTGTTCATAATATCTGCGATAGGCGTGACTATGCTCACGTTCGCGATCGCGCTGGTATTCCCGTTCGATTCGCAGCTGATGCTAAGCCCGCTGGTTCCAAACTCGTCGGTGTCAGGAAACTATCTGGTAGTGTTGGCCCTCGTCCTGTTCATAGCCGGACTATCCTTTGACGCGTCTCTCTTTCCGTTCAACCTCTGGGTTCCTGACGTGTATGCTGGTTCGCCTGCAAACATAACGGCATTCCTGGCCGGAGTCAACAAAAAGGTCGCGTTCGTCGCGCTCTTCCAAATCCTTTTCATACTGATGCTGCCGTATCTGCCGACCTTCGCCCTGATATTCCAGGTATTCTCAATATTGACGATGTTCTTCGGAAACATCGCTGCGATGGTGCAGGAAAACGTCAAGCGGCTTTTCGCCTACTCTGCAATATCGCAAGCAGGATACATTGCAATAGGCTTTGCGACTGCGTCGGCATACGCGATAAGCGCATCGATGTATCAGATAGTGGCGCACACCTTCATGATAATCGGAACGTTCGCGATAGTGCTTTGGCTCGAGAACAAAAACATAAAGAGCATCGAGGATTACAGCGGAATAAGCACAAAGAATCCATTCGCAGCCATAGCGCTGAGCGTATTCATGCTTTCCATGATAGGGGTTCCGCCGCTGATGGGGTTCGTAGGAAAGTTCCTGCTGTTCACAGGCGCGATAAACAAGGGATTGATATTCCTCACTGTGCTTGCGATAATCAACAGCTTCATCTCAGTCTATTATTATGCAAAGCTGATCATCGCGATGTTCGCGAAAAAGGAGAAGGCGCACGTTCCATCGAGCTTCACCATCAACATAGTGGTCTGGGCGTGCCTGATAATCATAATAATGTTCGGCATATACCCGCAGCCATTGATAAGCATTACAAACGCAGCGGCGAACGCATTGCTCGGGGTAACTCCAATAGGCATTCTGACACATTGACTTATTTTGCTGCTCCTCTCAAAAAGAATCTTTTCAAAACGAGAGAAGGGCGATCCATATCCCCGTATCGTCCAAGGAATCCTTCGAAGCCTGCAAGCTTCAGAAGCTTTATCATCGCTGCAAAGCTGTCGTCTCCCAACATCGAATAATACCCATGGATTGCCTTGTGGAGCCGGAGGTCGAGCTGGTGGTCCTTTCGCCACGCCTTTTCGTAGTCCATCAGAGGTCTTCCGTGCTTTATGTTTTCGCTAATGCACCTTGCGGCGACCTTTGCGCAGGCAGACCCAAAGATTATCCCGCCGCCTGTCGTCGCTTTCACCTGTCCTGCGGCATCACCGACAAGCAGAGTGTTTCCTATGACTGTCTTTGACCTGTACTTTATCGGTATTATGCTTGCATAGCCTGCGGTTCTCTCCGCTCCGGCGAGGAGCTTCTTCATGTAGTCCGTTTGGATGAATTTGTTGAACGCTCCTGTGCTGTTGCTCCTTGATCTGTCGCTGATTCCTATGCCGACCTCGAGTTTGCTGCCAGAGTAAGGGCATGTCCATCCGAAGAAGCGGCTCGCGATCTTGTTCGAGAACATCACTTCGACTTTGTGTTCGTCCGGAATGTCGACTCCCTCGTATTCAGCTTTGTAGGTAAGTATGTATTCCTCGATCTTTTGGAAGCCGAGCGCGCTCGCAACATTGGAGACTGCGCCGTCTGCGCCGACAAGTATTTTCTCATTGTCCTTGCCGATTTCAATCAACTGCTCTCTTTCGAGCCTTCTTCCCATGGCCAATTTTGCCCCCGCGGCGACCGCCTCTTTTGCACAAAGGTTCGCGAATATCCCTCTGTCAAGCACATACGCAACAGTTCCTGTCGAAGAAACCTTCAGCTGCTCTCCGCCTGCGTGTATTACTGCTCCGTCAAGAGTGTTCTGCTGCGCGGTTTCCCACTTCATATCCATTTTTGCAAGTCCTTCTCTCGAAAATATTCCCGAAGCCTTCGCAGCGTTGTCAGACACTTTGCTCTTCGAATCGTAGACTGTGACGTCTATGTCCTTCAGCGCGAGCTCCTTCGCGAGCGTGAGACCGATGACTCCGGCGCCCACGATAAAAACTGCTTTCTGCATGAGATAAGATAGTGCCACACAAAGCTATAAGGGTTTAGTGTTTGTCGGCAGTGGCTCCTCTTCGCAACAAGCTCACTATTTAAATCTTCGCAATTTATATATACTCTATACGGTGATTAAACGGCAAAGAAAGCTCCAAAAGCGCCGGACAAGCCAAGAGGAAACAGCATTCCTACTCCTGTGATAAAGATACAGAACATAGTAGTGAGTGCGGATCTCCACGCTGTCATAGATTTGTATGCGCTCTCAAAGGAAGTCAAGGCTGTCGACTACGAGCCAGAGCAGTTTCCTGGCGCAATTTTCAAGATTGCAGAGCCGAAGGCAGTAATTATACTTTTCAAGAACGGAAAGATGATATGCACGGGAACAAACACAGAAGCGAACATAAAGAGAGTCCTAGAGTATGCATCAAAGGTCATCTCGAAGTACGTGATAGAAGTTACACCTGTGAGCGCGCAGCAGAAGCCACAGGCAAAGAAGTAACGATTATATGAAAGCCATAGCCGCAATTGCGCTTCTGCTTTTATTGTTTGCTACAACAGCGAGCGCCGCTAACACACTCTATTCCCAATCTAGCGTGTTTGGATCTATAATCGACGCAATAATACAGTTCTTCAACAACTTGCTCATCTCTTTGCATATCGTAACAACGACTACAACAACAGTTTCTACAACGACAACAATCCCGACTACGACAGCCACAACATCGATACACACAACTTCAACAACATCTATGTCTACAACTTCAACGACGAGCACAACCAGCACAACGTCGACTTCAACAACTACAATACCGATAACTGCACCGGTTTACTGCAAGGCTGTCAACTTCCTGAGAGACAATCAGAGCGTTGGCTGCGGACCGGTGAGAGTTCTGATGATTGACGTAGGTCAGGGGAACACGAAGACTGAGATATCGAATGTGCTTGTCAACATATATCTAAACAACACAGTTGTGTTCCAGAACCAGTCGTTGCTGCAGAACTACACCGTTCCATATCAATACAACTTCAGCAATGGCCACCCGCTTCAGATATATGTTTACGCGGCGCTGTACTCATACTACCCGGTAAACAGATACGCGAACATCTCTGTAGTGTACAGATAATAAATCAGCCACGTTTTCTGTCAGCAACTTCCTTCAGCGCGTGGTCGTACCGTTCGAAAAATCGTTCCCAAGAATAATGCTCTTTGACCCTTTTCATTCCTGCCTTGCCAACCTTATTGGCGATCGAAGGGTGTTCTGCAACGAAAAGCATCTTCTTTGCCATCTCTGTTGTGCCGTCGACAAGGTAGCCTGTCTCATTGTCCACTATGGTCTCTGTCGGTCCTCCCTCATTGAACGCTATCACCGCTTTGCCGCTTGCCATGCCCTCGAGCGGCGCTATTCCGTAGTCCTCGTTTTCTGCCGGATGGACGATTGCGGTGCAACGCGAATAAAGGTCAATCCACTGTTCATCGTTCGCGTTAGGAATAATCATGATGTCGCCGACTTTCTGCGCCTGCCTGCCGACTTTCTCAAAATAGTCAGAGAGGAACTTGTCCTTCGAGACTGCTCCTGCAAGCACCAGCTTGTAGCTCCTTTTGCCTTTGTTCAGCTTTTTGAACTTCGCAAACGCTTCGACAGCTAGGTGCTGCCCCTTGTTCGGCGAGAACCTTGCAGGATAATAGAAATAATGGTCGTCTCCCTGGTTGGAGAACTGTTTGTAGTCTATGCCTCCGCCAAGCACCTTCGCGTCTGTTCTCCCGAAGTATTGCACGAGCCTTCTTCTTATCGTCGTGCTGTTTGCGAATATATATTCTATGTTTTTCACTATCGACTTGTCTATCTTTCTTATTGCGCTCGCTCCTGCGATGTGAATGGGTTTCTGGTAAAACTTCTTCAACTTCATCCTGTAGTCGTAGAGGTCCCAAACTTCTCTGAGCGGTGTATGGCAGTACCAAAGAACCCTCTCGTTGTTCCTCCTTATCCAATGAGAAGGGGCAATGTGTGCGTTTATCACGTCGTAGTCCTCGGTTATCTTGAGGCCGTAGAAACCAAGTCCGTAATGGAGGCCCTGCACTGCCCTTCCATACGGCAGCATTCGATAAATGGGATTCATCTTTATTACATTGACGTCAAGCTCCTCGAATTCCGGGAATGTTGTGTTTTTGTTGTACTCTCCAGTGTATATCGGTGCATTGTAATGCTGCGCTATCTTGAGGAGCACTCTTTCTGCGCCTCCCATCAGCGTCAGGTTGGATTGAGTTATAATGAGCTTCAGCCGAAACACCTTTCTATAGCTTATGACGCTAGCTATAAATATGTTGAAATACAAACTTTAAAAGAGGTTTAATTACTGATTTTACCGAGAGATAATCATGGACCTGGGAGAAGGATTGCGCAAAGCGATCGCAAAGCTGACGCGCGCAACCATCATAGACGCAAAAACTATCAAGGAGTTTAACAAGGATCTCCAGAAGACCTTGATAAGCGCAGACGTAGAGGTATCCCTAGTTCTCCAGTTCTCAAAGGACATAGAAGAGAAAGCTCTCAGGAGCAAACCACCGGCAGGACTTGCGCCGACAGACTACATAACAAACATAGTATACGAAGAGTTGGTCAAGCTGATGGGTGGCACATTCACGCCAAAGCTCCAGAAGCAAAGGATACTGCTCGCAGGCCTTTATGGATCTGGAAAGACGACATCGTCAGCGAAGCTGGCCAAGTTTTACCAGGATAGAGGGCTTTCTGCAGGAGTGATCTGCACAGACGTATCGCGTCCAGCCGCGTATGAGCAGCTCGAGACGCTTGCGAAGCAGGCGAATGTGGGGTTCTTCGGGATAAAAGGGGAAAAAGACCCGGTAAAAATCGTGAAGCAGGGGCTTGCAGCGCTGAAGGACAAGCACGTGGTCATCTGCGACACAAGCGGAAGGAGCGCTCTCGACGACGCCCTCATCACAGAGCTTAAGGCAGTCAACAACGCATTCTCTCCAGATGAGAAATTCCTTGTCATCAATGCAGACATAGGCCAAGTAGCAGGGAGGCAGGCGCGAGAATTCAACAACGCGATCAAGCTGACCGGGGTAATAGTAACAAAGATGGACGGATCAGGAAAGGGCGGAGGCGCTCTCAGCGCAACTCACGCAGCCAACGTAACTGTCGCGTTTATCGGAGTCGGAGAAAAGCTCAGCAACATAGAGCCATACGACGCACAGAAGTTCATAGGGCGGCTTTTGGGAATGCCGGACATAGGCTCGCTAGTCGAGCACGTCCAACAGGCAGTCAAAGAGGCAAACCTAAAGCCAGAGGACATGGAGATGGAAGAGCTTAACTTCGACTCTTTCTACAACCAGCTCAAGGCAATGCAGGGAATGGGCCCGCTCAAGAATGTATTCGGAATGATGGGTGCGCCAGACGTGCCAAAGGACGTGATAGAGCAGGGAGAAGGGCGACTTGCGAAGTACAAAGTAATCATCGGATCGATGACAAAAGAGGAGAGGAAGAACGAGCGTCTTCTTCATGACACTCACAGAATAGAGCGAATAGCGAAGGGCAGCGGGTCGAACGAATCTGATGTCCACAAGCTAATCTCGGACTTCAACAAGATGAAGAAAATGTTCAACTCATTGAAGAACGACAGGAACTTCAAGAAGAAGTTCGCAAAGTTCATGTGATGGTGGTCGTATGCCGAGCAAAAAGGAACTTCTAGAAGAGAAGCTCAAGGAAATGCAGAAGGAGTACGACAAAACCCAGGACAACAAAAAGACCAACTACCACCTGGGCCAGCTTCGCTCGAAGATCGCGCACACGAAGAAGGCGATAGTCGAAGCAGGGAAGCGAACCCACCTGGAAGGATTCTACATAAAGAAAACTGGCGACGCCACTGTCGCTCTCGTCGGATTCCCAAGCGCAGGAAAGTCATCGCTCATCAACGTGATAGCAAACACACGGTCAAAGACTGCGGCCTACGCGTTCACAACAACAAAGATAATTCCTGGAACAATGCTATACAAAGATGCGCACATACAGGTGTTCGACATGCCTGGCCTGATCGAAGACGCGCACCTCGGAGTGGGAGGGGGCAGAATGGTTATCTCTGCGGCAAAGTCTGCAGACCTAATCGTTTTTGTCATCGACGTAAACCAACTCCATCAGTTCGAGAAGCTTCTCAAGGAACTCAACGCGCTCGAAATCACGATCAACAAGAAGAAACCCTACATACAGCTTGTCGACCAGATAACCGGAGGGATAAAAATAGAAGTAAACAAGTCTGGACTTCCAGAAGAAGACATAAGGGAGATACTTATCGGGCTCGGAAACCACAACTACATCATTTCAATTTGGGGGAAGGTTACCGAAGACGAACTGATTTCAATAATATCTGGAAGGGCGATATATCTGAGAGCGATTGTCGCGCTCAACAAGACTGACACGATAACGGGGGCAGACAAGCTTGCAAGCGATTTCTCAAAGAAGCACAACATAGAAGTGCTTCCTATCAGCGCTACAAACCAGACCGGTCTCGTTCAGCTGAAGGAAAGAATATACGAGAACCTCGGAATAATAACCGTTTATCTGAAACCTAGAACAGGAGAGGAGCGGCTTATGCCGATGATACTTGGCAAAGGGGCTACGATCGGCGACGCAGCAAAAAAATTCCACACAAGCTTCGCCGACTCTCTCGAATGCGCAATCATAAGCGGGCCAAGCGCGAAGTTTTCTAATCAGAAGGTCGGTGAGGCGCACGTTCTTGCAGGAGGAGACATAATTACATTCATACGAGAGAAGTAGTTAGCTCACTTCCGAAATTATGGAAGGATTAAATAACTTTAATGTCACATATCTCTGCGACCGGTGACATCATGGGAATAAAATATTGGGAGTTTGAAGACGCCCCCCTCAAGGAAAAGCTAAAGGCTGTAAACGTAAAGGACATTTCAAAAGTGTTCTTCGACAACGAAACCGAGGCGTACAGGTTCTCTCTTCTTCTGCTAGAGGCAAAGAAAAAAGGCCAGCTCAGATTGAAGGACGTTCCAGAAAGCGTTCCGATTGCGACTGCGAAGCGCTATCTCGACTACGCAGTACAGATCGGCCTACTGAAGCACGAGAACAGCGCTTATTCTCTCACAGACAGATACACAAAACCGTTCAGGAACATAGCGATTTACATAAAGGCGTGGATGGACAGCACAAGCGAAGAGGATCTTAACATACAGTTCGCTAACGCGCGTGTAGAAAGGCAGTCGAAGCGCGGCGGAAGAAAAGCTGCAGAAGGCAACGGCATAGGCGAAGCGACCCAACAGTAATTTTTATGCTAAAGATAAGCAATTAAAAAGCTTGCTTGAGCTTCTTTAACAAGGGGTTAGAATGAACGCACGAAGACTACTGTTGCCGATATCAATTTTTGCACTGCTGGCTCTGTTCCAGATGTCGTTTGCAAGCGGCTACGGAACATCGAAGATAACACTTTCAAAGAGCAGCCTTTCAATAAGTCCAGGAAGTTCAGCCTCTGTCTCGTACAATGTGACAATCCAGTCCGGAAACACGTGGGGCACGATACTGCACGTCGTCAACCAAGCCCAGCTTACTTCACAGGGAATAAACGTAACCCTTAGCAACGCCGGAGGTGCAGCGACAGACCCACCGTTCTCTGGAACGATGACTGTATCACTTATGCCCTCGGTGAAACCAGGAAATTACAGCATAACGCTAAACGCAACGATGGACGACCCTACTACTAACAACACTGTGCTTTCGCTGATGGTTCCTGCTGTTGTTCCAAACCCGATCGCAAGTGGCGGCACCACCGGAACGACAACTCCGGCAACGACTACGGCATATAACTCAGGCTCAGGTGCAGGCTCGGGAACAAGTCTATCCTACGCTGGTCTCAACTTTAGCAACATAACGACGTGGCTGCTGATCGGCATAGTTATCGTCGCAATTTCCGGAATCGCAGCTATGCTGAAGAAGGCAAAGGCCCGCCTTATGGTTCTTGGAATAACTCTTATACTAATCGGAATTCTCCTCTGGCTCTACGGAGATTACAGCGGCGGCATCACCAGCTACATATACGGTGGAGTTGCAGCGATAGTGATTGGCACACTCCTATGGCTATATGCTGACGTCAAATGGGGGATGTTTGCAAAGAAGAACAAGTCCACATACCTGATAATACTGAGCGTCATCCTTCTGCTCGCCGGAACAGCAACATGGCTCTATGGTGATTTGTACAATGGGGGAAACCTTACTGACGTGTGGGGAGGCGTCATCGTGATGCTGATAGGAATAGTGCTCTGGACGCTTGCATATCATGTATAGTGTATAGCAAATAAGGGATGCCATAATAGCGCGAAAGCTCTGCCTAACATGGCGTTTACAATCCCCGAAACAAAGGGCGAGTGCTATTACAGCATCTGGAGAGATGTGGGGCTTCTCTTGTTATTGCATCACAGCAAGCCTCTCCGCCGGCTGGTTCATCAAGGAACTACTGTGATTGTTCCGCTCAGGCCTGCGCTTTGGTCCCCATCAACATTAGAATAGAACGTCAGATTCCCTGCTGTCGACGGTGCATAGAAAACGGTGGTCTTGTTCGATCCCGGCAATACAAGTGTGCTGTTGACACTGATGCTTGGAACATAGAGGTCATGCAGCTTGGTTCCAGTGTTGTGCAGGTTTATCGCGATGCGCCGGCCCGTGTTTGCAACTAAAAGCTTCGGAGTGAATCCTGTGTCATTCACATAAACCTGTATTATCGTCGGTGGCGAAATCGCAGGCGCTACTGTAGTCGTTGTTTGGTGAATTGGTATGCCCCCAATGGCTGTATTGGATTGCGTAGTAAGGAAGTATGTCAAAAACGCTATCACTACGACTACTACAAAAATTCCGACTATGATCGGAAGCTTACTCCGTAGCGTATAGGAATCCACGTACATGTTATTTGGTTGTGAGACAAGCTTTTTAAGCATTTTTGCCTGTCAGAATTCTGAAATCGAATCCCTATGCAATCGCAAAGGTTTTTATTTGCGCTTTTGTTCTTATTACAACATGAAGAATATAGTGCGAGATACGACCAAAGCACAGTCGGCAATGGAATATCTGATGACTTACGGGTGGGCGATACTAATCATAGGCGTGGTCATCGGCGTGCTATACCAGCTTGGCGTTTTTTCTGGGGCAAACTTTACGGCTACGGCATGCACAGCCGCAGCTGGCTATTTATGCACCACCCCTATCATGAATACAAGCGGGTATGTGTTGGTCAGCCTAGGCCAGGCAAGTTCCCAAAGCATAACCGTCACAGGAATCGCATGCTCGAGCAACCAGTCAGAGCCCACCTCTTTCACAGGAGTCAACATAGTGCTCCAGCCGAACCAGCAGAACAGCACTGCAGCTGCGTTTGCGTGCCCGATAAAGAATAAGGTCATAGGGCAGTCCTTTGCAGGAACCCTGTGGATCGAATACACTACGCCGACACAATCCACTCCGCTCACCGCAGAAATAGCAACCTTCACCGGAGTGGCGTCAACAAGCGCCAAGCTAGTCTCGTCATACACCGATGTATACTGTGTCGGCGGCAGCACTTCGCCGAGCAACGGCGTCTACTACGCAAAGCTCCTCGGCAACAAGCTTGGCGGCGGCGTAGGGGGCTGGAACTCCACGACTCCATACCCGGTCGGATTCGTCAATGGAGGATGTGCGATATACAGCGGGTACATTTACTGCTCCCCATCGCAGGGAAGCAGCGATGAGCACATTTATTATGCAAGCGTAAGCAGCACAGGAGTCGGTGCATGGTCGCAAGGTACTGTCATCCCATCGCTGTACACTATGTCGTTCGCTGGCTGTACGATATACCAGGGCTACATTTACTGCTCGTCTTTGTGCGGCAACCCATGTGGCAGTGCACAAACCGCCATAATATCTGCGCCGATAAATGGCGACGGCTCAATCGGCTCGTGGTCCACTGCAGGCAACGATGCATACGGATTGTTTGGCGATCCGTGCTTCATCTATCAAGGGACTATGCTCTGCCTTGGAACTTATTCCGGCACTGCAAACCTGGATTATTATGCAACGGTAACCAGCCCCGGCCAGCTAAGCTCCTTCACCGCAACAACAAGCTATCCGACTAGCGGCCAGCCGTTCGCTACAAGCTGCGTCGTAGCCAGCGGCATGCTCATCTGTGCCGGAGGAAGGAGCGGCAACGGGGTATACAACGCAGTTTTCTCGCCGTCATCAGGCCTTGGCGCATCCTTCACCAGCGACGGCTCCTATCCTGGAGGGCTTACATTCTACCAGAACAGCTGCGTCTACGACAGCGGCTACATATACTGCCTGAGCAGCGAGAGTTCGCCTTACACTCAGATATATTATGCGCCTGTAACGAACGGAGCGCTTGGCTCATGGACATTGGACAGCAATGTCTTATATCCGTCGCAGCTCGGCGGCGGTGGCAGCGCATGCGCAATCAATGACAACACTGGCGCATATTCCGGAGGAGGAGGGAGCACAAGCTGAACGTTGCATTTCACTTCGGCCATATGCCTGGGCTCTCCACAGAATAGTTGCATCCAAGCGCGGCGAAGTCGCATCCCGAAACCACGGTGGAAAATGCCGCCGACGGAATCTGGCTGCTTATGTCCGAGGTGATTGCGAGATCTATTACTCCCGTTCCTCCAAGCGGCGAATGGCTTACGTAAGTCCAATACTGCCCCGTCTGCGGATTGTAGCGGCCTGACGGAACTCCGCCCGTGCCCTGCTGCACCAGCACCCCTTCTGGAAGGCCTGGAATCGGAGTGTAACTTCCCTGCAAAGTGGCAGATGAGAATGCAACGACGCTCTGGCCTTCGGATAGGTACAGGGCATATCCTGTCGGCGTCTTGAATACCGCCGGGTCGGATGCGGTGCCTGGCGATGTTATGGATACGCTCACCCGTACGCCTGGGTCTACAACAAACACTGTGCCATTGCTGCCACTGGCTTCAGTCGCGCTCATTATGCTCTTTGTGCAGCTGGACTGGCCAGTAGGGCATTGCGCAGGGTCCTGTCCAGGTATGCCTGGCAGGTAAAACAGCACTATCGTTCCATTGCTCAATGTCGGGCTTGGGTCTACGAAGCCATCAGATGATACCGTGCCGTTCGGGTATTCTAGGGTCACAGGAATCGGTGCGCTCTGCGCACTTGTGCTTATGTTGTATATCACCACTGTGCCCGGATTGTACAGATAGAGCGTGCCCCCTCTTCTGACCAGGTCGGGTACGCTGCCTGCATACGGCTTGAAACCTGGAACAAGTGTCCAATTGCTGCCATCGTTGGATTGGGCAAGATATGTCGTGTGGTACTGCGGATTAAAACAGGACTTGCCGGTGCAAGCCAGGAAGGTCATCAGATAATTGCCTGTCACATTCGGCTGTTGCTGCACCGCAATGCTTGTCGTAGCGATTGTAGTCGATTCGCTAATGGAAGTGGCTGCAGTAGTGGTAGGCATGGAAGTAGGGACCGATGAGCTTGTGGCACCTGGCGAATTTCCTTTTCCGTAGAAAGCAAACGCAGCAACCGCTAAAACCGCTACCACTGCAATTACTGCGAGCCCGAGCTTTAACGGGCCTGCACCGGATTTAGCATTCGGTAATTTTGTCGGGGCTGTGCTGCCCTTTCCCAATGTCGCATCCGACATTACATTGGCAGCCACTTCGCCCAGAAACTCCTTGTGTTTCTTTTTGAGGAGTGCCATGTTTTGTATGGGATAAACCCGTTTTTAATTCTTTGTACAGTAAAAAGCGGGCTCGGCGGGATTTGAACCCGCGACCTAAAGATTAGAAGTCTTTCGCTCTATCCAAGCTGAGCTACGAGCCCATCAGTTGCGCATGAAGCCAAGCTTCGTTTGGATATTAAAGAATCTCTTGGTATTTAATGTTAATGCTTCCGAGGCTCTTTCGTAAGTCAACCCTTTGATTTCTGCGACAAGGCGAGCAACTTTCTCGACATCTTTCGGGCTTTCCCCTGCAGCAGGGGAGTCGCTTTCGCAAAGAAGCTTGTCGAGCGGGACATCTTTGATTACCTGCCGCCTTTTTGTCGAATCTATAGACGGCATGGATATCATGTATCCTGATCTAACGGCCTTCATCGCCTGCTGCACATTGCCTTCAAAGAAATGCAGCTGCACCTTCTGCATCTCTCTGGCTTCAAGAGTTGCGAGAACATCGTCCATCGCGTTTCGGGAATGGACGCAAACCGGAAGATCGAACTTTGTCGCGATGTCAAGCATGCGCTCGAACACAGTCTTTTGCTTTCCGACAAGCTCGAATGTGCCAGCTTTTGTGTAGTCAAGCCCTATTTCTCCAATCGCGACAACCTTGTCCATGTTGTCTTTCACCATCTTCGCGACCTTTTCTACCTCTTCGTCCAAGTCCTCCTCTTCGAGCTTCAGCGCGTTCTCAGGATCTATGCCGATTGCTCCGAAAATGTTTCGCTTGTCGCACAGCTCAAGCGTCTTCTTGTTTGTTCTGTTGTCGACTCCGTTAGTTATAAGGGTGAGGACCCCGCTGTCGATTGACTTTTTCACCAGCTCCCAGTCCTTCATCATGTCCAAATGGCAGTGTGCGTCCGCAAGCTCTGTCTTCTGGGTTTCCACCCTTTCTCCTGTTCTTGTTATCTGTTTCTCCACGATGACAACCAAAACGATAGGATAATAATAAATACTATCCTATTTCAATAATAGATGCTAAAAAGGTTGGGTAGAAACCTGATCCTCGGTGCTAAATTTGGCTCCTACTAGAGAAAATGCAAACTCGACGCAGAGACTGAGACGCGCGGAAAAAAAGCTGCGAATCCTTCAATACGAAGTCATAATTCTTGTCGTTGCGGTGGTGGTGCTTGCAGCGAATGTGCTATATCCTACAATACAAACAGCGCTGAAAGGCAACAGCCAGCCGCTCGGCCACACAACTGCAGGAATAGACGCGCTGCTCTCGAGCGCTCAGCTCGCAGTCATCAACAACGCATCGAACAACAACTTCGAGATTGCCGGTGAGAGGCTTCTCAACAGGACGATCAACAACCAGGTCGTGGTCGGCAACACCCCACAAGCCAAAGCACTGCTGTTCAACGGAAAGCCGAGCGTAGTCTACATAGGCGCCATATCCTGCATATTCTGCGGTGAGAACAGATGGGCCATGGCGCTCGCGCTCTCGAGATTCGGAAACTTCTCACGATTATATATTGGATACAGCTCTCTCGGCGACGGAGACGTGCCGACACTGTACTGGAACTACAACAACTACACAGGCGATGCAGTCACATACGGAAACTACTACAACAGCAAGTACATCAACTTCATCTCAGCAGAATACGACTCAAACATATCGCAGGGATTCCAGATTCAGCCGATATCATACTTCATTTCAAAAGCCCCGAACCAAACATACGTTACAGCGCTCAAGTTCATGAACAGCACAAACGATTTCCAAGGAACACCGTTCACGTTCTGGGGCACATCGATTGTGGGTGGAGCAGACGCAGTAGTGTTCGGAAACACAACTCCATCATCTTCGTCTTTGCCATTGACCAACATGACGCACCAGCAGGTTCTCGATCAACTCCAGAACTTCAACGACCAGTTTGCGTGGAGCGAATACGCAGCAGCTGACGTCTACATAGCGCAAACCTGCCCATCAATAAAGAATTCTGCTCCAATTTGCCAGCTTCCAGCGATACAGAAGCTTGAGCTCATAATGGGACTATAACTGACGTGACCTGATGAAGAACTTAGAGCCACGGATATATCGGCAAAGACTAATCATAGAAGGGAAATACGGCATAACGATTTCAGAAATTGTTGTTAAAACATATCTAACTACGCTTGCGAAGTCAATTGGAATGACCTTATTGACAAAACCCCTGATTTTCTCGCCAAATAAAAGAAAACATCCTATCCGTCACGGCATTGCAGGTTTTGTTGCATGGGTAGAATCCGGCTGTTCTGTTTATACCTGGGACTACTTCAAGTTCTTCACTGTCGAGATATACACCTGTAAAAAGTTTTCTGCTAAAAAGGCAGTAGCTTTCACCAAAAAGTTCTTCAAAACCAAACAAATAGTCTACAGGGACATGTGACTGACGACAACAGTACTTATAAATATCTCAAAAGAGCACAAAATAGCGAGATTAATGACGGGAATTGCAGGACAGTTGTATAATTCATTGCGCAGTGTCTACTCTGTAAAATACATAGCGCTGAACATAGCGATCGCCGCCATCTACTACATCATTTTCCAGTATCTAGTGCAGGTGCAGAGCGGAATATTTCCTGTTCTAAACGTTCCGTCCTTCATGCTATATCTTTTGGTAATAACCGCATCGATGCTGCTCACCGTTTCGATAAGAAATCTTGCTGCACATCTCAGTACGGCGCGGCTGAACACAAGCGCAGGAGTTCTTAGCGGCGTCACAACTGTAGCATGCTCCATGGTTGCCGGCTGCGGGTGCCAAGCGCCTTTCCTTTTCAGCCTCACCACACTTGGATTAAGCTCGGCTTCGATAGTAGCGCTGATAGACACGCTCTCGGCCAATGCAACGCTTATAATCGCAGTTCTAATCGCGATAAACATCGTTTCCCTCGTTTATTATCTGAACAAGCTTCAGTCTCCGCGCAAAAAGAGGGCTTAGCAATCTGCCAAACACACTGAAAGCTATAAAGCCTTTATCATTGCATAGTATTTTTATCTCACGCGAATTCCTACTCGCGATCGATGGGTTAAAATATGGCGGCCAAGAGCAAGGGTGGCAAGAAGAGAATACACAATTCGCAGAAGAGAAGCCCATCGAAAAAGAAGAATGCCGACTATTCTAACAGGAGCGCCGAAGATCTCACTTACGAAGAAGCCGTACTCCAAAATATAATGAAGAGCAGCAACGGCAAAGAAGCAAACGTCCCTGAAGAGGCGATGCTTCTAAGCTCAACGATTTCGTCGCTTGGCAACGAAGTCAACGACATGCACTACAAAGCAGGAATGTCAATCGGAAAGTCGATTTACAAGATCAGCCCGAGCGACAGCGAAGACACGGTGTCAGACCTCGTCGGCTTTTTCCAGAGCGCTGGTTACAAAAATGTAACCTATTCATCGTTCCCAGACAAAACCGAAATCACGCTTCACGAAAAAAAGGGTGCCGGCATAGGCGCCAATCTTCACACCTTCGAAGCAGGAATAATATCAGGATATCTCAGCTCGGCGCAGAGGCGATACGTGCCTGTCGAGGAGACAAGCTGCGTCCACAACGAAGGCGCAAAGTGCAGGTTCACTACTGTAGATGCGCCTGGAAAGCCGAGAGTCCACAAAGACGAGAAGGTCGCCCTATCCAAGCTCGCCCACCACATAGCAGACAAGGCGAGAGGCCCGAACTACTACGGCCTTGACAGGAAATCAGCGGTGAAAATTTCAAACAGCTACTACTCATTGGCGTCGCAGATGCTCAATGACAAGAGCTACGCCGATTCAATGAAGAGCATAGTCGCATATTTGGGTACATCTGTCGGAGCAAAGTTGTTCGCGAGCTACAGCAAGGAGCGTCATGCAAGCCACCTCATGGAGCTCGCGCATACGATAAAGCTCCTCAATCTTGGAAACCCGATCGTGGAAAGCCTCCGGCCTTTCAGGATGAGCGTGTCTTTCGATGCGCTCAGCTCAAGGAGGGAGTTCGTCGACCTGTCTCTCTCTTACATAAACGGGCTCCTCAGCTCTGGATTCGGGAACGCGATATCGGCGACACAACGCAGCGAAGACGGTTCCTACGTTGTCGACATAACGGAAAGGTCGTAGAATAGCTACCTTATTAAAGCTTCCAGACTAATAAATTGGTAAACTTAACGACTACATTCATCAGTGTTTTCATGAATCTTGCTTTTGTGGACAAGCTATCCGTCCTTGTGCCAACAATAAAGGGGCCGTCAGCGCCGCTCTCGCTCAGAGAGAAGATGCTGTGGACTGCAGGCATTCTCGTCGTCTACTTCACGCTTTACAACACCACTGCAATAGGAGTCAGCGCACAGGCGCTCTCACAGCCATACATACAGCTCATCAGCATAGTGTTCGCCGCAAAGGTGGGAAGCCTTATTACGGTAGGTATAAGCCCGATTGTCTTGTCGAGCATAATCCTTCAGCTGCTAACCGGCTCAGGAGTGCTAAAGATAGACCCTAACGACCCAGTGCAGAAGTCCCGCCAGCAGGTGATCCAGAAGATAGCTGCCATAGGCATAGCGATTGTAGAATCTGTAATATACGTAAGCACCGGCTTCGTCCCGATATCCAGCGCATCGCTCTTCCCGTTCGTGGTGCTGCAGCTCGCAATCGGCGCAATAACGATAATATTCCTCGATGAAATAATGACGAAGTACGGAATAATGTCCGGAATAAACATATTCATAGCAAGCGGAGTCTCATACTCGATAGTCGCGAGCACTTTCAAGATCCTTGTGCCTGGAGCGATCGCAGCAGTGCAGGCAGGAGGGGCAGCAGCGCTCTCAAACGCGCTGCTTGTTTTCGGCCCGCTTTTCTTCGCGATCATAATATTCCTCGTCAGCATATATGCATATGAAATGAAAGTAGAACTTCCTCTCGCGTTCGAGCAGCTTCGCGGAATAGGCGGACGGCTGCCGATACCGCTTCTTTACGTCAGCGTTCTACCAGTCATTCTCGCATCTTCGTTGGAGCTCAGCTTCACTGTTTGGTTTAGATTTTTAGCAGGAGTCGGAGGGCAGTTTGCCAATATAGCCAAATTCATAGCCCTTTACCAGAACACGGGAGCTGGCAACACGCCTGCGCTAACCGGAGGCCTTATTTATCTCATTTCGCCGCAATTCCCAAGCCCGTATCCTGCGCCTTACGGAATCGGAGGCTACGGCGCTTACTTCAATTATCTTTTGACCGGCACATCGCAGCTTTATCTCCCTACCGGTGGAATCGTTCTGATTCCGGAGTGGATACACGTCATAATTTATGCAGCCGTGCTGATCATCCTCTGCATAATATTCGGAAAGTTCTGGATCGAGATGACAGGACAAAGCCCGAAGAATATGGCAGAGCAGATCGGCGACATGGGCTGGCAGATACCGGGATTTAGACGAGACCCAAGAATAATCGAGAACGTCCTCAACAAATACATCCCCACGATTACTGTAATGGGGAGCGCGTTCGTCGGGCTTCTCGCAGCTGTCGCCACATTAACCGGAGCCATCGGCTCAGGAATGGGAATACTTCTTACTGTAGGAATAATCTACATGCTCTACCAACAATTGCAGAACGAGCGTCTCTTCGAAACGTACCCGATACTCGAGAAGATTGTGAAGTAGCGTTTCAAGCCGGCATGCTTCCAGTTTCGCTCTTCCCCCTAAGCGTTTCTTGAGGAGCACTTATTTCTGTTCCGTCCTTTACTACGCCCTTTAGGAAATACTCTTTTCCTTCCAATATCTGCACCATCTTATGCACAAAGCGGAGCATAACGAAACCGCGCGACTGGGCTTCCACCTGTTCTGCAAACTTTGTAAACTGCGCAGTAGAAATCGGCATCCCCTCGGGAGAGTCCATTATTATCCCTTCTTGCAGTGACTTGAGCACATAGATGAATAAGCCCACGCCAGTCGCAAATTCCAGACGTTCATTCTTTAATGACACTTCGTGTGTTACAACACAGTTCTCTGTTATCTCGTTCGCTTTCTCTAACGAAATCCCTACCTTCGCCCCTCTTTCAACCACAAAGCTGCCATCTTTAAGCGCTTTTGCTCCATTCACCCACACGTTTACGCTAGGCTTGAAAGAATCTTCATACGCTGCAGATACTATCACGATCTTGCCGACGCTTGTTTCCTCCCCTCTAGAAATCTCAAAACCGATCTTGTCTTCGTGTACAAACTGCAACTGCATAACACTCAACAACGCCGGTGAATTCTCCGCGTAAGTGCCTGTAATCCGAAAGTTCTTTGTCGCAAGCAAATTGCTGGTATACGCCCGTGCATCCATTTCTGTGCAGTCTACTTTCAAAGTCACATTACCACCCAATCCCATTTATTGCGCCTACTATTTATTGCTTAGCTTAGGGCTTATCAGCAAGCAGAATCGTAAATTTTCCTTTTTCGGCGTCATCTTTCTTCCTCAGAAAACGATGCGAGAAGAAACGCTGCATGCTATTGGTCTTTGAGGAAGTAACGCAAAGCTCCTATGATTATTGCAATGATGGCGAAGAGCATGACAAGCCATATCACTCTGTTCAGATCTACGACAATCCCTACCAGCTGCAGTGGTATCGGAAAACTAATTTGATGCGGGGTTAGGTAGTATGCCGCGTCTGTTGCAACTGCAGCATCAACTACAATCCCGAGCACTATCAAGACAATCAGGGTGGCGAAAACCAGCTCGTGCCAATTTCCTCCGTGTTTTACTGGTGACATTTGTTTCCTTTCCATGCTTTCGCCATTACTTCATTATTTGATATATTGAGATTGCAGCATTAGAATAAACGTACGACAACGAAACACTATCGCACTGCACGCTCATATTTCTGTTTAACAACTGATAATTGCTATTTTCTGATGCATTGGCCATCGGCCAAGCCCTGTCCTGTAACAAGTAGTTAGCATTTACGCCTTCAAGATACGTCATATTGCACGCACTGTCATTAAGGAATTGTGCAAATGGCATGTTCTTAGATGGAATGTCTGCCCACGCGGGAAGATATGTGGCTCTGTTGCCGTAATACTGGACATCTACGCCATCTTGCGATGGCGCCAATATAACCGAATTGGCAGCCGTGTTATTTGCTATCCACGACATAGCTTGCAATTCTGTAGTGTACTCGAACCCCTGGTGGAACGATAGCGTTATTTGGGCCATGGAAATTACAAACAACGGAAGCACGGTCCAGAAAAGCCACGCCGTTTTTACTGGCCTTTTTTTGTTCATAACTGCAACAGAAGAACCGGCTAGGATGGCCACCGGGAAAACAATAAGCGAACTGAATAAAGCTCCAAAAGCGAGCTCGCCAAGAACACCAATGGCAAGAAATCCCGCAAAAATATAATAAAAAGAATTTCTAGGCAACCAAATTAACGTGATAACTGTCAAAGGGACTACAAAGAGGAACTCTATAAACAAAATCTCATAATACGCCGCAACAAAATCAAACTGGAGTACGTTCTGGCTGCTATAAGTAAAGAACGGGAAGATTCCGTAATAACCGAATACACCGTTTGTAAGAAGTTCCGGAACGGACGACGCAACAGAAGTCAAAGTCAGGTTTTCCGCAAGGCCAAAAGAGTAGAATGCAAGAAGCAACGAAACGGCTACTATTACACCGATGGCAAAAAGTGCAACCCTTTGCTTTATGGTCCCATTAGATGCCATCAGAATAAAAGCCGCAATCGCATAGATGATCAATGAAACTACTCCGCCGTTCCAGCTAAAGTATGCAATCACAATCAATACTAGCGACGACAAAAGAAGCGTTAAATCTGATTCCTTAAATGCTCTAACCAGGAAATACAACGATGCCATTATGAGCATTGGGACAAAGAAGCTTCCCTGCCATGCGTTAAACGACTGAAAAAATATAGAAATCGGATACAAAGAGAATAGCAGCGCAGAAAAGAGTCCTGCCTGTTTGCTGTTTGTCATCTTATGGGCAAAATAATAAACCAATAAAACGCTGATTGCTGTCAGTGCTATGTGTTCCAGATCCATTATTACGCCTACCGAAAGCAATCCGCCGGATAAGAAGTACGGAATTGTAGCAAAATCAATAAGCCCATTCTGTTCCCCGTATGCAATTCCAGAAAGATCTGTAAATGGGGCAAGGCCAAAATAATTGCCAACAGCAATCGCATGCCTGATCACTACCGAATAATAGAGCGTTTGGATATTCGGAAGGTAAACTATCACTGGCAGGAAGCGGAGGAAGAGCGCAATTAAAATAATCGCAAGCAATAAGACGCGAGAATCGTTTAAAGTTACCATATCCATGCATCTGCCGGAGAAGACAAAACATGCGTTAAGGCTTCTTACTACTTATCGAATCGAGGCTTTAAAACGCTTGTCATGTAGGCGCTTACAGCTCCCCTACGCGTCGTTTCTGCGCTCGCTTGAGGCGCTTTCGCCTCTTCTTCTTCCATTTCCAGCGCATACGCCCTTTCTTTTTCCATTTCCTAGGTATGCTTCCCAAAATAAGCACCAATATAAAAGCCCGTGAGGGCATAACTATTACATCAGTTAGTAATAAATAGCTAATGTTATTGAAGGTAATAAGCTTAATTGGAATGTTGGTATAGATGGTAGCATCAAAAGGGATAATCGCTTACGTTGTAATACTGGCAATAATCATAGTGCTCTGGTATGTGACCACCGGATTCAAGCTTCCGAGCATAGGCCACACAACCAGCACTACAACTACCACAACAAGCAACACCGGAAAGAACTCAACCACTTCTACGTCAACGATCATCTATTCTTCGAACTGCCTTGACTTCACGGTGTTGGGCAGCACCAACTCAAGCACAAGCGGGCAGTGTGCGTGGTCAGGAGGCCCTCTCGGCCTATGGGTTGCAAGCGGTCTTTCGCAGTGGCAGACTATAGTGATCAAGGGCATAAAGGATAATGTCACATACATCAATGAGACCACGAACTACCAGTGCCTCACATTCTACAAGAACTTCACGGCACCGGCGCAGCCGTACAATATAATAATGAAGACAGGGCCGCTCAACCCGAACGCGACTCAGGGCTGCAACGTAGCCTCGCTAAAGCTCAACCAAACATTGTCTGCGCCGAAGAACCAAGTTTACACTAACGTTTACAACGGAAACTTCAGCACAGGCACATACACTGGCTGGAACACAACAGGCAAGGGCTGGGGCACGAAGCCGCTCAACCTTACGCAGGCTAACAATGGCTACAAAGCAGTGTCGTATTGCACTGACAACGGAACCCTATATGCAAACGGAATATGCAGCAGCGGCACCAAAGTCAACACAACGTCGTCATGCTTCCTTGGCAATTCGTGGAAGGGATATTCCGGCAACTTCTTCGCCACAACATATAACTGTGGCACAAGCGTTGCGCCAGGAAACCTTACCTCAAGCCCATTCATTGCAGGAAAGTCGTTCCTCAACTTCAAGATAATAAGCCAGGAGGACAACCTTCTCTACGTGGAGGTGCTGTACAACAACACGCCTTACATAATAGCGCACTACAACACATACAACTTCAGCCAAGCAAACGTCTCTTCTACTTTCAGGAACGCAAGCATTCCGCTTGTCACAGTCATAAACAAGCAGATAACTGTCAGAGTGGTGGCAGACACGCTAAACCAGCAGGCTTTCATGGCTGCAGGCGACTTCACATTGGCGAACAAGCCGCAGCAGACGCCAGGAATAACAACTAACCTGACGTTCTCTCATTAGCAAGACAGCAGCAACCATCAGAAACATAGCAGAAAGGTTAGCGGAAAGGCAACCGAAGCAGAACCGAAATATCCTTCGTTATTTAAATAGTTTGCCATTCTATTCTCTTTAGTTAAATGGTGCTATAATGCCTGGAAAAACAAACATCGCAATCGCAATGGTTGGAATCGTAGTAGTTCTTGCCCTTGCAGTTGTTCTATTATCTTCGAAACCTGCGCCAATCCATTCGGCGACAACGCAGAGCTATGCCTCAATGCAGTTGACAGACCCGCCACAGGTACCTAATGGGACCACCGCTCTTACAGTGTGGTATTCGTCTCTGGCGGTGCACACCACGGGAGGTGGCTGGATACAATCCAACACAACTGGAAGTGTTAACCTGATGACCCTGATAAACACTAGCCAGGTTCTCGCCAACATCAACGTCTCAACAGGTGCAACAATAGACATGGCGAGGTTCTACGTGTCAAAATCGCAGATAACGATCAACGGCACAACATACAACGTCACTGTTCCAAGCGGGCAGATAACAACGCAGCTTGCAACGCCTTCTACAGTGAATGGCGTGACCAGCGTGCTTGTGCAGCTGTCTCCTATTGTCGTAACGATATACACGAACACGACTCCAACATTTGTGCTTGTGCCTTCTGTAAAAGCCGTAGCTATAGGCAACACATCTTCTACAATGCCGCCTAGCGTCGGGGCAAGGGCATCGCTCAGCGCCCATGAACGTGGCGATCTGGAGGCAACAACACCAAACATAACCATAACAAACGTATCAATAGCAAAGGTGAACGGATCTACCGACATATCGGTCACGGTAAAGGACAACTCCAACACCACTGCAACACTAAGGCATCTCAGTGTGCGCGGAGCGGAGAACGTGTCGATAAATGCAAGCACCGCAAGCGGGATAGCGAACTCAATAGTCAACAGGACAGAGCAGTTGCTCTCACAGATACAGAACGAATCAGAGCATGACAATGCTTCTGTCAATGCGAGCACATCGGTGAATATAGGGGGCAAAGACGGCAGTGGAAACGATGTGCAGACTAACGCAAACGGCAGCGCATCTTCGCACATGGACTCTTCTGCTAACATGAGCGCAATAGGCGAACACAGCAGAGAGATAGCCGATATGTCTGGAAACTCCGGAATAGACGCATTTGTCACAGCTGCTGTCACCAACGGAACTGTGAACACAACAACATTCAGGACTGCACTGATCCAGAAAGTAAGGGAATCGCTCTCGATGAACATGAACAGCTCAGAGGATTTCCAAGACAGCAACAGGGTACTGCAGTTCCAGATGATGTCAAATGGGACACTGATGCTGCCATTCAGCGCGGATCAGTTTACTGGCCCGTTCGGCTACAACCTCACATCAGGGCAGTCGCACACCTTCATCTTTTCAGGACCGATAACATTGGGAGAGCACATGCAGCTGCAGGTCTCCTTAGTGCCTGGAAGCAACTATGATGTTGTCGTGCAAGGCCAGGAAGGGGCGAGGGCTAGCGCAAACGTCACTGCAACATGATAAATAGGGATTGAAAGCTCGCGCAACAGGCATGGCAAAGGTTGCCATGCTCATTTCTTTTTTTCTTCATCAATTTTCTTCTGCTGCTCTTCAAGGAACTTCTTTGAAGTCTCGGCGCGGCTCTCCATCTGACGCTTTATCTGGTCCTTCTCCTCTGGCTTGAGAACCTTCTCGAGTATGAACTGAGAGTAAGCGACAGACATCTGCGATATGTCCATTAGCATAGTCTGGAGCTCAGACGGCCTGAAATGCATCTCCTTTCTTGGCTGCAGTATTTCTATTCCCGCAGGTGCATATCTGAACGACACAGTAAGGAGAGGTGCAAAGCCCTCGAAAAGCACAGTTACCATTGCGCTTGTCATGAAAACATTCTCGCGCTCGATTGGCTCTTCTATTGCTCCGTAAGCATAGACGACTCCGCGTTCCTTCATCAGCTGTTCATTGATTAGATTCACGAGAAGCGGCTGGAGTTTTTCCTTGTCAGAATTCTGCACGTCAAAGTAAAACTTCACGAGCACACCTCCTTTCGCTACCTTTTCCTCTGTCAATTTCTCGACGTCGCTCTTTGCCATTCTATTACCGATTTTTTAGTTTATCTTTTATCTGTAAGTATCAACCTTTCTTTATTGTGTCGATCGCCTCCTTTACGCTCATCAAAGACTCGACGCCAGTCACAAGGTTCCTTAGTTTTACCTTTCCGACTTTTTCCTCTCCGTCGCCGACGATAACCACGAACTCGAACTTGAGGGAGTTTGCGAAGGCGAGCTGGTTCGATATGTTCCTTTTTACGCTGTTTAGCTGTACGCCGAGCCCAGCGTTCCTTATCTGGTTGGCTACTCCAAGCGCATAATCGTAATTTGTTTCTGTAATGTTCGCTACAAAGATTGTTGCATAAAGGTATCTGCCAGAAGAAGAGAACTCCATTATGTCAAGAAGCCTGTCAACCCCTATGGAATTGCCAACTGCAGGAAGGCTCTTCTTGCTGAACAGGCCGACTAGGTTGTCGTATCTTCCTCCTGCGCACACTGTGCTATGCACGTCTTTGTCAAGAACCTTGAACTCGAATATTATGCCTGTGTAGTAATCCATTCCCCTCATGAGCGAGAGATCTATGACTATCTCGCCTTTAATTCCATATTTCTCAAGCAGCTCTAGAACCCGCTTCATGTTTTTTATGCTCTCATTCTCTTTGATTAGGGTCGCAAGGTAGTCAATCTTTTCGGAGTTCGTCCCCTTGAAGTTGATCATCTGGTCTAGCTTCGCGATTGTGTCGCGGTCAAGTCCCTCCTTGCCAAGAAGCTCTATTACGCCGTCCCTTCCAACTTTGTCAAGCTTGTCGATAGTCCTCATTACGCCAAGCCTCTTTTCTTCGGCAACGCCAAGCTTTTCAAGCATAGAGTCGACAAACCTTCTGTCGTTGATAAGTATCCTGTAATGTAGGCCGAGCTTTTCCATAAGGAAGCCAGGCACAGCAATAACCTCTGCTTCGGGATTGGGGCCTGCTGCGCCAACTATGTCTATGTCAGCTTGTGTGAACTCACGGTAGCGGAGCTTCTGCGGCTCCTCTCTTCTCCACGATTTTCCGACCACATAGCGCCTGAATGGAAGCGGAAGGCTCTGGTTCATTGCCATGAACCTTGCGAGAGACATTGTGAAGTCGAATCGAAGCGCGAGGTTCTCGAACTTCATCTCGTAGAGAAGCTTTGTGTTTTCCCCTCCGCCTTCCTTTGCGTTGAGTATCTTCATCGATTCGAATGCAGGGGTGTCGATTGTCAGAAAGCCAAAGCTCTGGAATGTCTCTTCGATTTTTCTTATGACCTCGTTCCTGAAGAGCGCCTCGTTCGGCATAAGGTCGCGAACTCCTCGAGGATACGGTATGTCTGCCATTGTTCTCACAAACGATTGTTACATGTTCTTGTTTATCCAGGTCTTCAGGCCCTCCTTCGGCATTGTTCCGACGCTGATCGCCTTTACCTTTCCGTCCTTTATCAATATTGTGGTCGGTATGCTCATCACATTGTACTTCGTAGCGATGTTCTCATTGTCGTCTGCGTTTATCTTTACGAACTTGACCTTTCCTTCGTAGTCCTTTGAAACTTCATCGACTACAGGACTATACATTCGGCAAGGGCCGCACCACGGTGCCCATATATCGATAAGCACAGGTATCTTTGACTTAAGCACTTCAGCCTCGAAGCTAGACTCGTTTACATCAGTTACTGCCATGGTTTCACCAAAATAGGTAGTATAAGCTGTGTCAAATAACCTATAAATAAGGTTTGGTGATGTTCGAGAAGAAGGGGACAACGACGAGCCAAAGCTGCTGTTGATTAAGCCGACTTGGCCATCAATGCCGTTAAGTGTTGGCTGTACATCACTTTCACTGAAATGTTTGTGTAGTTCCAGATATTTAAGCCTGGTGTGCGAATTTCACAAACCTTTTTATTCGTTGAAGACATCACTATAGTCAATGATGATAATGCACTACGCTGAGCTTCGGCCGTGAAGACGATCTTGAGTGCTGATTTTCATGAAAATCTCAAACGCCGCAATAAAGAAACTAGTCAAGAGCGAGGCAGACGTACGCATAAGCGACTCTGCTGCACGCGCAATCGCAGCTCTTCTTGAGAAGAAGGCAAAGACGATTGCAAAGTACGCGGTGAGTAGTGCGAAGAAGAAGGGCAGAAAGGCAGTCGTAGAAGACGACATAGACTCCTATAGATTGAAGTACGGTGGATAAATGGGGGAAAGGGAAACGCTCTCAAAAAGCAAGAGCGGAAAGCTCAAGCTTGACTATTTTGACGGAGCAAACAGAACCGTTGTAACATGGGAACCGGTAAAAGGCGGAATCATCGAGACTTTTTACGACGACATAGGGGCAGTCACCAGGCAATCGCTGCTGGAACACGAACACGCCATAGACGCTGCATCGCTTTTCATGAAAGAGAAGGCGATAACAGCAGAAGAAGACAGCAACTACACTGATGTTCAACTGAAGAAGCCGTGCCCACAGTGCGGGAAAGAGCTTCTCAAGCGAGTGGCCGGCGAAGCTGCCCTTCCACACCAGGCTCCGATAATGCCGATATACGTATGCAAGGGCTGTGCTACAAAGAGCTACTACCTGTCTGACGACTATCTCGAATATCTGATAAGCAACAACAACGACAAGTTTTCAGAGCAGGAGAAAAAGGAAATGGCAGACAATAGGGTTACCTTCAGGAACGAGCTAAAAGAGTATATAATAAGAATATTTGCATCCAAGCATTTCATGCGAATTAGGTGACCAGTGATTATATGGCAATATTGATAAGCGAGCTTTACGGAAAGCACATAATAACGAACGCAGGGCAGAAGATAGGAATGGTAGAAGACGTGATCATAGACTTCGAAAAGGGCTCTATCAAGGCTCTTCTCCTTACAAAGATGGAAGACCTGACAAGAACGCAGGAGCGCGGAACCCTAAACAAGAACATGGTTAACTACGACAGAGTCAGCAGCGTAGCGGAATCGATAATAGTCAAGGCAACGCCAAGATGATTCTATGCCAAAGGGCAAGAGGAACAAGGCACCGGCAGAAAATGTTAACCTTTTAGTGGCAAAATACACGATACCAGCGCTAGTTCTCGGCATAGTGGAAGGTTTTGTCACCTACCAGTTCCTTGTCACGTCAGCTGGCTGCGGTGCTGTCTACGCATTCCTTGGGAACCCGATAGGGCTCATCCCGTACATAGCAGCTATGGCCGTTCTCGCTGTTGTTGCTCTGCAGCTCATGCTCATCAACACCGACTCAATCCACGCATCTATCTTCGTGGTGTTCCTGCTGGTGTGGCTTGTCGTCGGATTCGGAGTGTTCTATTCGTTCGCGCCTTCGCTAATCTGTACATGAAAGGAAAAGGAGAAAAGAAAAATAAAATAATCAGTCTGTAGGTATCTCTTTTGCGATGTTCGGCCTTTCCTTGATGAGCACCCTGTTTCCGCAGTATGTGCATCTTGTGAAGCCGTCGAAAGCCTTTATCTTTTTTCCGCACTTCGAGCATATGTAAGCCATAATATCACTTAGCGTAAATCACTTTCTCATTGTCTTGAGCCACTTCACGAAATCTGTGTGGAGCCCTGATGCAGACGTGTCGATTACCCTGATCTTGTGCTCCGCGCCATAGTTCTTGTCGTTCAGCCCAAGCACAGGAGTGTATTTCTCCATTACTGTGTACTGCACCTCTGTCCAGTGGACCTTTCCCTCTAGATAATCCTTTACTATGTCCCTTGTCCACGGCATAGAGTTGAATGTGAAAAGGATTCCTCCGCACCAATACAGCGGGAAGGTTCCCGACGGTGTAATCCTGCTCCTTAGAAGGTCGTCCATAGGCACATCTATGAACTCGTGGACTACTATCTCCTTGATCGGTGCTGCAGATATCTTTACCATTGCATCATCATTGTTTAGCTGTTGCTTCTCTTCGTTATTCCTTCAATGAGCCTTCGCGCCACATCTCCTTCAGGGGTTGTCATCGTGTAAGCTCCACCGGCGTATGTCGCATTGCAGTGCCTGCACCTCCATATGCTTGTGCCTACCCTCTTTACGGTCAATCTTCCGCAGGCTTCGCATTTGTACTTCGCCTGCTTCTTCTGCTTTACAGAGAATGCCCTCTTTCTTATGCTAGCTCCATACCTTATGCTATAGTTTGGCATATTATCACTTCATTGAAGACTCTAGAACAGACTTTACTTCATTATATTTCTCGAGAGAAACATCTACTAAGCTTTCTATCTCGCTCGTGGAGAAGCTTCCACCTAGGCCCTTCTGCATTGCGCGCACGCTCTTGCCGTCTGTGACTATTGTCACTCTTGCATCGGCAGCGTTCTCTTCGTGTATGTTTGGATCGAGCAGTATCGAGTTTTCGATCTTCGCGAACGTGGTCGAGACTACTGCGCTCTTCAGCTTGAGAGGGCTTTCCCTCTTCTCGTAGTCTGCCTTGTCTTCGCCCTTGTACACCGGCATCTTCGCATTCATAAGCGCAGCCATTGCTGCGATTGTTGCGGCGTCGAAAAGGTTGCCGTCGTAGTTCAGCACGTATATATCAATGAATACGGCCCATACCTTGCCCTCTTCTATGAACAGGCTTTCGAGGTCTATGCAGTTTGCTGCCCTTATCCCTCTGTCGACCACTCTAGAAAGCTCTATCGACTCCGGGCTTGGAGGCCCGCTCTCGAATTCTGCGTGCGCCAACGGAAGAAGTTCCGCAGACACCATCAGATTGCCTTGCTTTGGCGTGTCTGGCATAGGCTCTTCTACCTGTACCTTTGCTCCGACAAGCACGCGTGTGCCTCCTAGATCAACCATTGCACTGCCCTCTGCGTGCGGGATTGCTCCTGGAGTTATCTTTATCGACCTGAAGCCGAATGTCTTTCTTCCGTCTTCTCTGACTCCCTTGGCCAGAAGTTCCTTGATGTAATTGCTTTTCACTATGTCGAATGCTCCCATATTAAACACCGTTTCCGTTTTCACCTCTGCTGTAGACCTTGTTCAAGGCATCCTTCTGTATCTTCGATATCGCCTTTCCTGCTTCTAGGACCATAGCCATCCCTTTCTTGACCTCGCTTTTGCTCATTATTCCGTCCATCTGAAGAAGCAGCACGTCACCGTTTCTCGGCGATATTGCCATAGGCATGTCGCTGTCAGAGTAGTTGTCTTCGATCATGTTCATGTCAATGACAAGCTCTTCCCCGATTTTGCCTACAGATACTGCGTAGATAAGGTCCTTCATGTGGATTCCAGCACTTGCGAGCGCTACTGCAGCTGCAGTTATGCCTGCTGCTCTTGTCCCGCCGTCGCTCTGGAGCACCTCGATGAATATGTCGATCTCGCTTCCAGGATAATCGTTCAGCATCACAACATTCTCGAATGCCTCTCTCGTGACCTTCGATATTTCTATCGCACGCCTGTTCGGTCCGCTCCTTCCGTGCTCTCCCATCGAAGAGAAAGGAGCCATGGAGTATTTGCATTTTATTATCGCCTTGACGGGATCCTGCACGTGCTTCGGCATTGCCTCCTTCGGTCCGAAGACCGCAGCCAGTATCTTGTTGTTTCCCCATTCAACATACGCCGAGCCATCAGCGTTCTTGAGCACTGATGCTTCTACCTTTAAAGGCCTCAAGTCGTTGAAGCCCCTTCCGTCTAATCTTTTGTTCCCGATAATAAGTTCGGGTTTGTCTGCTTTCGATGCCATTTCATCACTCTATGCGTTTGTAGTACCTTTTTCCAACATCATCTTGATTTGCTCTGTAAGTCCCTGTGTGTGAGCCTCACTCTCTATCTTTCGGATTGCAGCTGTTGCAAGGCCAATATCTCCGCCCTTCATCCAGACCAGGCCGTTGTTGCCGACAATTATGTTCGACTTTGTCATGGCTGCGATCTGCTGCACCATCGTGTTCGCCTTTCCGATCACTCTCGGTATCTTTGTAGGCTTCACGCTCAGTATTGTTCCTCCGAAGAGGGACTGCGGCCTTGTAAGTATTATCGTCTTTCTGTCTTCGACATCCTTGACCTCCGCTTCGATGACCTCGCCGATCTTGTAGGTGTGCCTGTCGTACTTGCTTCCGATGAGTATGCTCCTTCCGAAGAAGTCCAGATCCACTTCGTAGACCGTGCTTCTCATGCCTGTAACTATTCCGACTACTGTATCGCCGATTCTTGGGCTCCATATTCCCTCGAGCGGCACAATCGTCCCTTTCTCTGTGTCGAGCAGGCCAAGCACCTTTGCGTAGGTCTTTCCATTGTCTATGTATGAATGCTCTATCTTCAGAGCCTGTTCAGCTACCAGATCCCCTGGTATTACTATCTGTCTTGCCATCTTATCACTTGAAATATCACGGTAATATCTTTGTCTGCGCTTTTCCTTGGGTTGCCTTGTTCAGCCTGTCGAAGAATTCGCTCTGCATTCCAGCAGGGAACTCGACGACTGCCTTTAGGCTTCCATTTCCGAGCCATTCTTCGCTCTTCAGGCCGTACTGCTTTAGGGTTCCATAGAACCTGTTCGCAGACTCCGGCGGTATTATAACTTCAATCTTGACATTTGTGAACTTGAGAGGCAGTATCGGCCTCAGTTTGTCGACGACTAGTTCGACCTGTTCGTTGACGTTCTTGAATGGGTCGATGCTCACTCGCGCCTCCTTCATCGCGTTCTCGATTCTGAGTGGAGGGTTCGGAGCGTTAGTCCTTGGGTCGATCGAATTCTTCGCGATTATGTCGACGATCTGCTTTCTCTTGTCTTCTGCCATCTTCGCTCTCTGTTCCGTTGTGATCGGCACATCGCCCTTCTTCAGCATTATGTCGACGACCTTTGCAAGCTCTGTCGTGCCAAAGGCCTTCTTTATCTTTTCCTCGCTGGCCCTTTCGCCCTTGCGAGAATCCTTGAATATGTCCTCTGCTTCGAGAACGCTTAATGGATCTGTCCTTTTTCCTGTGACATACTCGTATGCCATGTCCGAGTCTACCAGTATCTCGAACTCGTCTCCAGCATGCTTGTACTTCACCGTTACCGTTTTGCCCATGTTACCACTGATGAGGAAGAGCTATCACAGGTAACCGGCAATCTGGTCAGGGGTGAGCAGCTTGAAGCCGTCCTTCTTGCTTATTATGGACATGTCGACGTTGTTTGCGTTGATTTTCTGATCCGCTACCTTCTTCAGCGTTGTAATGCCGAGATGCAGTGCATCGTCTACCTTCATGTTATCCTTGTAGTCCTTTGTAAGTATATCCTGTGCTGCCGTCTTTCCAGATCCGATTGCGTCAGCTTTGTATCCCAAGAATGATGCACCCGCATCTATCTCGAAAAGCTTCGGAATCTTGTCGTATCCTGCAACGAGGAGCGATATTGCATAGGGGCGAACGCCTCCGTACTGTGTCGCGATTTGCATTTCCTCTGCAACTTCTCTTGCAATCGTCTCGACAGACTCGGTTTCATCGTAGACCATTCTATGGCTCTGCGACCTCTGCCTCATTGTGTTGACTAGGTGAAGCCCGTCGGAAACAAGTCCGCTGTAGGTTGTTCCTATGTTGGCGTCAATCTTGAATATCTTCTGGACCGTAGCTGGTATTGCCAACGGTTCGGTTATGTTCTTGTGGGCGATGAGCACTACTGCTTCCTCTGCGATAAGGCCTATCGAAGTTGCCCCCTTTCTAACCGCTTCGCGAGCGTAGTCTACTTGGAATAGTCGTCCATCTGGGCTGAACATCACGCCCCTATCATAAGCTTGTATATTTGGGTACATATTTACACCATCTCGAAATATGAGATAAAAAGAGACACCCACTTGCATTGGGTTCTTCTCGTTCCTCTATATTGTTAGTATTCTGCCTAAAAGCCTTATTAAGCTTTTGCTTAGGCTTATTTCGTCCTTTCAATGTGGATTTTCCTCTCTTCCGGCACTACCTTGAACTGTGCATTCTCAAAGTGCATGGCAAGCTCCCTTCCCTCGAAGAAGTTGTGCAGGAACACGGCAATCGCAGCAGCAGAGCAGTGCGGCTGCGTTGTTATGCTGACATTGAAGTCAGACATGCCGAACAGATTCTTGAAGTTCTCCGAAAGGGTGACGACGAGCAGTATGTTCTTGTATGTCTTTATCGCATACTGGTTCTTGTGCATTGGCACTCCGTACCTCGTCAAGTAGACAACCTTGTAGTTCTTCTTAGCTTCTATCTCCCTTTTCCAGTCGTCGGAGAAGTTTATCGCAAAGTTGCCTCCCCACTTCCTGTTGAGCGCCTGAATCTGGCGAACGAGCTTCTGGTTCTTTCTGTCGACAAAAGTTATGTTTTGGGCGCCGAAAGCCCTGGCTGCGAGGCTTATGTCTACATTGCTTTCATACCCGTTCTTTCCAATAACAAGTACAGATATCGTGTCTTCCACCCACTATAATATAACAAGGGCAATCTTTAAGAGCTTGAGTGTTTCGTGCCATGATTGTCGTCTAAACAGTCTGCGCATCGATCACTTTTATTCCAGGATCTACCCTCATTAGCCGCACTCCAGATGCACTTCTTCCTGTTTCTCTGATCGAGTTGACAGGGAACTGGATCGAAAGGCCTTTCGAGTTTATCATGATTACACTGTCGTTCTCAGCGACTTTGAGCGCCTTGACCACTTTGCCGGTCTTGTCCTTGACCTTCAGGTTGATTACTCCCTTTCCTCCACGGCCCTGAAGTCTGTATTCTTCAAGCTTTGTCGCCTTTCCGAATCCGTTTTCTGTCACTGTTGCAATTAGGTCACTTTCCTTCGCGACTAGGACATTGACTACCTCATCGTCTCCAGAAACTCTTATTCCTCGGACTCCGTGAGCGATTCTTCCCATTGGGCGTACTGTTTTCTCGTCGAATCTGAGCGCCTTTCCTTTCTTTGTAGCTATGAAAAGATTGGACTTGCCGTCGCTTATGCAAGTGTCTGCAAGCGCGTCTCCAGGGTTCAACGGCATTGCGATTATTCCGTTTGCTCTTGGCCGCGAGAATTTCTCAGCGCTTACTCTCTTTATCTTTCCTTTCTTGGTTATGAATGTTAGGAACGACTCGGCGAACGTTCTTGTGTTGATCAGCATCTCAACCTTTTCTCCTTCTACTAATTTTATCAGGTTGACAGCTGCTTTTCCGTAGCTGTATCTGCTTTCCTCTGGCACCTGGTAGGCCTTTAGCCAATAGGCTCTGCCCTTGTTGGTGAGCGCAAGCAGGTAATCCTTAGTCATGCAGCTGACTATCTGCTTCGGGAAGTCTCCTTCCTTAAGCTCGATGGCCCTTATGCCCTTCCCTCCACGCTCCTGCGCCCTGTAAACCTTTGTCTGAAGCCTCTTCACGTAGTTGCTGCTTGTAAGTATTACTGTCGTGTCTTCGTCTGTAATTAGGTCTTCGTTGGCTATGTCTTCAAGATCGGCATTCTGTTCTATCACTGTGCGCCTGTCTCTTCCGTACTTCTCTTTTATCTCGTTTGTTTCATCTCTTATAATCTGGAATACCTTGCTTTCGTTGGCGAGTATTTCGTTGAACGTCTTTATTTTCTCCAAAAGCTCTCTCTTCTCTGTCTCGAGAGCTCCGCTTTCAAGGCTTGTGAGCTTGCTAAGCTTCATGTCAAGGATTGCGGTCGCCTGCTTTTCCGAGAGAGTGTAATTTTTCATGAGGTTTGCTCGCGCCTCCTTTGTGTCTGAGCTCTTCTTGATTGTTGCGATCACTTCGTTTATGCTGTGTATGGCGACAAGGAGCCCTTCAACTATGTGGTGCCTATCGGTCGCGACATCGAGATCGAACTTCGTCCTCGCTTTTATGACTTCGACTCTGTGCTCTACGAAAACCTTGACAAAGCTCTTAATATTCATGGTAAGGAGATTGTTTTTCAACACAGCGATGTTCATTACTGGCATCGTTACCTGCAGTTGCGTGTGCTTGTAAAGCGTATTCAGTACGGAGTCGGCGTTTGCATCCTTCCTTAACTCTATCACGACCCTAATTCCTTCCTTCCCGCTTTCATCACGCAGGTCGCTGATTCCCTGTATGCTTTTCTCTTTTACGAGATCCGCAATTTTCTCGACAAGCGAAGACTTGTTGACCATGTAAGGTATTTCGGTTATTATGATCGCGTTCTTGTTCTTCATCTCTTCAATGACATGCTTTCCGCGGATTGTGCAGGAGCCCCTGCCTGTTATGTACGAAGAAACGAGCGCGTTGTTGTAGAATACTATTCCTCCAGTCGGGAAGTCAGGCCCTTTTATGAACTGCAGGAGTTCCTGCGGCGTTATGTCCGGTTTGTTGACGTAAGCAACAACAGCATCGCATACTTCGCGGAGGTTGTGCTGCAATATATTTGTTGCAACGCCCACCGCTATTCCAGCAGAGCCGTTTATCAAAAGATTTGGTATCTTCGAAGGCAGTACGAGTGGTTCCTCTTCCGTATTGTCGAAATTCGGGACAAACGGCACAGCCCTTTTGTCGAGATCCTGCAGCATCTCTTCTGCAAGTTTGTTTAATCGCACTTCGGTGTATCTAGCGGCAGCTGCACTATCACCGTCGATCGAGCCCATATTTCCTTGACCCTGCACTAGCGTATGATTCATTGAGAAGTCCTGAGCCATTCTGACCAATGTTTCATAAGCGGCTATGTCTCCGTGCGGGTGATACTTTCCCAAAACCTCTCCCACGATTCTTGCGCTCTTCTTTGTCGGCTGATCGTGGAAGTTGCTAAGGCCGTACATCGCCCAGAGTATTCTCCTGTGGGCAGGCTTCAAACCGTCTCGCGCGTCCGGAAGGGCTCTGCCTACGATTACGCTCATCGCATAATCGATGTAGCTGTTCTGCATTTCCTTCTCAATCAGCGTGTTCTCTATGGTTTCTGCCATGGTTATCATACATCAAGGAACTTTACCTCGCTCGCATGCTCTTCAATGAAATGTCTTCTTTGTTCGACGTCAAGGCCCATAAGTATTGTGAACATCGTATTGGCAAGTTCTGCATCGCCAATAGTTATCCTTTTCAACACGCGGTTCTTCGGGTCCATTGTTGTCTCCCAAAGCTGCTCCGGGTTCATTTCTCCAAGACCCTTGTATCTCTGCACTGTAGCCTTTCCATCATAACCCTTCATTATCTCATCAAGCTCTTTGTCAGTGTAAGCGTACTTTACCTCTCTGCCTTTTGTCACCTTGTAGAGCGGCGGTTGCCCTATGTAGACATAACCGCGCTCTATGAGCGGCCTCATGAACCTGTAGAAGAATGTGAGAAGAAGCGTTCGTATGTGGCTTCCGTCGACGTCAGCATCGGTCAATAGGATTATTTTCTTGTAGCGCACAGAATCGGCATTGAAGCCCTCTTTTATTCCGGTTCCGAACGCAGTTACCATTGTGTGCAGCGTCGCGTTGCCGAAAATCTTCTCTTCTGTTGCCTTTTCTATGTTGAGTATCTTACCCCTAAGCGGCAAAATTGCCTGATAAAAGCGGTCGCGAGCCTGTTTGCTTGAACCTGCTGCGCTTTCTCCTTCTACTATGAATATTTCCGACTTTTCCGGGTCAGATTCGGTGCAGTCTGCTAGCTTTCCAGGTAGAACTGCTCCTTCGAAAAGGCCCTTTTTCCTTGCAAGCTCCCTTGCCCTCCTCGCGCTCTCTCTCGCTTCTGCAGCTGTGTACACCTTTTCCATTATTTTTCCTGCCTGCTCGGGATTTTCCTCCAAATACCTAAGCATTTCTTGGTAAAGCGTGTTTTCAACTATATTTTTTATCGTGACATTTCCCAATTTTTCCTTTGTCTGCCCTTCGAACTCAGGATTCTGCATCATCACAGAGATTATGGCTACAAGCCCTTCTCTTGTGTCCTCTCCTTCAAGCGCAATGCTCTTCTGCTTCTTAGCAATCTTCTGGTTGTAAGTGGTAATCGCCCTCGTCAGCGCTGCGTGGAAACCGGTCACGTGCGTTCCTCCTTCGGCAGTCTTGATTTTGTTGACAAAAGAGAGAAGGTCTTCGTTGTAGCTGTTGACGTATTGCAGTATTATGTCGACCTTTGTGTGGTCCTGCTGCCTTACCATAGTTATCGGCTTCGAAATCGCTTCTCTTGTGCCGCGCATATGTGCAAGGAAGTCCAGAAGGCCGTCCTTCGAGTAGTATTCTGTCTGCTTCTTCGGCTCTTCCCTCTCGTCTATGAGTATTATCTTCAAGCCAGGATTAAGGTAAGCCAAATCTCGAAGCCTTTCTGTTAATTGGATGGTGTCGAAGCTTCTCGCAGAGAAAATCTCCTTGTCTGGCTTGAACTTTATCACCGTTCCTGTGCCTTCTGCGGATCCCAGTTCCTCAAGCGGTGTGCTGACGGTTCCTCTGGAGAACCTTTGTCGATAGAGTTTGCCATTCTTCCTTACTGTGACCTCTGTGTACTCCGAAAGCGCGTTTACTACTGTAAGTCCTACTCCGTGGAGACCTCCAGAAACCTGGTAGGCCTTGTTTTCGAACTTTGCGCCGCTGTGGAGCGATGTGAGTATGACTTCCAGGGCAGGCTTCCCAACCTTGGGGATTATGTCGACAGGTATGCCTCTTCCGTTGTCGCCGATCTCTGCCACGTCTATGTCTTCTTCTCTAGTCAGCCTGATTACTATGGTGTTGGCGTACCCTGCAAGGCATTCGTCTACTCCGTTGTCAAGCACCTCGTAAAGCAGATGGATGAAGCCAGGGCTTCCAGTGGAACCTATGTACATTCCAGGCCTTTTTCTGACTCCTTGCGGTCCAGAAAGAACCATAATGTCTTTCGCACTGTACTCTACATCAGCCACGCTAAAACCCTCGTATTTTGCCGTCGAAAAAGTAGGCTTACCAATCGCCTGAAAATGATTGGTTTTTCAGCTTTAAATACCTTGCTGTGCCGCAGAAAAATGGCGCCATTTTTGCCCCAAAAACGGGCGCGCCCTTTCAGGCGCACCCAATCTTTCGTGGTTGAAAGAACCCACATGGATACGTAGCGGGTAGGTAATATATTGTGTAGTAA
>DAIDAC010000007.1 GCA_027310825.1 Candidatus Micrarchaeaceae archaeon
CATAAAATTTACTCTTCAATATCTTTAAACTTCGTCGTAACTATCGGCTTGAACGTCCTCCCCTCATAGTCCTTTATTCTTTCCTTTATCAATTTTAGTTGATTCTTACTTACATCTATTTTCCTGTCATATTCATAGAAGACTAATCTTGTGCTTTGCTTTTCAGCAGCAGTTTTAGTCTTATTCAGAATCTTGTTTATCAGTCCTTTATCTTGTGCCTCATTTACTTTCTGCTCGCCTTCTTTCTTCATGCTTTCAAAGGCAGCAAGCTCATCTTCGGATTCTTGGAGCTTGTTCTTAGCGATGTTCAGGTAGACATTGGCCTCCTTTATCGCTTGCCTATAAGTTTTTGATGTAGAAACTATGTCGTCTCTTTTGGACTTAACATTTTCAACAAGCTTATCTACGGTCTTTTGTGCCTGAAGTTCAGGATATTGCTTTATGTATTCCATCATGTTGTTGAACCTAATCTCATCCACATCTGAATCCTTGAACTTCTGTTTTATCTTCAAGCCCTTTACATTTCTGTTCTTCTGTGTCGTATCCCACATCTGTTTTTCATGGCTCGTATTCTTGTTTAGCAGATTCCCCAAGCTTGTTAAAGACTCTGCCCATTCTTGATTATAGGTATCCACATTGTGTTCTTCTTCCGTAATCTCCATTGCTTGCCTATTGAATTTCTCAAAGCCCTCTTTTAGCTTATCAGCAGTAGTATCGTAAGCTGCCCAACGCTTATCCAATTCCGTTTGTATTGTCTTCTTCCAATAGACTGGGTCTGTCCTTTTAAGCAGCCTGTCTATGAATCCAACACCGGGTTCCACGTAAGGTTTATAACCTTCATCTGAATTTTCTTTTTGGGCGGCCATATTTTCACCATTTGTAGTAACATTAGTTTTAATTGAACTTTCATCAAAATAGGCGTTATAATATACAGTTCTTCCATCAATATGTTTTGTAAATCTGCCTAATTCCTTTGACACTACGATTTCTCTCCCATCATATCTTACAGTAACATGGGTATGTCCGACTGAAAACGAACCCGGGTATGATTTGTCTCCGATATGTATTATCACTCTCCCAGACATGTGCGAGTGATTTCTATGGTTTCTACCATCATCGTTCCAACTTTGATATATGTTTTTGTATTTTGGATACCAACCAAATTGTGCCATGCAATCACTTCACTTGAAATATTCCTTTTCTTGAACATTCTTAGGCTTAATTGAAACCTCAAAATATTGTATCATAGATTTTATTGCTTCTTGCTTCGTTTTAAGCCTTTTTGTCAGTTTGTAAACTTCAACAATCCTGTCTTCCTCTTCGGACAGGTCTATCTGAATCTTGACCATAATAATACCTTGATATACTATGTATCATGCAAATATATAAACCTTTCTGTAAGGAAACCTGCAATCCTTAAAACCACCACTCTGAAAATCAATTTAGCTGCGCAAATTGATTTTCGAGGGGGTCGTCCCAACGGACTTTAAACTGCCAACGCAGTAGTCGGCTGATTTTGCGGGGGGGTCAAAATCAGCCTGTGGCGTCCATGAAACCTTCTTTGGAAAAAGAAGGTTTCGCCGAGCAACCCTCACGCCCAAAAGCGGGAGGGTTGCGAAGGCGTAGAGTTTCTCTACACGAATCTCTACATGAACGACTATAATATTAATGTGCAGTAGCACGAGGGAAAAATGACCTATTTTGAGGGCTTACGAGGGAGATTTTCTCTACATGGAAAGCCTAAAGCATGTAGAGAACTTTGGGGCATGTAGAGAAACCACTAGAACTGCTTGGAGAGCCTCGCTTTCAGGCCAGAAGCCCGCTCGACCGAAAAGGCTTCGTCCACGGCCTTGTAAAGCTCGTCTTTTCTGGTGTTTATGTAGGTCATGGTGGTGCTAGGGTCGCTATGCCTAGCGAACCTGCTGGAAAGCACCACATTACCATTGCTTTGGCGTGCGAAGCTGGTTATCGCATAGTGCCTCAGGCTATGCGTGGTGAGCCTATGCAGCCTTCTAGGTGTCCTTCCGTATGATTCCTCGCTCTGGTCGTAGACTTCGTCCAGCTTTGCCGCTCGGACATACTCCCTGAACACCTTGCGCACATAGTTCTTCTCAAGGAATGGCTCGCCCCTGAGGCTATGCCCAAGCTCTGCGAAGAACACATAACCACCAGCCTGAGTGATCGCTTTTTCGTTCCTGTTTATGAATTCGACAGTCTGCCGAAAAAGCGGTACGGGAATGAGCATAGTATCTATTACGTGGGCTTTTTCCGTTTTCACGATTAGCTCACGTGTCTCGAACTTGATGTCCTTAACGTTCACTTTGACAGCTTCGCCTATCCTAAGTCCAAGCTGCGCTTGATACCCAAACAGAAGGCGAAACTTGTCAGATTCTATAACTTTGAAGAAGGCCTGCACCTCCTGTTCCGTGAAGCCCTTATTCAGGCTTCCATACTTCGGAGGCGCATTGCCTCTGAATCTTCTCTTTTTGATTTGATAGATTACGGACAAAACGTCCTTAATCTCATGGAAACTAAGCTGCGGAAGCACCTCTTTAATGTGCTTCTTGAGTTTTTCGGGTTCGGTCTCCGTGATGGAACCGAACCGTGTTGCGTCAAATTTCTTTTGCTTAGCTTGCGAACTGAACCCGAGTTTGTCGTCGAAAATCTGATTTGCTCCCTTCGGGATTTGAACCCGAGTTACGGGGTTGAAAGCCCCGTGTCCTTGGCCGAGCTAGACGAAGGGAGCCTGTAGATTAGTGCAACATCATTTTACATATAAATAGATATCTGAGCTATGCCCAGACATCGTTGAGCAGCATTATGCCATATGTGGCGTAGTTTATTATATCAAGAAGGGTATCTTCTACTTTTTCGTTGACTACCTTTGCGTCCTTGCCATGAAGGTTCTCGATTCTCACGAGCTTGTCGTTTATGCGCACTATGACTAGGACGACCCCATAGCTAAGCATGTTGTCCACGCCGTAATCGTGGTTCTTCTCGACGCCGAGCTTGAACGCAGTGTCAAGAACAAAATCTTCATCCTTTTTCATCATCGACATTGCGAGAGCCCTCGCCCTCTTCATTGCCTTTATGCCTAGTTCTTTGTAATCACCATGATTCCACATTGTGTCGAAGACCAGGCGGAGTTCCTTCTGCATTTCCTTGCAGTGCTTAATCGTGTCTCCGTCAACGAACTTCTCGTCGTTCTTGTAGTCGTAGAGAAACTTGTGAAAATTGCCCGACCATTTGCCGAATTTATTGCCTGCCATTGAATCCTATGATTATTGGAGAAAGTTTAATAATAGTACGGGACAGAATTATTATACAGCGTGGTACAATGATGCTTTCTGACAAGTCCATACGCGAATACATAAAGAGCGGACACATAAAGATAGACCCCTGCGACCTGGAGCAGCAGCTCGGCACGGTAGGCATGGACCTCAGGCTCAGCGGATCATTCAGACTATTCAAGACAACGCACAAGACATTCATAGACCTGACAAAGGAGCATTTCGACACAGATACCGAGCTTATCGAAATTCCGATAGGCGAGCGCTTCATACTGCATCCTGGAGAATTCGTGTTGGGGATGACGATAGAAAACGTTGAACTTCCGACAAACATAGTAGGAAGGCTTGATGGAAGGTCAAGTTTGGGAAGAATCGGCATCATTGTCCACTCAACAGCTGGAAGAGTTGATCCCGGTTGGAAAGGACGACTTACACTTGAAATTAGCAACATCGGAAAGCTGCCGATCGCAATCATCCCTGGAATGAAATTCTGCTACATAACATTCGAAGAGCTCACTACTCCTGTGGAAAAGGCTTACTCTGGAAAATACATAGGCAGCAAACTGCCTGGAGCTTCGAAGATTGACGAAGAAATGAAGAAATCCTTGGAGGGAGTAAAGGCCTAGATCTGAGTTTCTTTTCCCCCAGTTGCTACTCTTCCGCCTTTCCATTGGCCTTCGTAGGCACGGGCAATCTCACCGACTACTTGGTGGAAGACTATGTTCGCGATCCTTGCCCCCAATTCAAGCCTGAATGGAACGTTGCTAAGGTTTGTAATTGCGAATGTCAGCTCGCCGGTGTAGCCAGGGTCTGTTTTTGTCGCCATTAGATAAAGACCGCATCGCTGGAGCGTGCTTCTCGGGTGGACATCTGCCATTAGGTAATAGGGTTCGCCTCCATCAATCGAAACTTTGTTGCCAGGCAGGTTGATTTTTTCGATTGTCTTGACAAGAACGTAATCGTGGGGCTTGATAACTACCTCTTTATCCCCTTTCGCTATGCTGGCGATCAGATTTATGTCTGGGCTCTTTCTTTCTGTCTTGCCAAGGAATCCCTCTCCCTGCAAAACGTAGACCTCTCCTACCCTTATGTCGATTCCTACTCCTTCCGGATAAGACTCTCGTGCATCAAGGTTCTCCAACAATTTCATCTGCTCGCACAGTTCCAGCACTTTCTTTGACGATAATATCATACAATCACTTTTGCGCCTCTTCCTTCGCCTTCAGCTTGGCCATCTTCTCGTCTATCTTCTTCTCGCTCTCCAGCCTTGCAAGCGCGTATTCGTTCATGTCAACGAACATATACTTTGTAAGTTCCGGATGGGTCTTCTCTATCTCCATCTTCATCTGCTGGGCTATCTTTCTGTAGTCAGGGTGGCCCTGCTTCTGGGATCGCAGCTCTGTGAGGTGGTGCATCTCCCGAAGGTTAAGCTTCATGTAGTAACGGCAGTGGTAAGCTCTTGGAACGACATACTGCGCCTCTAACGGCATTTCTGCTGCTACTTTTGTGAAGAGGGCTTTTGCCTCGTCCATGAGTTGGCGATATTCTTTTTCTACTCCTATTTCAGTCAACTCGCTTGGCATGTCGTAACCAAGGTTTGTAGTGAGAAGTTGTCGCTCCATTGTAAGCACTCTGTGCCTGTGCAGGTCGCGGAACATTCCGTAGTTTGAGCACACTTCGAACGTGTAGTAAAGATTTTCGAGAGCTCTTCCCGCTTTGTCGCGCCTGTTCTTCCTCTTCGAAAGGTAAGAGGCGACGAGAGCCTGCTTCTTTTCTTGCGGCATTGTCTTGACATATTCCTTCAGTTGCTGGAACGACGCGTGTGAATGTGGATAAAGCATTGCGGTGAGCACGTTGTCTTGTCCCTCTTTGTCATAGTCGACAAGCCTTACGTAGGAATCGGTGTTTGGAGTCATTGGAAGTTGCTGTGCCTTTGCGAATGCTTCCATGTCGCTCCTCCTTCCGACTATGTATTCTGATTCTGCTGCTCTCTTGACAAACGATGGGAGTACTTTTGCAAGCTCTGTGTGGATGTCCTTCCCGACAAGCGCTGCTTCGGAAAGCCCGGACGAATAAAGCTTTGTTATCAGATACTCGAACGCTCTTCCGTTTCCGAATAGCCCGACGTTTGTCAGTCTTGAAGATGTGAACATGTTCTTTAGAAGATCGCATGCCTTTGCCCTGCATGCGCTGTCGAATGCTCTGTCTGTTGCAGTTGGGTCACGTGGAGTTACCTGCTTCACGTAATTCATTGCGATTGGTATCCAAGAAGAGTAGAGATCGAATATCTTGTCCATGAGCCTTTCGTAATCGGCACCGTATCGTGACTCCATTATCTTTGGCTCTCGGTACCATAGATACTTTCCGTTGACCTTTTTGTCGAACAAAACATACCGCGCAGACTTTTCCAACGGCGAGATGCCTATTCTTGAATCTGTAAGGTAGTCGCCAACAAGGCTTGATACCCCTTCGCATGCGATGTGTGTTCCCGCAAGCTCTGCTACTGAGTCGTCTCCATAGCCAACAAGCACTCTTTCGTAGAATTGATCCGCCTTTTCCTTAGCCAGCACAGATGTTGTAGCAGTCTGCTGTCCATCAAACGCAAAAATGTCCTTGTTTGAAATGAATTCGTCAAGAAGGAGTCGCCTTACGCTCTTGTCAGATCTGCTGTATCTTGAAAAGAGCGTTCCCATGATGACTTCTGGAAGGTCTTTTAGGACAAAAATGTTCTTGTCGAGATTGGTGAAATACGGAGCGATTATCTTAGTTTCGCTCTCGCTGAATTGTTCAGAAACAGCACCCTCCATGGTATCACGACATTACTCTGTCGCTTAACTATAAAAAGCTGCTTTGCTGTGATAGGGAATTAAGGAAAAGGGTTTATCAAAAAGCAATAAGCTATACTAGCAGTAAAGAGTCGAGATATTTACGTTTGCCTATTGCGATTTCCTTTCCGGTTCCTTGACGGTTTCGCTGGCCTTCTGCGAGAGAAGTGAGAAAAGCCGGGCGCCTCCGGTGGAATGATTATGTTCGGAGAAACACAGCCGCCCAGCCTATAATATTATACTGCATTCCAGATACTTAAGCCTTCTCCATAATCGCAAAGAACCTTCCGTCTTTCTTGAAGTTCGGGGAGTCAATGAACTTCGCTACTTTCCAGCCTGTGCCTTTGATTATTTCTTTTACTTCGCCTTTCGATGCGTAGAGCAGGTCGAACCATGGCGAACAGTATTGCAGGAACCTTATGCGCTGGCGGAGCTGGCCAGGCATCCTTCCCTTTTTAATGTTCGCTTTGTGGTATGCGAAGTGGACCGGGTTTTCTGTGATATACGGATCCTTGCTTTCTGCTATGATCGTGCCCTCAGGCCTTGTTATTTTGTAGAACGATTTCAGTATCTTCTTTGCCTTGCTCCTGCTTTGCAGAAGAGCGAAGCCTATGCCGAAAAGGAGTATGTTGTCGAATCTCCCTTTGCCGAAGCTGACAACTTCTTCTATGCCCATGACCTTTGCTTTCTTCACTCCTCTTAGTCTGCTGACCTTTACCGCCAATGGCGAGGAGTCTATCGCAGTGACGTCTCTGCCCCTGCTTTGCAGGAATAATGCCACTCGCCCGGCGCCGCAGCCTATGTCCAGGCAGGTGCTGTCCTCTATGTGCTCTATTGCGATCTTCTCGTGCTTCTTCCAGTGCTTGTAATCCGAGAAATATTCGTGGGCGCCTACTATCGAAGCCACGAATCCGTCGTCTCTTTCGAATACCTCGAAGCTTGGTTTTCCGAGGTAGTGGTTCATTAGCTCATGCCCTTGCGGGTCGTCGTTTTTCGTCATTAAAACATACCTAGTTAGACACATATCATAGCGAACGAAAGCTTTAAATAGGTGGCTTCAAAAGTGTACATTATAGAGTGAAATTATGGACAGCTATGAAGCAGGGCTAAGCTATGAAGCTGATTCCAGCAATGACTCAGAAGGCACTCTGTATTGATGTTTAAGTGATACAAATGAACAACTGTTATGAAGCAGACGATGCACCACAGCATACTGGTGGCGACGGCGCTACATATTGATATTTAAGTGATAAAAATGAACCAGGCATATGAAGCAGACTCAGGTAAGAAGCAAGAGGAGACAGAAGGCGCTGCGTATTAATTCAAATCCTTTTTGGTACTGTCGGCGTTTGGTCTTCATAGTTTACTAACTCTTTTTGTTTAATCTTCTTAAGTGAGACAAGAGCCGTGTACTGTCTAGAATAGCTGTTGTCGAAGCGTCTATAACATAGCGTTCCTACAAGTGTTTCTGTTATTATGAGATTTTCAAATAGTGTCCCGCTTACCGTCCTGTTCAATGTTTCTGTTGTGTTTTCCAATTCATTCTCGCGATAGATTGGTATAAACTGTACGCCACCAGAGTACCACCCCACATTACCAGTAAGAACGTATTTGTTCGTTATTGGACCGTATTCGATCGCATCCAAACGTAATTTGTATAAATTGTCGTTCGTTTCTACTGCATTTACTGTTCGTGATAGAATTATTGCAGTATACTTTATCGGAGGGCTATCCAAGCTTATTGTAGGCCTAACCAACACTCCTCTTCGTTTTAATTCTAGATAAGAATATCTCGATGCATTACCTTTCCCCCAGCCAAATTCTTCGTCTATCTCTTTGAAATCCTCAGTGCTATTTCTGTTTAATTCACGTATCAATATGAATTCCCTTGCTCTAAGCTCTCTTTCCTTCAGCGAAGGTTTTCTTGCAACACGTGCCTTTTCGCCCCATGCTTCTACTATGACTTCTGCACGCAGAGGTTTATATAAATCTTCGGTATTCTTCTTTTCTGGGAGAAACTTTTCACCACTTGGCCATGTCTTTTTTCTAAGGATATCTTCGATAAACTCTTCTCGTAGAGGCACAAAAGATTGAACTTGCCCAAACGGTGTAACGTCCCATTGTATACTATAACCTTTCAACTTCTCATTGATCTCGAAATTCCAAAGATCGTCAGCTATTTCCAGTGACTCTATGTCGTCAAGCCAATAGACAACCATATCGTATGTGCCTTTCAGCAGAGCTGCATATTGAATACGTGGCTCTTTTGTGACAATTTCTCTCAACAACTCGGCAGATGGGCGTTTCTCCCCGAATTTTGCCATTATCATATAGGGACGGAAACCCAGTTTTCTTATGTCTACTTCTAGTATGTATCTCATTCCATATTTCTCTTCGAAATGACGTATCTTGGTCAACACTGCGGAGCGTGTAAGGCCTGTCCTCTTGGCTATGAATGAAACCGGAGATCTAGCGTTCATGCTGAGTATTGTAAGGATCTGTTTGTCCGCTTCGGACAAATCTAATTCTCTTCTTAGCTGTTCATGAGAAGCGACATGTGGCTCCTGTGGAGGTGTGACCTGCCACCCATGTGCTGTTGCAACTTGCAATGCCCTTTTCAGATTGTTTCCGACCCAACGTTCCGATTTTTTGATGAATGCGCCTCTGCCTGTTATCCTGCCAATATATTCCTGTGTAGTTATTACCTTTTTGTTTGCCTTGTCCCACTCGCTGTGCGACTTATAAACATAGTAGTGGCCGTTCAGCTGTCTTAATACTAATGAGGCATCTGCCGTCTGCTTTACCTTGTCGAACGCCTTTGAAACTGCTTCGGGAAGTCCTTCCATACTTATATTATACACACTATGATATTTAAATATTTCCTAAATACATAAATGTATAATTACTTCAGATATACACGTTATTATCTGCTTTTTCTAATCTTTATTTCTTATTTTAATATCAAAAATGCCAATAAATCAAAAAACTCAGACTACCCTTAAATACTCTGCCGCCAATATATTTACTCAGGTGAATGGCATGGTGTCAAGGGCTGAAAATATTTCTTCCACCCTTAATGGAAGATTCATCCACATCAACGCTCCGCCATCCGTCACCGCTTATGATTTGGGTGTATAACATGGGTCTGATGGAAGGAATAATGAGAGCAATAGGGGCAGTAGAGAGCGAGCCATCGTACAAATGCTGGATGTGCCCTGCGGAACACAGCGATGCAGCTGCATTCTTGATTCACATAAGAGGTTGCGACAAGGAGCAGAGATCAAGACGTTCGGAAAGCGGTTTTGTCCTTGCGTTTCAGAAGACTGCGAACACGGTTTAGATATTTAAGGTGGGTAGATGGAAAAAGAAAACAACACGAAAACTAGCGGAGCGAAGAAGAAAGCAGCATTGCACAGGTTCTACTTCATAGAGCCGAGGCCGAATGCAGATGCTGAGAAGCTGGCCATGAGCCTGGTGGAGCTGCCGAATGTGCAGGAGGTGTATCTGACAGAAGGGGACTGCGGCTATATCGTCAAAGCCCGCTTCCATAACGAGAAGGAGCCGAAGGACCTGGTCCGGTACATCGCAAACAACATAAGCAGCAAGTTCGGGAAGGTGACGAGTTTCGTGCAGTACTCAAAAAGTTGACGCTTATGGCAGTCGTCGAAAGCCCGGCAATGTCGCTTCTTCCGCATGCATTTCTAAGGAGGGAGCCTCTGGTCACACCATCATCCGAGGCTGAGCCGGCTGCCGTAAGGACTGTTCTGGGGCCAAACGATCTGCTTATCTTCAAGGTAAGAAGATTGAAGATGTGCGTTGATGGCACTGCTTTAGCACAGAATAAGAAATAGAAATAAAAAAGAAAAATTAAATTGAATTAGCGTCTTGTTGCCAGGTCGTTGACCTCTGCGCTTGCGCCGCTTTCCGGAGCCTTCGTTGTCTGACCTATCTGAGATACAAGCACTACGTCTCCAATGTTCTTTATGTTCTTGAAGAGTATGCTCTTCTGCTGGAGAGTCCTCTTGATCTCCTCTCTGTCGGAGCTCTTCCACTCTTCCATGAGCAATCTGCTGACTTCTCCCTTTTCGAGGTCGACGATCGCGTCGCGCACCTCTCCGAGGTATGATCCGCCGTCGCTGTATATGTCCATGCTGTATATGTCTGAAACCTTCAACTAATCACCTGCTAACTCCTCATTATTCAGCTTTAAATACCTTGTGCGGCTGGGATTGTATCGCTGTATTGCGGAATTGAGCCAGAAAGCAATAAATACAGATTGGGACAGAGTCTCTATCAGGGTGAAAATATGGAAGCTTCATTGACGTTCGCGCCGTTGCCGGAAAGAGTCCGACAGCCCCATACGCATTATGTAGGGGCTACTGGCGATAAAGGAGTAAGAATAATACAGTTCGACGGAGATGAAAGCGGCACAAAGCTGTATATAGGCCTAATGCAAACGCCGATAAAAGAATCTGGAAGAGAGATGAGAGAAGCATACAGAACTAAATTCGATGGCGGCTCTTCCGGCATTATCACAGTTGAGGCGAAAGATGATGGTTCGTTGTCTGTAACTACTTCCGATAGAAAGGAAGGTAAGACTGTGCAGGAACCATTCACTGTCGAGTTTTTCTATTTCCACAGAAGCGCATTTGATGAAGCGCACAATACCGGAGTAAAATACAGAGTTGCAAGAATCAGAGTCTTCGACACGAACATCATAGTCTGCCGTGATCTTGTTGCAAACTTTGTGCTTGAGTTCGCAGTCGATGGTTGGGTAAGACATGTTGGACTAGGCGGATTCATAGATGAAGGCCCAAGACCTTTCCTTGGAAAAGGCGATCCCACTGCTGACTTGATAAGAGAGCACGATGATCAGCGCAATAGGGCGTTAGGAAAATTGCGCAAGGAAAAAGAAAGCACAGAAACCGTCAAGACAGTTGATGAAGCAGCAGCCGAAGCCTCTGTATGCACAGGTTTCACACAGGGTTCCAAGCCAGCAGTTGAACCAGAAAAGAGGCCAGTCCTGATGGACTAGTCAGAGAAACAAAACCTTAATATACCTGTCTTCATGTAATATAGAGGGGATAAGTTACAACGTTAGTTAGTGATAATTATGATAGGAAAGGAAGTAGAATCAGAGCAGCTCGTTACACTCAACGAGGCAAAAGAGATACTCGAAGAGCGCAAGAAGACAAAGGAGCTCAACTACGAGCAGCAGCTAGCCTACGAGCATGCAAAGAAATTTGCGAGCGGGCTTGAGAAGAAGAAGGAAGATGCACTTAGAGAAAAGCTGGTCGCTCTTGGGGTGAGCGAGAAGACAGCAATAAAGATAATCGACATACTTCCAGAGAGCGCAATACTGCTGAAGCAGATGCTTGTGCACGAGAGCTCTACATTCTCAGATGCAGACGCCGCAAAGATGCTTGAAGCAATAAAGGGCAAGTAAAGGGTTTGGGATTGGTGAGAATATGCAGGGAGAGGAGAGACGTGAGGAATACGCAGTAGTCTTGGACTACCTCCAGGCAGGCCGCGCTTCTTCAGGAAAATCCGAGCCCCTTGCACAGCTCATAGGAGAGGAATGGTTCACGCTTCTTGAAGCGGTTCCGAAGCCAGGAGTGACTATGAAGGCAGGGGAACGTGTCTACATAGGAAAGGACGAACGTGACAAGGTATCGCTCATCAAGGCAAGGATCAGCTACAACGAGCTCACGCAAACCGGCAAGAACGAGCTTCCTGCGATAATCGCGCGCATAGTCAAGGAGAGAGAGGCGCATTTCGTGAACGTGTTCAACAGCGCAGGCCCGCTCAACATCAGAGAGCACTCGCTGGAACTGCTTCCAGGAATTGGAAAGAAGCACCTCGAGGCGATTTTGAAGGCGCGAGAGCAGAAGAAGTTCGAAAATTTTGCCGACATAAACGCACGCGTGTCGTTGATGCAGGACGCAGCGAAGCTGATTGCAGAAAGAGTGCTGGAGGAATTGCAGGGAACAGGAAGGTTCTACATGTTCACAAAGCCTTACGTGAAGAGAGAAGGAGGTTACGGCGGAGGCTATAGAGGAAATCGCTAATTCTAAGCTCGGAAAGATTTCACAGGTAGCGAATTTAATAGATAAGTATTTATACTTAAACTACTTAATATACTTAACGTGGTTGTATGACAAATATGACGTTTGCGGTACCGGATGAGCTAATGAAACTCATGAAAAAGCATAGAGAGATAAAATGGAGCGAAGTCGCGAGGGAAGCCATCAGGGACAAGGCACAAAAACTGGAACTGATGGACAAGCTCGTTTCTAAGAGCAAACTTACTGAAAAGGATGCACTGGAGATTGGCAGAAAGATAAAGATAGGTATGGCAAAAAGGCATGGGCTAAAAGTTTGATTTAGTAAGGTAGGGGAATTGATTCTTGTCGTAGACACAAATGTAGTAATATCTGCAGTGATAAAAGACAGCAACTCATCAGCTGAAGGAAGCAGAAGAGATAATGAAAAATGATCTCAAAGATGCACCTTACGCGGCGTGCTACCTGGCACTAAATTGCGATTATATTTGGACTGCAGATACTGACTTTGATAATAAGAACCGTTTGAAAACGATAAGAACCGTAGATCTTCTTAAGTTTATATAATCAGTTAGCCTTCTCCAGATGCCTTGCAGGGACAATCAATGTCCTGTACGCGCTCATTATCTTTACCTTTACCACGTAGGCGGATCCCCTCTGCTCGAGGACAGTTCCTATCTTTCCTCTGTAACGCGGATGTGGAATGTCTCTGAAGTTCCCCTTTGGAACAACTGCCACTTGATCACCCACTTTGAAGCTCTTTATGAAAGTCCTCACGCTAAGCTGCGACGGCACGTGGTGCCTTGACAGGTGGCGTGTCTTTCCAACAAAAAGCCCGTGTGAACGCTTAGTCATCTAAATCACAAAACAAGCAGATGTATTCTATATCGAGCATTTATATACTTTGCGTTCCCAAGCCTTTTGTAATCGTAAAGGTGCAAGCATGGCATCACGCGGAGTAAGTCCTCCCCATAAAAGGGTACTTCTAAAACCGACTTATCACGTCGAGAATATTGTGGCCAGCACAGACCTGCAGCTAGATCTCGACCTCTATGGATTGGCAAAGATGAGCCACGACATAGACTACGAGCCAGAGCAGTTCCCTGGCGCGATATTCAAAGTGCACGACCCAAAGGCAGCGCTCCTCCTCTTTAAGAACGGAAAGATAATCTGCACAGGCACAAGGACGCCGACTGACGTCAGAAGGGCGGTCAACCTGGCCGTTGAGCTGATAAAGCGCTACAGGTCCACAGTGAAAAGAGCTTCGTCGTAAATCTGACGACAAAGAGGTATACGTTATTTGTCAAAGTACCGAAAGGTATTTATAGATATATACCTAAGCTAATAGCACGCAATTTTAGGGTGCGTAACACTTATTCTGTAACAACCCTATTCTCATCCACCCGGGGCGTATGGAAACATACGCTCCAACCCTTTTAACAATGAGAGCTTATGCTAAAGGCCAAGGAACGGCGTATTCGTAATTAAGGAGCAGTATAATAGTCGGACCAGGAATTCGTGAATGTTATTCCACCTGCACCGCCAGCGAACTGCCCGTTTTGGTTGAACCCGCTGTAGTCATTGAGATCGCCGTTAAGGGGCCACCATCCAGTAAGGTTCTGCGGCCTGATAGGCGCCCCTCCAATCCCTTCCAAATATAGTGCATTCGCTTCTGAGGATGACATAGTAATGTTGTAAAGCTGTATGTTAGATATCTGCGTTCCGGCTGTTGCCAATTCGAGGCCTCCTGGCGGGTTGGCGCCTACCGAAGCAGTTGGGTAAACCATATTCAGCAGTGCATTGGAACCGCTGACCGATGTGCCAAAGTTACAAGTGAATGGAGTGCCACCATTCGGGTACACCGTAATCACATTGTAGTTGCTTACAGTAACTATGATGTTGACCCATTTGTTCTGCGGCATGGAGCCCTGGGCACAAGTCTGTGGGTTTATGTTCCAGTATTCGCCAAACGCCACGCAGTTGCTTCCACATCCGGTATTTATCGCAGCGTAGTCGAAGTTCTGGTTGCCTCCAATCCCGCCGTTATTATTGCCGTCATATATGTCGAATAACGTATCGCTGGTTGTTTGCGAGTAGAACCATAGGCTTATCGTGAAATTTACGCCTGGTTTTTTAATATTAGTCATATAGAGTGCCTCATTCGTCGTTGCTGCAAACTTGGAAGCATATTTAGGAAGCTGTCCTTGACATTCACCAACTAAAGATGGACCAACTGTTGTCCTTTGCACTTCGCAGGCGCCTGCAGGAGATCCAGGCACGAAATTGCCACCGGAGAAAACGCCTATTTGATACAGAACCGCAAGTACAACAGCAATGATTAGAATGGCCCATCCGTATGTCATCAGGTATTCCATCGCGGACTGCGATCGTCGCCTTTGCATGGACTAATAGGGGTTGGCAAGCCATTTATTCCTTTTCCTCCTTTGCCTTGCCTACCTGGATTCGCACTCCTGTTACGTCTCTCGTTATTGTTATGTCGAGGTCGTCCTTTCCGAATATCTTTTGAAGCTCGTCGTAGGTGTATGCGCCGATAGTGCTTGCTCCTGACACTCCTTTGCTCTTGAGGACTTCGTTCCTTCTCTGCTTTAGCTTTTCCTTTTCCGATTCTGTGAAAATGAGCGACAGCTTTGGAACCTCTTCGCTTTCGTATAGTGCATCAAGGTCGAGGTTTATCCTCTTGTAACCTGCATCTTGAAGTATGAATTGTATTACTGCTGCAAACTCCGACTGCACATCCTTGACAAGGTTGTCGACGTTTTCCCTCGATCCGGCGACAACGAATTCGTCGCTGTTGAGGAATCCTGCAAAAGTGTTCGGCGACTTTACTATCCAGTCCTGCAGAAGCTGTGAGATGAGTCGCAGTATGACGACTGCCTGCTTTTCTCCGAAGCGCCTTGCATAGGTTCCAAGGTTGTCTACTCTTAGCGTTCCAATCGTGTATTTGTCTCCCTGCTTTATCGACTGCTCTATCTGTTTCGATATCCTCTCTTCGTCAGGAAGATCTATCAGCGGGTCGAACCTCTTTCCCTTTTTCTTCAGGAAAATCGTGACAAGCCCCTTCAGCTCAGTCGGGTCGAACGGCTTCTTTATGTAATAATCGGCACCGTATTGTATGCCCTTGAAACGGTTGCTTGTCGGGTCCATTGCGCTGACAAGGATCACCACTGTGTTCTTGAGCTCCGGATCCTTCTTGATTGTCTGGCATATGTCGAGTCCGTCTTTGTGCGGCAGCATGAGATCTAGTATCACCAGATCTGGGTGCTTCTCCCTTATCGCTCCGATCGCCTCTCCTCCGTCGTAGATCTGAGTTACGTCGAAGCCTTTCCCAATCGATAGCATCATAAGTCTGTTGATGTTTTTGTCGTCTTCCACGACAAGCACCTTCCTTATCTCGTCTGCTCCCTGCAGTATATAATACGTAAGTATCCCGCCTGTGCTTCTCGAAGCGATGGTCTTATCCTGTTCAAGCGCAGAAAGCGAGTTCTTCAAATCAGGCTCAGGTATCCCTCTGCTGAAGGCGATGTCGCTAAGCTCGTCGTACGACATCTGAACTCTGTCGTTCAAAATAGTGATTAAATCTTCTTTGACTGATGAACTAGCCGCCATGAAGGTCACCGATAAAAGAGTGTAGTAAAGGCTAATATGCCTTGCTGATTTGCTTTGAACCAGAGGTATAGGAAGTATTATGGGAAGTCAAGGGGCTGTGTATCCACTCTGCCACAAGCTGCTGAATCCTACTCCGCTTACTGCTCCGTTGTTATTGTTTCCGGAGTAGTCGTTGGCGTTGCCGTTGAGCGGCCACCATCCTACAATGTAATTCGGATTTACCGGCGCTCCGCCTATTCCTTCTTGGTAGAGTGCAGTGACTTCTGCTGAAGAGAGCGTCGTGTTGTAAAGCTGAACATTCGCTATATCGCCGACAAAAAGGTTTCCTCCTGTTGGATTAGCACCAATATAGAAAGAGCTCTGCGGTGTTGTTGCAGTTGTTGCTTGCGACGCAGAGGTTACGCTGCCACTGATTCCGAGGTAACCTATTTCTGCTACTCCGTTATACGCCTCAGCTACAAACTCCCATGTTCCAGGAACTGCGCCTCCGTTGCTGACAAGAAGGTCTGAGCCAAAAGTTGTGACAAGAAACTGGCTTGTCGGCCTCACAAAAGGATAAAATGCGTTATATGTGCTCGATGCACCATAGCTTGCCATTGCATATCCGCCGGTTGGCTGGCCTGTAAAATAGATCCAGCCAGTAAGCGTCCTTGATTGCGATCCTGTTGGTTCACTGCTGACAGACGTTACAGTCACTTTTCCTGCTCCATTAAACGACGCGACGAACTTTGGCACAAGCCCTTGGCATTCTCCAACCAAAGATGAACCTGCGGAAGTCTTCTGCACTTCACACGATCCGGCTGTTGCGGCGTTTCCGAAGTTACTTCCGTTAAAAACTCCTAACTGGAACAGAACTGCGAGCACAACTGCAATAATCAGAATCGCCCAGCCATACGTCATCAGGTATTCCATTGCCGATTGGGATTTTGTAGCGCGCATGCTAGAAGATAAATGTAAAACCTTTTAACGATTACGCAGCTTCGACCTCTAGCTTTCGCACTTCGACTTTGTTGAGGTCAGTTATGTGGTTGAGCTTTGATCCCATCTCTGCCTGGAACTTCCCTTCTGTCACTGCAGTTATGAGCGCGTCGAGATCATTTTCTGTGCAGTACGCCTTTGTGAACTGCGTCATCTCTCGCCTTATCCCCACGATCTTCGTTGCAGCTGTGCGCTGCTTTGTTACAACAATAAGCTTAACTATAACCGGCCTTCCGTCCTTTGTTTTTGCGTTGACAACTCCTGTCGAAACGCTTCTGTACCTTCGGACGAACGATCTTATGTAGCTCGGAACAAGCTCGAGCCTGACAATCCTTGTCTGCGCAGCTTCGCCCTTCGCTTCAGTGACTTTTAGAACAACATTCGTGTAAGCGTGTGAGGGATTCTTTGTCAATTGGTCAAGGCTTACGATGATGTTTCTGCCGACTGCCGCTTCTTCGTCGTTGGCAGGCATCTCGCCTATGCTGACGTCTTTGAAAACCGGCGGAGCATGCACATTAAACCATTGCTTTGCCTTCCACTTTTCTACTCCTTTTGGTTGTGCCATGCTCTAACCTAATTAAGCCTTGCCCTTGATTATCAGTTCTGCCTGCTTTGGATCGTACTTCCAATGTTCTGGAAGCTTTCCTTCCCTAACGTAATACTTTGTAAGCCTCCATATCTTTGATTCTACCCTTCGAAGCCTCATGACATTGTGCTTGTCCTGCTTGTTCCTGTCCAGGTGGTTGTGCATTCCTACTGCAGTCTTCATGAGGTTCATAAGATCCGATGGAATATCTCCGGACAGCTTGTGCTCGTCGAGGATTTCGACAAGTCTCTTGCCAGTATACTGTCGCACGTACGGAACCTTGTGCTCTCTCTTGAGCTTCTCTCCGATCTGAGCCGGCCCCATGCCTTGCTTCGCGTATTTTACAATAAGCTCGACAACCTGTTCTTTTGTGACCTCTGCTCCTTCCGGAATCTTTCCGAGTTCCACTACAGGTTTTCTCGACTTCGCTTTTCCATGCTTCTTCGAATGCATTCTTGCTATATGAACACCTAGTGTTCGGAATTAGGCCTGTATGCTTACAGAGAATTCCTTTCCTTTCTTTATCGAGACCTTAGACGCCTTGCAGATCGACTTTATCTCGTCTGAGGCAGCCTCGACAGCGCTAATATATGTATCAGGAACATTTATAAGTATTGATGTTATCTCCTTGTTAAGTGCGATTCTGGCCTGTGCCTTCTGCTTCCTTATATCCCCGATTATCTGGTTGAGCGCGATGCCAACGCTGTCGTAGTCGATTTCGATGTTGCTTCTCTGTATTACTCCGTTTATTACATAATCGGCAGGGTGCGGCCTCTCTGTGAATACTGGAAACTTCTGTTCGAATATGCTTCCTTTGTTGAACATCGAGTTGAGTTCTTCGCTGACAAACGGAATAACCGGGGCGAAAAGCTTCAGAGAAGTGTCGAGAACGTACTTGAGCGTGAAAAGCGCTGCTCCTTTGCTCTTTGCGCCCTTTTTGTCAGTGGAGTATACTCTGTGCTTGACATTTTCTATGTAGTAATCGGCGAATTCGTGCCAATAGAAGTTTATCGCCTTGTTCATTGCCTCGAAGAACGTGAATGAATCGTAAGCTTCTGTCATCTCACTGACTAGAACGTTCAGCCTATTGAGGATCCATATGTCGAAAACATTGAAGTCTTTGTGCGGCTCTTTCTTTGGAATCTCTCCCTGGGCAAGCGCAGTCTTTACGAAGTTTGCCGTGTTGAAAAGTTTTACTATGAAGCCCTTTGCATATTCTATGTCGTTGTATGTGAATGGCCGGTCCTTTCCTATTGCCCCGCCGATTGCCGCCCAAAGCCGCAGTGCGTCAGATGAATATCCTTTTGCAAACACTTCGTCTGGAGTGATTACGTTGCCCCAGCTTCTGTGCATCATTCGCCCGTCAGGAGCAAGTATCATGCTGTGGACCAGCGCTTCCTCCCACGCTTTTTTGCCAGTGAGCGCCCAGACTCTGAACAGTGTGTAGAACGCCCATGTCCTGATTATGTCGACTCCTTGGAACCGTAGAGCGTTTGGCATGAACCTTTCCCAGTCTTTCTTTTCTGGCCATCCTGCAATTACAAGAGGAGTTATCGATGAATCGATCCAGACGTCGCAGGTCGCTTTCTCGCCGACAACTTTGCCTCCGCACTTGGGGCACTTTGACTTTGGAGATTGGTCTCTTGCGGGGTCGACAGGGAGCTTTTTCTTGTCTGGAGCTATTATCTCGTTGCACTTTTCGCAGTACCAGAAAGGAATCGGAGTTCCGAAGACTCTGTTCCTCGATATGGTCCAATCCCAGCCAAGGCCGTCAGCCCAGTCGATCATCCTCTGCTTTGTGAACTCCGGCGACCACTTTACTTCGTTTGCCAGTTCCTTTATCTTCTTGATGTGCTCCTTTGTCTTGATGAACCACTGCATAGAAGAAAGAAGCTCGACTGGAGTCTCGCATCTGTCGTGAATTCTTATTGTGTGCTTGAGCTTTTCCTGCTTGATAAGCGCTCCTGATGCCTTCAGCTTCTCGACCGCCTGCTCCTTCGCCTTTTTGATGTGCACGCCTGTCAGGTCTCCGGCATTAAGCAGCATTCCTTTCTCGTCCATCGCAGGGATCAGCTTGAGCTTGTGGGCATAATACATTTCTACGTCTGCCTTGTCGCCGAATGTGCATACCATCTCTGCACCAGTGCCGAATTCCTGGTCGACTTTCTCATCGCCGATTATTTCTACAAGTTTGTCATTGATTGGAACCTTCGCCTTTGCTCCGATCATCTTTGTGTAGCGCTTGTCGGAAGGATTGACTGCTATCGCAACGCATACATGCATCAGCTCCGGCCTTGTCGTTGCTATCGTGATCTTTTTCTTTGCAGACGGAACAGCGAACTCGACATGGTTTATTGTCGTCTCTTCTTCTCGGTCGTTTATCTCTGCGTGGGCGATCGCCGACCCGCAGTTCCAGCAGAATTCTACAGGGTGGCTTTCTCTGTACACGAACCCTTTTTCAAACATCATCAGAAGCGATAGCTGAACCTTTGCCCAATACTCAGGGCTTGCAGTTCTGTATTCGTATCTTTCATCAAACGTGAATCCCAAGCCTCGCATCTGTTCCTTCATCTTCGCTGCGTTTTCGTGAGAGAGCTCTGCGCACTTCTTGTAGAATTCCTCTCTCGGAAGATTCTTGCCAAACTTTTTCTCTACCGCCTTTTCTGTAGGGAAACCCTGCATGTCCCAGCCTTGCGGAAACAACACATTGTAACCTTTCATGTGCTTGTATCTTGCTATGACATCCATCAGAGAATAGAGAGCTGTGCCCATAGACATCGATCCGCTTGTGAACGGCGGCGGCGAGTCGATCACATATAGCTGAGAATCCTTGTCCTTCTCATCGAACTGAAACAGCTTCTGCTCCTTCCAGTAAGCAATCCACTTCTTCTCTATCTCTTTTGAATCGTACATCTAGCCACTAGAAAACATAACAAAAAAAGAAAAATAAAAATAAACTGATGATATCAGGCTACGATCTCCCCGTTTGCCGATCTCGCCTTTACCTCTGTGACGCGCACCTTGCAGGTCTGGCCCTGCTGGCCTCCCTTTACGAAGATCACAAAGCCGTCCTTCTTTGCTATGCCGTCTCCCCTAGAGCCGACCGCTTCGATAGTCACTTCGATTTCGTCGCCGGCCTTTACTGGCTTTGGCAGGAAATAGTTTGGCTTTATGTGCATGCCTCCCTCGCGCCCTCCGCGTCCGCCGCCTCTTCCTCCCCTTCTTTCTCCTCTCTCTTCGCCTCCCATCGGAGCTCCTTGCCCTTCGTCCATTCCTTCTTCGTCCATTCAATTCACTTTCTTGCTTTCTTTGCTGGTAGAATTAGCGATTTACGCCTTTACTACTTTGCAGTAGAATATTTGCTATTCGGATTTATAAGCCTTGTCTTCTGCGGTTTGCAATGCTCTGATTCACCTTTGCAAGAAGCAGTTCTGTGCCGCTGATAAAATTGGTGACCTCTGTTTCTCCGGCCTTTATTCTGATGTTCACTATTTCTATCTCTCTGTCTGTTCTTGCAACTTCTGCGGTCTCGTTCTGAGCCAGCATCCGCGCCCTGTGCTCTCCGAAGGTCGCGACCTTCTGTGTGTATTCTTTGACTGTCTTGAGTATTCCTTCTGCGCTGACGATTCCTGCTTCTGATTTTGCAAGGACAAAGTGTATGGGATCGCCTCTGGCTTTTGCTTCCGAGATTGCGCTGCGCAAGTCGGTGCACACAGTCTCGAATCTTGCTTCTAACGGAGTCTTTGCTCCTGTTTCCGGAGCCTGTGGAACGTTTACCATCATTCATTCACCCATTGCATTATTTTTTGCAGGTATTTATTCTTTTTCCTGATGTTCGGAAACTTATATAGCTAGCATTATAAACCCGAAATTGGAAATGTTATTTGAGAGTAGATGAAACTGAATAAGCTTACGAAAGAGGAGGAACTGGTCATCGTCTACAAAGGAACGGAAGCTCCGTTTACTGGCGAGTACGAAAAGAACTTCGAGCCAGGAACATATGTGTGCAGAAGGTGCGGAGCAAAGCTTTACCGGTCAGAGGACAAATTTGACGCTCACTGCGGATGGCCTGCGTTCGACGATGAGATAGCGGGTGCGGTGAAAAGAGTTAAGCCGGATATGATGCACTCGTTTCTTGGAGCAACCTACGAATTGCATTGCGCAAGATGCGATGCGTATCTCGGACACGTGTTCATGGGAGAGCATCTTACAAAAAAGAATGTGAGGCACTGCGTCAACTCGATTTCGATGAAGTTCATACCAAAGAAGGATGAAAAGGATGGCAAATGAAGTTATAGTGTTCGGCGGAGGCTGTTTCTGGTGCACAGAGGCAGTGTTCAAGCTGTTTAAAGGCATAGTTAGCACAACGCAGGCTACGCAGGAGGAACGATGGACAATCCTAGCTATGAAGACGTCTGCAACGGCGGAACCGGTCACGCCGAAGTGCTAAAGATAGAATACAATCCGAAGGAGATAAGGCTTGTCGACCTTCTAAGAGCGTTTGTCGAAATGCACGATCCGACATCGAAAGACCGGCAGGGCGCAGACATCGGGTCGCAGTACAGATCGATAATACTTTACACAGAACCTGCACAGAAGGAGGCAATCGAAGACTTCTTGAAGAAGGCGCAGAAGAGCTTCGACAAGCCGATTGTCACGCAAGTGAGAAAACTCGACAAGTTCTGGACTGCAGAAGAATACCACAAGGATTATTACAGCAAGAATCCGCTCCAGCCTTACTGCTTATTCGTAACAAGACCAAAAGTGGAAAAGATAAAGAAGGAGTTCAAGGAACTTCTTAAATGATCGTGATTCGATGCCGCACAAAAGCCAAGATGACATAGCGCGTGACCTGGAAATTGCAAAGGCAAAGGTCAAAGTAGGAGGAACCTATTCCCATTACAAAAATCCAAAACACCTCGTCAAGGTAATCGCGCTTGGAACGCAGGAAGCGACCGACAAGCCGTGTGTGATATACCAAGAGATAGAAGGAGGAAGGCACATTTTCGTTAGGGACCTTGACATCTGGCTGGAATATCCCGTAAAAGGAATGCCGCGGTTCAAGCTCATTGAATAAGCGGGCCCGGAGGGATTTGAACCCTCGACCTACTGGTTAAGAGCCAGCCGCTCTGGCCAAGCTGAGCTACGGACCCAAAATGAGCAGTAGTAGTTCTAAATAATAGTTATTTAAGCTTTCATCGGCCACGGGTTTGCCCTTGTGTTCGCTATTGCGTCTGCAAAAGTGAATGGAGTGCCGACGTTAAGCCATACATCGTGCTCAAGTATCAATCCGTAGACAACTTTCCCGTCTTCAATCATCTTTTGAATTCCTCCAGTAAGCTCTATCTCTCCCCTTTGGCTTGGAGGATGCCTTCTTATTGCATCGAATACGTCCGAAGAGAATAGGTACACTGCAGATATTGCAAGATTCGATTTCGGATTCTCCTTTGGCTTTTCCTCTGCGCCCTTTATCACCATTACTTGCCTTCCTTCTATCTGGCCGTCAGGTTCCGCTTCCACTATTCCGAATTTGCTCGGATCGTCTACCTTTCTCAGGAGTAGAACGGCATCTGCTTTCTTCTCTTTGAAAAGTTTTGACATGAGTTCGTATCCTTCTCGAGACACTACATCATCAGCATGTATGAAAACAGGTTTGCCGTCGGCAAATTCCTCTCCGGCAAGCACTGCGTCGCCGAATCCCTTGAACCCTGTGCGGATTGCAAAACTGATAGAAATGGTGTTCCATCTCAACAGATTTTCTCTTTCTCCGAGCCAGCGGCCCTTTACCAGATAAGCTCTTATCTTGTCCCTCTGGTTTTCGTCTGCACAGACAATGCAGAATTCGGTTGCGCCAGCGCGGTTCAGCTGCTCGATGATGCAATCAAGTATAGGAACGAGCTTTGTGTCCTTGAAATCCTTGCTCCCTTCCATTTTGCCTACTAGCGGCATTAGCGCCTTTGGTGTTGCATAAGACGCTGGCCTGGTTCTTGTTGCTTGTCCTGCCGAGGTTATTACTGCTTTCATCGAAACACTGTTGGAACTCTATTCTATATAATATTAATAGCTGTCGTTTACTTCTTCATTGCCTTGAGCACTGCGCCTTTTACCTTCTGTGACTTGGAGGTGTCGCAGGCGACAAGAAGCTTCTTTCTGGTGCCGAGGACTGTCATAAGCGTCTCGACAAGCGGTGATATTTCGGTCAGCTTGCCGACATAATCTCCGGCTTTGTTGACAACGTCTATGTTGTCTGTCGACCCTCTGAACTTGATCATCTCAATTACGTAATCATTCTTCTTGACCCCTGTTTTTTCTACCTCACGTGCTATTGCTTCGGTGTCAACGTCATCGACATAGTCGTAATACACCCTCTTGTAAAGGCTGCGTTCCCTGAGCCGCTTCGCAAGCTCTCGCGATTCCTTTACTGAATGCAGCCTGTGCATCATCTCTTCGTCGTCAAGAGTGGTCAGTTCGTTTGGCTCAAGGTTTCCAGAGTCGACAGCGGATTCTACTGCCTTCTCGTACATGCTCTTTGCTATTCTGCACGCGTGATGGTTGTAAACAGATGCAAACATGGAGTATCTGGCTACTAGAATCGACTCTGCTGATTGGACACCGCTTTCATAGATTGCAGGTTTTCCTTTGTATATCGTGAGCCTTGTTCGAACCCTTTGGTAATCAATTATTCCGTATGCAACTCCCGTGTAGTGCGAATCTCTCATCAAATAGTCAAGCCTGTCCGAGCCCAACGCTCCGGTAACAACGATCCCGTTTCCAACACCGTTGAAATAACCGAGAAGTTTCTTTATCGGAACGCCGTTTTCTGTGAGCACATCGTTGAGTGGTCCTTTCTTTATCAGCTCTTCTCCCAGTTTTTCGTGTGTAGTCTTCAGATAGCGTGCAAGAAGACCGTCGGAAAGATGCGAGAACGCGCAGTGGCCCACGTCGTGAAGAAGGCCGGCGTACTCGAGAACCTCATCATCTTTGCCAAACATGCTGCGGGCGAGCTCTCTCGTTATCTGCATTGTTCCAAGCGAGTGTTCGAATCTTGTGTGGTTTGCTCCAGGGTAGACCAGATTGTCCAGCCCGAGCTGCTTTACATAACGGAGCTTCTGCATTGGCTGGCTTTCTATTATTTTCAGCTCGATGTCTGTCGGCTCTATGTCACCGACAACTGCGTCTCTTATGTGTATCATGCGTTCGCCTTTGGCTTTGTGAAGTTTGCGATGTATATCAGTATTATGATGATCACGTCAAGCGATGAGCAGTATATGCATATCTTTCCAAGAAGCGACATCGCACCAACAGAGTAGAGAACTGCAGCAGCCCCGGCCACGCTCCAGAGAAATGCATACGTGTCATTCTTCTTTATCATGTATGGAGCGAGAATGAACAAGACGACTGCCAAAACAGAAGTCGGAATCCCGAATATGCTCGAGTAGGAGCTTGTGATGACAGATTCGCAGTTGATGAGGCCGCCTTCAGGGCAGGCGAGCACGCTTGAGTCGTATTTCGATATCGTCAGATAAATCGAGATCACTATGCCAAGCACGGCCAGTGCATAGATTATCTTATCTTTCTTTTCCAAAGAATCACTTTTTCTTCTTCGCTTTTGCGGCGAACCGCTTTATCACATTGTCGAAGCCTGCTCCGATCGGCTGCAGGTCATAGTAGACCTGCGCGATCGGCTTGTTCGAGTTAAGTATTTTTCTTAGATCTGTTGGCGTCGCAGATATCACCGAATCGCAGTCTGCCAGGTTTATTGTGGCTTCGAGGTCTTTTATCTGTTTCGTGCTATAGCCCATTGCAGGGAGCTCGCCGCCGAGCTTTGGATACCTTTTGTATGTTTCCTTTATCGTGCCGACAGCGTACTTCTTTGCGTCGACAGTCTCCGCAGCTTTGTATTGACGTGCAGCGATTGTTCCTGCACCGTATGCCATCTGCCCATGAGTTATCGATGGCCCATCTTCAACAATCAGCACTCTCTTGTTCGTTATCAGTTTCGGACTATCCGACCGGACTACAGAATCTGCTTTGAACATCTTTGCACTTGGATTTATCATTGCAAGATCTTCTGTCACTTTTTCGACTTGCTCGCCTGTCGCAGAGTTTATCTTGTTTATCAGAAGAACGTCAGCCATTCTTGCGACAGTCGAACCGGGATAATACGACAGTTCGTTGCCTGCGCGCAGTGGATCTGCAATAGTCACAAGAAGATCCGGTTTTATGAAAGGTGCATCGTTGTTTCCGCCATCCCATATGATGACGTCGGCTTCTTTCTCTGCTGCTCTTAGTATTTTCTCGTAATCTACTCCGGAATAAAGTATGAATCCGTTCTTGATGTGCGGTTCGTAGTCCTCTCGCTCTTCGATTGTGCATTTGTACTTGTCCAGGTCTTTCAATGTGGTGTAGCGCTCTACTATTTCGTCTTTGAGCACTCCGTACGGCATAGGATGCCGTATTATCACGACCCTTAGGCCGAGCTTCCTCAGCATTGTGGAAACGTATCGCGTAGTCTGTGTTTTTCCAGAGCCGGTTCTGACTGCACATATCGCAATTACTGGTTTGGTGGACTTCAGCATCATCTGTGAAGGGGCAACCATCGAGAATCCTGCTCCCGAGGCATTGACTATGCTCGCCTTTGTCATCACATCCTGGAAGCTCAGGTCGCTGTATGCAAGCACACATGCCGCAGGCTTAAATTTCTTTATCAGGGCCGGGAGCTCTGATTCGTCATAAGACTTTATTCCTTTTGGATATAGTTTTCCTGTTAACTCTTTAGGATAAACTCTTCCGGTGAGAAAAGGTATCTGTGCAGTTGTGAAAGCGACAACTTCGTATTCGGGATTGTCTCTGAATATCATGTTAAAAAGGTGGTAGTCTCTTCCGGCCGCTCCCAAAATAATTACTCTCTGCTTCGACATGAATAAGCTATATAAAGTTAGACTTTAATAATCGATGGATACGATGAAGTCACAGTCGGCAATGGAATACCTGATGACATACGGATGGGCGATTCTGATCATTGCAGTTGTGCTTGCGGTTCTGTTTCAACTCGGAGTCTTTTCAGGAGGAAACTTCGCGCCGAAGGCGCAGGCAGGCTCGTGCGAAGTTCAGAAGACTTCTGTCGGTTCTTCTTTGGTAGGAGAATGCCAGGGGCAGCTTCCTCAGTATATTGGTCAGTTCAACGGACAGAACAGTTATGTTCAGTTGCCGTCTTCGGCTTTTCCATCAGGTGAAACGCTCTGCAACATCACATTGACTGCATGGTCTTACGACCTAAGCGTGCCTGGCAGCTGGGGAGGAGTAGTATCTGCAGGTGCCTGCAACGGTGAGAATTGCATCGACATTATATATCGCAACGATAACGTAATACGCTTTGAACAACAGGGAAATTTACCGGGAGGGTATGATGCATTCACAACTGGCCCATACCAAAACAAATGGGCATTCTCCGCCCTCACCATAAGCAATGGAATCAGCGAAGCCGATTATGTGAATGGTGGCGTAGTTGGAACGAGTTCTACAACTATAGGTTGCGTAACATTTCCCGCATCTACAGCTGACGACAACATAGGTGCCTATGCAGGCCATCTTAATGGATACATAAGTAATGTGCAGATGTACAACACATCGTTGTCGTCCGCAGAAGTGAACGCACTCTACGCCGAAGGCATAGGAGGCGCTCCGATACGCCCGCAGAACATTTTAGGATGGTGGCCGCTTAACGGCAACGGCAACGATTACTCTGGGAACAATTACAATGGGCAGATAAACGGCGCATCATTCTCCAGTTCATGGCAAAGCTCGACAGGCTACACCGCACCTTAGTGATACGATGGCAAAAGCAGTAATAATAGACACAAGCTCGATTGTCTTCGGCTTCGAGAACGGCAAGGACGCCTTCGGAGTGGCGAAGCAAGGCATAGCCGGAGCAATGATACTCATTTCGCAGGGGGTTCTCCGTGAACTGGCAAGAATAGCGCAGAACAAGGGCAAAAAGGGCATTGCGGCGAAGACCGCATTAGCAGCAATAAAGCATAAAAACCTTAAAGTCGATAATGATAATACATACGTAGATTCGTGGATATTGCTAAAAGCCGGCGAATATCCGCACAGTGTGGTAATTACCAACGATACCGCACTATATAAAAAGCTTGAGTCCGCTAATATAACGTGTCTCAAGCTCACCAAGGAGGGCTTGCTAAAGTAATTCTTTTTGTGATATTCAAGAAGTGATAGATTGTACAAAATATACACTGTAAGCGACACATTCAAGTTGCCTCCGGAGCATTTCGCGGACAACCTTGAAGAGGTAGCGGCTAGCGTGCTCCAGAGAAAGTACGAGGGAACAATTGACAAAGAATTGGGAGTGGCGGTTGCAGTATTCAACATAAAGGACATAAGCGACGGAGTGATATTTCCGGGAGATCCGGCTACGCACCACAGCGTGAAGTTCGACATTCTCACATTCATGCCTACTGTAGAAGAAGTGGTAGCAGGAGAGGTTTCAGAGCTCGTTGAGTTCGGAGCGTTCGTAAGAATAGGGCCTATGGAAGGGCTTGTCCACGTTTCACAGATTGCAAACGACTTCCTGTCGTTCGACAAGAAGATACCTGCATTCGCAAGCAAGAAGACAGGAAAGAACCTGAAGAAGGGGGACGCAGTCTTCGCAAAAATATCGACTGTGAGCATGAAGAAGACAGTGAAGGATTCAAAGATTGCACTTACAATGAAGCCAGAAGGGCTAGGCAAACCCGAGTGGATAAGCGCAGCCTCAAAGGCAGCAAGGAAGACAAGCGGCGCAAGCGGAACAGGAAAGTCGAGAACAAGAAGATGATATCATGGAAGGAAGAGTATGCAAAGAATGCAGAATAATCATAACGCACGGGGAGAAGTGCCCATTGTGCGGAGGAACAAACCTGACGAACAAGTGGAGCAGCTATGTGATACTTCTCAACGCAGAAAAATCAGATATAGCCAAGAAGCTGAACCTCAAGGTCAACAGCACATTCGCGTTGAACATCAAGGCTTAGAGAGAAGAGAAGAGTGTAGTTTACTTTTCATTAATTATCTTCTTTGCCTTCTTTACGACATCTGCAGCGAATTTTGTAGCTTCGTCCATATACTCCTCGGTTATCGTGTCGTCTTCATCTTCGTAGATGATCAAGTTCCTGCTTTTTCTCAGTGTGTGCAATGCGGAGTTATCTACATCAATCACGTTAGATAAATATTCCATTATTGCAAAGTGGTGACCCAATTTGCTTGTAGGCATAAATCCGTTTTTCGCCATTATTGCCATACCTGCCTCCAATATCGAATCGTATGTTTTCTCTAAAGCAGTATCAAGATCGAGGCCAGTAAGTTTACTAGCCAATGCAAGCCATTTCTCTGCTTTCTTTAGTCTCTTTACAGCGCTCTCTTTGCTAGGAACTACCTTTTTAATCAGGTCTTTTTCTAGCATCTCGTCTAAATTCATTTTCACTACCAATTACCATTATAACCTGTTTATTTATTAAATCAGACAGGAAACCGCTTTTCTCCTTTGCTCTTCTTTGAAGTTGGCTTTCGTTCCATACTATGAAATTCACTTCTCTGCCTGTTTTTTCCTCGACTTGCTTAAACTGCTTTGAAAGTTCAAGGACTTTTACTTTCCCTATAATCAGAACATCGATATCGCTTTCTGGGGTCTCTTCCCCATTCGCAAACGAACCAAATATCATGCAGAATTTTATGGCCTTGTTGCTTGAGAGTTGGTTGTAGATTAGATCCTTCAGCCCTGATGTTTTTATGATTATTTCTTTAAGCTCCTTGAAGTATGGGATGCCGCTGTTGATGCCTACAAATTTCATCCTGCCTATTTTTTCGACTTTCACTATTCCGAGGATTTCTAGGTTGTCCACCTCTTTAAGAAGTGCACTGTGCGTTATGCTTAATCTTCTCGATAGATCCCTTATATGAAACCGTTTCGACTCGTTCATGAAAAGTTCCGTAAGGAGAGCTGTTCTTGTGCTTGAGCCAAATAATCGGTCTATTAAATAGTCCATATGGTCTATTATAGAGACCATAAATATTTATAGCTTCGCTTTCTAGAGGCGATTAAATGTTACTTCACAGCTTTGTTTATCCAGTCGAGGTAGCTGTGTGATCCCGATATCTTGATTGTGGTTATTTGCGGGAGGTCATAGTTGTGGTTGCCGAGTATTTCCTTCTCGACCCATTTGTAAACTGAGCGCTTAGTCTTTATGACGAGCATGTACTCCTTTGAATGCTCTATCTTTCCTTTCCACCAGTATGTGCTTTCAACAGGGCCAAGAACCTGCGCACACGCGGCGAGCTTTTTCTTTACCAGAATCAGAGCTATCTTATCCAGAACCTCTTTCTTGTCGCTTGTTGTGATAACTTCTATGTTAGTTATGCACTCACTTTTTCTCTTCTTTCTTTTCTTCATTTATGTATTCTTCCTTAATCTCAATCTTCTTTATGTTCTTGAGATTTGAGAATACAGAAGCTATGAAGCCGGCTTTTCCTACAAAGTAGTCTGCGTTCTTCGCAACAGAGTTGTTGAACATTATTTCGACCTTGTCCGCAGACGCAGTGACTGAAGACGGGGTGATGCCATTGCTCTTTCCAAGCGCCTCGACCTTTTCCTTGTCTGACGTGAGCTGTCTCACCACCTTCACATCGTAAACGACATCTCTTCCAGCATATGGGTGGTTTGCATCGACGACTACTCTTCCTGAGTTGACGCTCTTTACTATCGCTGTCATGTTGTCCAGATTGACCTGCATCCCTGGATAAGGTTCGATTTCCCTCTGGCGGAACTCTGACATCGGCATTACTCTGACAAGATCTTCGTATCTTTCGCCGAACGCGTCTTCTGGCTTGAATGTGAAGCTCTTCGCCTCTCCTGCCTTCAGATTCCTGAGCTCACGGTCGAGCCCTTTTAGCACTCCTGGCGCTCCAATCACTACAACGACTGGGCCGTACTGCATCTTTTCATTGAGTATCCCTGCCTCTTTCGCCCTTTTCTGGTCAGTGGTGGCAAGAACCTTCTTGTCCTCTGCATCTGATACTGTGTACTCTATCTCTAGAAAATCTCCTTCCTTGAAAGCCATGTAATTACCTGCTGAAAAACAGCGATACAAGAAGTATTAATCAAATAGCTATAAAAATGCTTTCAAGGCAATAATATCTACTGCCTAATTTTCACAGGTGAGTATCTGGACGAAAAGAGCAAGAAGAAATGGCTGTTATTCATAGGAACGCTTTTCGCGGCGATTACGCTGCTGACTGCGTTCGGAGCGTTTAGCAACAACAACGTTGGCGGAGCATCGACTACGACAGTTTCGCAGAACATACAGACATACGCAGTGTTCGGATCGACGAACGCGACAGTTGCCGGCTACGGAAGCAGTGCTACCGTAAACTTCGCTGCGAACAGCGCAGCAGGCACAATCGCAGGCAATGTTCTTAACAAACTTGAACAGAATGGCTCGGTGTCCAGCTTTGTAAGCACTAACACAAGCTACGAGGTGCTTCTTGCGAACATGAGCGCATATGCGCTCCAGAGTCTGCTCTACAACAGAACCGGATCAAACACGCTAATAAGCGTCAATGCAAGCTCGCTTGTAAAGCTTCCGAAGGCGGTATTCTTCAAGTATGCGTCATCGACAGTTCCAGTGTATCCGCCGAACATCAATTACACGATAACTGTTATGCCAATCCCGAAGATGGGAGCGGTGATCCCAGTCTCAGTGCAAGCATTGATAACAAACAACGGCACAGTATACAACGGCCAGATCAGGATTAAACCGGTGGCATGATGCCGATAGACGAGAAGACAAAAGCGCTGGTTAGAAAGTTCGCAATAAAGAATGCTATCGACTACGGAAAGGCGGACATCGGCAGCGTTTTGGGAAAAGTTATCCCACAGTCAAAGGGCATTCCTATTCCTGACTTGAAAAAGGAGGTCGAAGCAGTAATCAAGGAAGTAAACAAGATGAAGAAAGATGCTCTTGAGAAAGAGTACAAGCCTTTCGAAAAAGAGTTCGAGAAGAAAGCCGAAGAGACTGCGGAGAAGACAGCGAAACCGAATCTCGAGATAGAAGGTGCAGTCGACGGCAAAGTGGCGACGCGGTTCCCTCCTGAGCCGAGCGGATACATGCACGTAGGCCACGTAAAGCAGGCATTGATAAGCGCTGAACTTTCAAGGATCTACAAAGGCAAGCTCTTCCTTTTCTTTGATGATACCAACCCTGAGAAAGCAAAACAGGAGTTCGTAGACTCTATGAAAGTAGATTTGGCTTGGCTAGGGCTGAAGTTCGATAAAGAATATTATTCAAGCGACTTCGTTGAGAAGGTGTACGATTACGCAAGGCAGCTCATCGAAAAGAAGAAAGCGTACGTCTGCATGTGCAGCCGGGACGACATGAAAGATAAGAGGTTCAACGGCATCGAGTGCAGCCACCGATCCCAGCCAGTAAAGGAGAACCTCAAGCTTTTCAACGACATGGTTAGCGGCAAGTACAAGGAAGGCGAGGCAGTCGTCAGGTGGACAGGAGACATGAAGGCGCAGAATACGATCCTTAGGGATCCTGTGCTGCTGAGAATAGTAGACACACCGCACTACAAAACTGGCACGAAGTACAAAGTGTGGCCTGCATACGACTTCAATACCCCGATAATGGATTCTATCAACGATGTCACGGATGTTGTAAGGAGCAAGGAGTATGAGCTGCACGATGAACTTGGCATGCAGATATTGAAGGCGTTGGGGCTACGAATCCCGAGATACCATCTTGAGGCCAGGCTAAATATAGTCGGCAATATAGTTCAGAAACGCGATATCAGGAAACTGGTGGAAGAAGGAAAACTTTCCGGCTGGGATGATCCGCGGCTAATGACGATAATGTCGCTCAGGAGGAGAGGGATTGCGCCAGAAGCGATAAGGAACTTCATATTGAGGCTGGGAATGACCAAGACCGACAGTTCGGTGCCCTTGGATATGTTGTTAGCGGAGAACAAGAAGGTAATTGACCCGATTGCAAAGCACATGTTTTTCGTCGCAGATCCAGTAAAATTAGTTGTGAATGGAGCAGAAAAAGAGAAGACCGAGATTAGACTGCATCCGACAAATGACTTCGGAATGAGAAAATATGAAATCGGTGACACGTTCTACATAAGCAAAGAGGATTCTGCAGCTCTCAAGAATGGGGATTCGATAAGGTTGAAGGATCTGATTGACATAAAGATAACGAAAAAGGGAAAAACGATTGAAGCAGAGAAGGGAGAGGGCGGAAAAAAGGTTATACAGTGGGTTTCCGAGAGTAATTATGTCAAATGCACAGTTCTTGTCCCGCTTCCGATAGTTGACGACAAGGACAACTTTAATCCCAATAGCCTCGAAACAGTATCCGGCTATGTGGAAAGCTACGCAGAAAAACTGAAGGAGCATGAAATAGTGCAGTTCGAGAGGTTCGGCTACTGCATACTCGACGACAAAAAGAAGATGCGGTTCATTTTCATTTCCAAGTAGTCAAGCAACCTGCATCGCGTTAGTTATCTCTTTCTCGAGGGCCTTGACGCTGCTGTTCGGGATGTATCCGGAAAGCTTGGTTATAAACACCTTTGCGTCTTCGAGTCTTTTTGCCCTGACCAGCGACCACGTCAAGTAGTAGAATGCGTTGATCGGCGAGAAAACTTTCTTTATCTGGCTGTCTGCAGTAGTTGCAGTTGCCGTGGCATCGCCGAGCTCTGCGGCAAGCGCCATCTGCTGATACTCTTGAAGAGGTTTGCTGTACATCGCGGTCATTTCGCTCGCCCTCTTTGCAGTCTTGAGGTTTTTCAGCTTGAGGTTTGACATGAAATAGGCATGGAGCACGAACGGATCCTTGTTTCCGTTCCTGAATGCGATCTCGCACGCAACTGCAGTCTTGCTCAGAATCATCTTTGCCCTTGAATCAAGAGTTCCGGAAAGTTCTCTGTGCAGCGCATTCTCTTCCATGAAGCCAGGCCTATCGTATCTTATCGACGCGACTTCGTAGTTTGAATACTGAATGATAAGCTGCGCGTATCTGTAATGGAATCCGGGTTCGTCGTTGCTGTCTAGTATTTTTTCGTATTCTGCAAGCGCCGAATCAAAGTCGCTCTCTGATAAGTAGTCATTAACGAGGTTCAAGGACTTCACAAGTTCCGCATCTCTCAGCTTTATCGCAAGTATGCTCGCATAGTTGGCGTTCTCACAGTATGCACACACCCACGTGTCTCCGAGCGCGACGTTCTCATTGCCGCAGTATTGGCACATTACTCTGCCTCCAGCTGCTATCTTGTTAAGAAGGTTTGTGTATGCTTTTGCGTCTATTCTTGGAAAGGTCACAATCATCAATGTGAATTGCTCAATAAATATCTTACGTCGGTTCTTTCTGACGTGTCCAAGTTATCGGCAAGTAGTTTGACTTTATGTCCAAATTTCTCAAAGGCAATAATCCCTTCACGACCTTTGTGATTCTGACGTACTTTATGTCAATATTATCTTTAGCGAAGATCTGTTTGTGCATCTTTGGAACCATTTCAATTGCATCTTCTTCGTTATAAAATAACGAAAACCCGAATGACCTAAAGCTTCCGCTTGTTGGCGCAACTATCTGGAATGTTGTTAAAAGAGGTAACCCATTAGAATCGGCTTCTTTGTATCGTTTACGTAGTACAAGCATTCTTTCATTTATCCCGACGTTAAATCGGTAGTTGCTGAAATGCATTATCAGATAACTTTGCGGGGGCTTCTGAACAGCTATAGTAAACCGCTTGATTATTCCGCTTTCTTTTAATTTTAACAGGCGGTATCTAACAGTCCCTTTGCCACGGCCGACAGCTTTTGATATTTCGCTTATGGACATCCTAGAATTCTGGTTTAGAAGGAGTAGAATTTTCTTATCGTTTTCGCTTATCTTTGTTGATTTGTTAATTTCGTTTACAAAACTGTTATTTAATGGCCAAAATCCAAATTGAGCAACAGTATATTCAGATGGTCTAAAAATGGGTCGATATTTTGAAAGTTCTGCGGCTATGTAAGTTTCCCACTTTATGTAACTTACAGGATCCCCAGCTCGAACATAGACGAATAGGTCAAAAGCGCCTTTTGTGATATAAACTTCTTGGGCGTAATCATCGTTCTTGAAAAAATCGTATAGCACTTCCGCTGGAGGTTTGATCAAGAATTTCATCACGACTATGTGCCTTTCTGAACCACCCAATCTGCTTTCGTCTATTTCGAGCGTGTATTTTATGTCTAATTTTTCTTCTAGGACCTTTATGTTCTTCATTACTGTGACTCTGGAGCATTTGGCAAGCTTGGCGAGTTGAGTTACTGAAGCTCGTGAGTCTGTGCTAAGCGCCCTTAAGATTAATTTCTCAGTAGCAGTAAAGAATTCCATGGATTGTATTGAAAGGGAGAGTTTATAACATTTACATTTAATCAAAGAACTGCAAACAAAATTTACTTTATGTATATGGCTTATAAACACCTAAACTACAGTATAAGTGTATGGCACTAAAGGCAGAGCAGAAGGGAGGCATCGCGTTGACGATAGCCTTGCTTGAGCTGTCGCTTCTTCCTGTTTTACTTGGAGTGGCCGGGACCAGCATAGGGGGAGTGCAGCTTTTGTTCTATGTCTTTCTTTTGTCATCGCTAGTTTCTGTGCCGATAAGCTTCATTTACGATAAAGAAGGGCTTAAATCTTTGCTTAGTTCTAAAAAGAGCATAGCCATAGTTATTGCCGCAGGTTTATTCAATAATGCTATATCTCAACTCCTTCTAACGGCCGGAACAATAGGCACAAACCCAAGCGTCGCCGGAATCATATTCAGGGGATGGGTTCTGATGTCCATATTACTTATGCCATTTGTGCTTAAAATCAAAGTAACCAAAGCACAGATTGCGGCTGCGTTAGTAGGTTTTGCGGGGGTTTATCTTGTCGTTTCTGGAGGCAGCCTCTTATCGTTAAATCTACAGCAATTACCATATATTGGTTTATTGCTCGGTTGTGCACTTTCTGCTACAATCTCAGCACTGCTCATAAAGAAATACACATTCAGCATGACCGCATCTGTGGCGGTGTTTAATGTTTCCTCGTTTGCGTTTATTGGTGCTCTGGCATTTATGTTTAAGATCGCCATACCAACAGCACTTTCGTTGCAGACGCTGTCTATAATAGCATTCTTAGGAGTAGTTACTTACGGAATTGGCACAACACTTTATTTCAACGCGTATAAAACCTTGAATCCTATTTTTGTAGGAAATGCTACACTCGCAGTCCCATTTATCACCATACTACTAGCAGCGTTGATTGTGGGAACTCCGATAAAAGCATATTACATAGGTGCAACTTTACTCATAGCAGGAGCAGTTATAGTTCAACAGAAATTGTCGAAATCAACACCGGAACATATAGCACATAACAAAAAACTACAGATATTCGATATTACAAGTGCGTTTGTTAACAACAGGCACTTCTTAGAACAGATAAGAGCAGATAATAGAGCACTTGCAATAAAACTGGATACACAAACTATAAAACCACACAGAGAACTGCTGCATGCGCTAAAAGATCATTATCTTTTCACAAATGATAATCCCCACCGTGATGTTAACAGAGATGAACTCGACTTTATCAACGATACACTAGCACCAAAAGAGAATGAAAGGGTTTTGATAGGTATCGGAAATGTAAATAGCATTGAACTTTTTTTCAATAAGATTGCCGAGTCTACTGACGTCACTAACTAATACCACTTTACAAAAGATTAAAAATAAGCAAACAAAATTGTCCATAAAACAGGCTATTTATATCCCAAAATTCACAAATCTATACAGGTGGAATTGGGTGGATAAGGTGGGGAAAACCAGTCAGAAGATAGTCACTCAACACCCAAAGGCAACTATCTACAAAGTATATGTTGCATTTTTCTTCAAGCCCGTCCAATCCCCTCCACACCCAAAGTGAGATCATGGATTTTATAAACTGGGAACCGACTCCGAACCAGGACTTCTTTCTTCAACAGCTTTCAATAGTCACGATTATCTTTGCAGTAGTGTATTTTGCACTCGTGATGCTGTAAGATAATAAGGTGGATGTATGGATAGTCAAAACAACAAGAGCAGCGGAGCAAAGAAAAGAGCGGCACTTCACAGGTTCTACTTTATAGAACCACGGCCGAACGCCGACGCTGAGAAATTGGCATTGTGTTTAATCGAACTCCCAAATGTGCAAGAAGTCTACATTACAGAAGGAGACTGCGGATATATCGTCAAAGCAAGATTCATGAACGAGAAAGAGCCGAAGGACATTGTCAGGTACATATCAAACAATATCAATCAGAAATTCGGCAAAGTCACTAGCTTCGTACAATACACAAAAGGTGACGCTCATGGCAGCCGTTAAAGATATTGGAGTCTCCTTTCTTGTTCAATATCTGAGAGAGGAACCTCTGGTCACACCATCGCATCAGCAGTCCGAACCGGCTGCCGTGAGGCCCATCATCAAGCCTCACGACTGTCTTATAATAAAGGCGCATAGATTGAAGAAAAGTCTTCTGAAAGGCATGCCGTAGTGCTACTTCTTCTTCAGCACGACGAAAAGGTGCAGACTATCGTAAGGCTCAAGGCTGAGCTTCTCCAGAATCTCGAAAGTGCTTTCTAGTTTTGCCAATTCCTCTTTGTAGACTTCCTTCGGGGGCTTGGCCATGTCTACGCTCTGCGACTTTATCACGAAGTAGGCGTACCCTCCCTTCTTCAAAAACTTCGAGTTCTCCTTTAGTATCATGGCCTGCTCCTTCGCAGCTACATCTTGATAGATTATGTCGCACTGCTCGACCGTGTCGGCGTAGTTTTCAGGATATCGCGCATCAGCAAGAATCGGCAGCATGTTTTTTCTTGCGTGGCAAAGAGTTACGAAGTCTCTCATGCTGCGCTCGGATATCTCAACTCCGTAAAGCCTTCCCTTTTCGCCGATTATGTCGCTGATGTGGCTCGGGGTCGTTCCAGACGCGACCCCCAGATAGAGAACCGCATCTTCGCTTTTTATTTTGAAGTCGTTGAGCCCGTTCATGATCGCTGCTGAAAGCTTGCTCCTGTATGGAGTCCACAGCCTGTACTCCACGTTCTTCTCAACAATGAGCTTTTCGCCGTAGACGGTCTTCCCTTTCACCATGTTCTTTGTGGCTAGCTTTCCGTCTACTGTGTACACTCCTGGAAATAAAGATTTGGCGCTCATGCTCTCGAAATGCTTTCCCAATACGGACTTTTATACCTTGCTTTCTCAGACGCTAGCCTTAGCATATTCCAGAAGCCTTCTTACAGCGTCGTGCATAGATACAGTTCTCGTGTACTCCATGCGCTCTGCATTGTGCGTCGCCTCGAGATCGTCGGCCTCAAGAAGATTCTCCTCTTCTGCAAGTTCCGCAGTCTCATCAGGCAGCTCCACCAGTTCGCTGTAGATAGATTCTGGAAGCTTGGTCTGACCGGCCAGGTATTCCACGGATGCATTCCTTGGAGGCTCTCTTCTTTTGCTGCTCATGTAGAGGGCCCTCAAGACTTTTTCCGTGGCGTTTCTGTACAGCATCGACGCTGTCATGTATTCGCGCGTCTCCTTGTACTTCCTAGCCAATTCAAAGTCCGCATAGGCCTTCTTGACCAGTTCCAACCCTTTTCTCATTTCCATCCACACTCTAACGTTGCAACACACGTTTATATAGCTTGCCTGTTATTTTGTAACTATTAGTCACACTTCATCATTTGACGAAGATGCTGGCGTGATTTTATGGCGCAGGAACTCACGACCAACAGATTGCTTCTCGACATAATACCGATAGCAACCAGCACAATCAGCGAAGAAGAGCTCATCAACAGATTCACTAGTTCTGTCTCATCCATCTATGGAGTTGAGAAAGTCTTCATAAGCGACATGAAGAAAAAAGAGGAGATGGAGAACGCACTCGAGGGCTACATAAGAAACACGAAGAAGCCGATCATCGACAACCAGCTCAGCGAGTATTCTACGTTCGCAGAGTTCATCGGCTACAGGAACAACGGATACCACAGCTGTGCCGTAATCCCGCTTGTCGCCGACGGAAAAGTTTTTTCGCTTCTGCAGATGCTCTCCGTCAAGGAGAACAAGTTTTCTGAAGAAATAGTAAGCAACGTAACGTTCGGTGCATCGTTCCTTGCCTTTGTCCTGATGTACAAAGGAGAGCTGGGCCGCAGCGTAAGGCTTGCGACCTATTTCGATGCCGCTTTCAACAATCCCATTCCGCAGTTCGTTGTCTCTGAAGATGGAACGATCATAAAGGTGAACAAAGCTGCGATGAAGAGCTTCGAGGTAATCGGAGCGGACAGGCGAAAGATCAACGATATACTTTCCATGGACTTCAAGTCATTGATGACTACAGCTAATGGAACATTCGCGAACGTGTCGATAGAACAAAACAAAAACCAGAAAGTCTACGCAATCGCAGCAAGCAGGATAAACGACAAGCTTCTTCACGTAGCTGCGCAGGACATGACAGAGCAGCTCACATACGTAGCTGTGAGCGAGACGTTCTCTCTCGGCAACGATGTCTGCAGCGTTGCGACAGACGGCGCACTCATGATAACTAATGTTTCCGCTAACGCAGAACGCATGCTAGGCTATGCAAGATCAATGCTTTCCAACGGAAATCTCATCGACTTCGTTGCGAAGGGCGAGCAGAAGGATTTCAAGTCTGTTCTCGACAGGATCGAGAAGAAAGGCGGCCACGCCAGCGGAAGCGTGACTTTGGATGTGAGCGGGCTCGGCCAGAGATACTTCCACTTCACCGCAAGAAGGTTCATAAACGGCTATCTGATTGTTCTCGTCAAGGCAGACCTTGAAAAATACATAGACAACACAAGAAAAGATCTTGAGGACTTCATAAGCAACAGCTCTGACGGCCTTCTTGGAATAGACGGCATGGGCTACATCCGCGACTGCAACGTCGCTGCAGAGGTGATAACAGGTTACAGAAAAGAGGAGCTGATAGGGCGAGAGGTAAAATCACTCTACGTTGAGCAGGATCTCCTCGACCGAGACATAAAATATGTGAGGAACGGCAGCAAGGTCGACAACACTTCAATAACAATAACTGGAAAGAACGCAGAACAGGTTCCTGCTATCCACTCAGTAAGGCTTTTCAACGGCGGGCCAGACGAAACCGGAGTGGAGTTCATAATAATACTGAAGGAGCTGGCAACAAAGAGGAAGCTCAGCGACATGGAGCAGATGCTGAAGAAGCAAGAGAGATTGCTCGGCGACAAAGAAGCAGAAGGGCAGCTAAAGTCGCAGTTCATCTACAACATATCGCACGAACTCAAGACTCCGCTCACCAACATAAAAGGTTATTCGAAGCTGCTCTACGACGGCGACTACGGAAAACTCAACGACGAGCAAAAAGATTACATAAAGACCACTCTTGACGAGGCAGACAGGCTCATGCTAATCATACAGCAGATACTTGACGCTGCAAAACTCGACTCGAAGAAGGTGAAGCTGGAGTTCAAGGATGTTGACCTAAAGAACATGGTGAACAACCCGAGCATAAAGGCGCTAGAGGAATCTGCGCTAGGAAAAGGACTCAAGTTCGAATGGAAAGTCGACTACGACATCCCCGAAAAGATTTCTGCGGATCCGAACAGGCTTATACAGATATTTGTCAACCTGATCGGCAATGCAATCAAGTTTACTGAGAAAGGATCGATAACGGTCCACATATCGAGGCTCAACAAGAAGAGTGCGAAGAGCATCGTGTGCAAGGTTATCGACACCGGAATAGGAATAAACGACGAAGACAAGAAAAGAATAGGGAAGAGGAAGTTCTACCAAGCAGTTGGGATGAAAAAGGATCTCACGCAGCAACCAGGGGCAGGGACAGGGCTCGGCCTTTCCATAACAAGAGAGCTGATCGGTCTCCACGGTGGAAAACTGAGTGTCGATTCGAAGCTTGGCGAAGGCAGCACATTCTGGTTCAATCTGCCTACTTCCCAGAAGCCAAAGAAAAAGGAGCAACAGCAGCAAGATGACAAAAAGTCTGCGCCGGCCTCTGCTGCAGGCTTGCAATAATCAATAATCAGTAATAAAATAAAAATAAGAAGCGGGATCAGCAGGACTTTCCTTCTGCCTTCAATGTGTAGCACTGCGTTCCTGTTATCCATATTCCGCATGCGTTGCCTATTCCTGAAGCCGATACGTATCCATTCTTGAGCTGCGTTACGTTCTCTCCTGAGAATATTCCTGTTGCCGTGAGCTGCTGGCTCGTTATAACCTTTGAGTAGCTGTTGATGTTGATGACAAGTGCAGTAGTCGTGAACGTAGATGTCTTAGCCACTGTCGCGTATGTGGCAGTCCATGCAGTAGCGGATGAGTTCGTGAGCGCGAATGTCATCTGATACGGAAGAAGTGCGCTGATGTTCTCGTAGGTGTCTGTCACTGCAGTGGTGTTTGCGAGGTGACCGAATCTGTTGATGAATGTTGTATTGTACAGAGAAGCAGTGCAGTTCTTGACGCTTGCATATAGGTTGGTGTAGTTCACCATTGCAGGGTAGTATTCGCTCTCCTTTGTGACATTAAGCGCGTTGTTGTACTGCTGGCTGTATTGCGTTATTGTAGTTGTCGGGCCTGCTGTTGTCGACGACGATGATGTAGAGCTTCCGGTTGTTGTGGTAGAGGTCGTAGTCTGCTGGCTTGAGTTTGACAGCTGCAGTGAAGGCACGACAAGCGTTATCCTTGATGAAGATGGAGATATCGCATACGATAATGGGAGCGGGCTTATGGCAACCGATGCGCCGCTCTTGCCTGTTGCAAGAAGCCTGAGCTGCATGTTTGCGTATGTTCCTGCGCCGTTGACATTGGTGTCATTGTCGAGATAAAGTGTAACGTACATCGTAGGGTTTATGAAATATGGAAGCCTTGTGACCGAGACGACTGCTGTCGGCGAGCTCGAAGACACGAAGTTTATCGTGTATTGGCTTCCCCCTAAGTAGAACAGGCTTGTCTTCGCGGTTACGTTGAGCGTTGTCGGCCCAGTGATATTTACGCTGGATAGAGAACCGAGAACCCACGTGGCCACAAAATACACTATTATCAGAGCTACGATTACCGCTATGATAGTCAGCCAGGGTATTCCATGCTTCGCCATAGGCCTAGCTGCTGGCGTAGGGCGCCTCTGCTGATATTGTGGTGGTACCATCGTTAGCACTTCTCTAACAAGCCTTAAATATCTTTCTTGGTGTTTTGGCGTTGGAAGCATCGGGCTTTTATAGATTGCCTTGCATCTTTTCCTGACACCCATGACATTTCGTCACAGACAGAGGAAGCAGCAAAGTGCGATGGAGTATCTCATGACATACGGGTGGGCGATTCTGATTATTGCAGTTGTCCTTGGTGTGCTATTCCAACTTGGAGTTTTTGGCGGAAGTAACTTCGGCAACACCGCAACTGCAGGTTCGTGCCAGGTGCAGAAAACTTCCGCAGGTTCGTCATTGGTTGGAGAATGCCAAGGACTTGTACCAAAATTCGTCGTCCAATTCAATGGGCAGTGTTGCTCAAGCTATATCTCAGCTACTCCGACCGCCACAGTCACAAGCTTTACAGTAAGTGGATGGGTATATTTTTCACAACCATTGGCTACATGGGGCACATTCTTCGAGACGAATGCCTTTGATTTCGAAAAATATGGCTCTGGGGCATACGGCGCTGGAGATAATGGGATTGTATTAAGATGGCACGACACTACTCTTCTCACCAACTCCATAGTGCCCCAAAATACGTGGGTGTTTATTGTGGCGACTAGAAGCGGTAGCATCGGAACCCTGTATGTCAACGGGCAATCCCTTGCTTCTGGAAGCGTGAACTCATTGTCAATACCACTAAGCAGCGGGATCCGAATAGGTTCAGCCGGGTTGTCTGGCGTAGGTGGACAGGATCCATGGCCAGGATCGATAGCCGACGTCCAAATATACAACGCCTCGCTTTCAGCAAGTGAAGTATTGGCACTTTATCAAGAAGGCATAGGCGGCGCTCCGATACGACCCCAGAACATTACTGCATGGTGGCCGCTCAACGGCAACATCAACGACTATAGCGGAAACAACAACAACGGTGCAATAGCTGGCGGCACTTCATGGGTCTCATCATGGCAGAACGGGTATACTGCACCCTAATATACGATTTTTAAATACAGACGCGCTACCTCTGCATGTAGTTTTCTAACTCTCTCCTAAACTGGGCCACATCCATATTGAGTTTTCTTAACAACACTCCAAGAAATACATCAGAATCATTTTCCCTGATCGCCCTGTTCAATTCGATTACTTCTCTTCCAGTGAATCCTCCGTATCTCTTTCCGCAAAGGACAATCGATTTGTCTGCTGTTTCTGTTTTTGAAGCCCCCATCAACTCAACCCTATCAGTGCAACTCCTACGAAAATTATTCCTACGCCTATCCATCGCACTACAGGAACGTTTTCCATCAGCACGAAGTTTGCGAATACGACTGCAAAGATGTAGCTAAGCCCTCCTATCCCGTATGCCCAGCTCAGGTGCACCCTGCTAAGCACAAACAGATATATCAAAGTCGAGAGCACGTATGCGGCCAAGCCTATCCCCACCCAAAATACCAGCGTAGATATCGCTGCCGTGCTGTTCAATCCATACTTGAATAAGAGCTGCCCTGACGCTGCCAGCAGTGTCGATACGAAAAGGAATCCAAGGTTCTCTATTCGTTCGTTCGCCATGCAATCACAATGTCGTCGCTATCACTACTATGCCTACGAATATCGCCAAAACGCCGGCAATCCTTGTCCAGGACAGCTTTTCCTTTAGGTAGAAGTGCGACAGCAGCGTTATGAAGATGAATGTGCTCGCGAATGTCGGATAAACAACAGAGAGCGGAGCTGCCGAGAGTGCGTAAAGGTAGACCGCAAGCGAAACCACGTATACAATTATGCCTGCCATTACATTCCTGTTGGACAGCACGCGCAGGACTTCGCGCTTCCTTGCAAGCTTGCTTGTCAGCCCTCTTTTGTACAGAAGCTGGGCCGCCGAGGCTATCAGCGCAGCAACAAGTGTTAAAAAGATAACTAAGTATATATTCAGTAAATCACGGTTGTATTATGGTAACTCAACGAATTGACATTTTATTGTCGTTAGCTGTAATAGTCCTATCGGTATTGGCTATAGTCGTTTATATAATTTCTGGTGCGGGCGCAGTCTTCTACGCTCTTTTCATAGTCACCGCTGTTGTAATGCTCTACACCTGGTACCAGATAGGCCGCATGCAGCATCCGACTCCTACAAGGGCACCGCTCTCAAAAGAGGCATCAAGGAAAAGATCTCGCAAGAAGAGATAATCACTGGTAAAAATGGACACACTGATCATCGCAGAAAAGCCTAGTGTTGCAAATAGGATAGCAGAGGCGCTTGGCCACGGAACAGAAAAAAGGAAGAAGGGCGAAGATTCTGTCAGCTACTATGAAATAACAACAAAAGACGGAACTACATACGTTGCGGCTGCGGTCGGCCACCTTTTCACGATAAAACAAACGGTCAGCGAGAGGGGATATCCTGTTCTCGACATAACATGGGCTCCGTCCCACGAAGTTGGAAAGAAGTCTGAGCACACAAAGGCGTATCTTGACACTCTTGCAGAGATAGGGAAGAAATGCAAACATTTCATCAACGCATGCGACTTCGACATTGAAGGAACGGTAATCGGCACCAATATAATAAAGTACATCAACAAAGGAACCTTCGGCAACTCTCAAAGAATGAAGTTCTCGACCACAACGACAGAAGACCTTCAGGAATCATATTCGCATCTTATGCCGCTCGACCTCAACAACTTTCATGCGGGAGAAGCTAGGCACATGCTCGACTGGCTGTGGGGGATAAACCTCAGCAGAGCGCTGACCCAGGCAGTCCACGGATCAAGCATGAGGGAAATGCTAAGCATAGGACGAGTGCAAGGTCCATCATTGGGGATACTGGCGAAGCGAGAGATAGAAATACTGAAATTCGTACCAGAGCCGTTCTGGAGAATCGCAGCCACTATCAAAGAAATAGAATTCATGAACAATCGGGGAGATATCTTCGAGAAAGAGGTCGCGGCAAAAGCCCACCAGGCAACAGTGTCACACAAATCGAGCGCAACTGTGCTTGATGTCGAAGTCAGAGAACAGCTGTCGGAACCTTATCCTCCATTCGATCTCACATCGTTGCAACTAGAGGCGAGCAGAGCGCTTCACCTAGATCCATCAGTAACTTTGTCGATAGCGCAATCGCTTTACGAAAAAGGGTACACGTCGTATCCGAGAACATCGTCGCAGAAGCTGCCCCCTACACTTGGGCTCCCAAAGATAATCGCAGCGTTGGGGAAGAATCCGACTTACAAAGAGCTTGCGTACGAGCTTGTTGCAAAGAAGGCCTTCAAGCCAAAGGAGGGGCCAAAGACAGACGAAGCGCACCCTGCAATATTCCCAACTGGAGAAATGCCAACGTCGCTTAGCCTGCAAGAAGGAAAGCTCTACGACATGATAGTAAGAAGATTCCTATCGTGCTTCGCAGAACCTGCAACAGTTGGACGAACAAAGGTGATTGTCGACATAGGCGGAGAGCAGTATGTTGCGTCAGGCTCGCAGATCCTGAAGCCAGGATGGCTGCTTTACTACACATACGCGAAAATCGACGAGAAGATGCTTCCTGAGTTCAAGAAAGGTTCGAAAGTTTCTGTGACAAACATTGAATTGAGAGACCTCCAGACACAACCACCGAAAAGATACACCAAAGCCGGACTTATTTCAGAGCTGGAAAAGAGGGATCTCGGAACAAAGGCGACAAGAGCGCAGATCATCGACACTCTTTTCAAGAGAAGATATCTCGAAGGAACAAGCATAATGGTTACAAAGTTCGGGATGAGCGTTTACGAGACGCTGGCGAACAACGCAAGCATGATAGTCGAAGAAGAAACAACGAAGAAGCTCGAAGAAGACATGGAAAAGATATCAAAGGGAACCATGAAAGAGGAGGAAGTAATCGCAGAAGGCAAGACCATGCTGGTCGATGCGCTGAAGCAGTTCGATAAGAACAAGGAAAAGATCGCAGAAGTGATGAGGAAGGGATTGCGAGAGAGCAGCGTACTTGGAAAGTGCCCAACAGACGGAGGCGATCTAGTCGTCAGAAGGTCAAAGGTGGGAAAGCAGTTCGCAGCATGCGCAAACTATCCGAAGTGCACACAGACATACTCGCTCCCGCAAATGGCGCTTATCATACCGACAGGGAAGACATGCGAACACTGCCGTACTCCATTCGTCAAGGTAATAAGAAAGGGAAGGCGCCCATTCGAAATGGACCTTGACCCGAAGTGCATAACAAAGAAGGACTGGAAGGGCTACGAAGGTCCGCAAGAGGCGCCTGTTGTGCAGAAGGCTTCTGAGATTCCTATGGCTCCCGTAGCCGCAGCTAAGCCAGAGAAGAAAACAAAAACGGTAAAAGTTGCAAAGAAGAAAGCTGCTCCGAAGAAGCCGAAGAAGCCAAAAGTGGATGGTGGTATTGTTGTCTGACTATCTTGTTCCGCAGTCGTTCAGAAAGCTGAAGCGGGGACCGCAGGTTATACTTCCGAAGGACATAGGCATGATAATGGCATACACAGGTGTAAACCGCAACAGCGTATGCGTCGATGCAGGCACCGGAAGCGGATGGCTTGCAGTTGCACTCGCAAGAGTGGCGAAACAGGTAACCAGCTACGACACGAGAGAGGACTTCATCAAGATCGCCGAGAAGAACAAAGCAATGGAGCAGCTCGACAACCTCACGCTCAAGATCGGGGACGTGACAAAGAAGATTGACGAAGAAGCTGTCGACATAGTAACTCTCGACCTTCCTGACTCGGACAAAGCCCTCAAGAACGCAAAGAAGTCTCTGAAAGAGAACGGCTACGTTGTGGGTTATCTTCCACACACGGAACAAGTGAGAAAGTTCGTTGAGACGTTAGAAAAGCTGAAGTTTGCAGACGTCCTAACAATCGAAATAATAGTCCGCGACATGCTAGTTCGAGAACAGGGCACTCGCCCTTCTACAAAAGGAGTCTGGCACACTGGCTATCTTGTTTTTGCGCAAAAGAAAGAATAAAAGCCTAACTACTTATCTTATTTCATGCATACCTTCCGACTGCAGTCAGCAATGGAATAATTGATGACCTATGGTTGGGCCATTCTAATCATTGCTGTTGTACTTGCGGTTCTGTTTCAACTCGGAGTTTTCTCCGGAGGAAACCTGACGCCAGGCGCGACTGCTGGTTCCTGTCAGGTGCAGAAAACCGCAGCAGGCTCTTCTCTGGCTGGGGAATGCCAGGGGCAGCTCCCCGAATACGTCGGACAGTTCAATGGGCAGAACGGTTACGTAAGCGCAACACAGAGCATACCAGCCAAATCGTCGCTTACCGTTACAGCGTGGATATACCTGACAAGCGTACCTGGAAACAATGCAGGCATAGTAGGGTTGAAGCCTGCAGGGACATGCGGCGCCATATCGATATTCCCTAATGGCAACTGCCACATACAGGTATGTTTGGATACCGACGCAGGTAATGGCTACGCCAACGACGGTACAGTTTGCATTGCTGCCAATACTTGGTATTTCGTTGTCGGCATCACCAACCAGACCCAACATCAGTTCGGGTTATACATCAATGGCGCAAGCCAATTCACCACTGCGCCATTTACCGGCAATACGATAGCCGCTACACAAATCTACATAGGACAATTCCCTGCCCAGGGGGCATTCTTCCCAGGCAACTTGGCCAATATCCAAGTATATAACACGACGCTTTCATCGAGTGAGATCCTTGCGCTATACCAGGAGGGTATTGGAGGCGCACCCATCAGGCCGCAGAACCTTGTTGCGTGGTATCCCCTCAACGGAAACGAAAATGACTACTCTGGAAACAACAACAATGGCCAGATAAGTGGTGCATCATTCTCAAGCTCCTGGCAGAGCAGCTACAAAGCTCCGTGATGTCTATGGTGAAATCACAAAGCGCAATGGAATACCTGATGACGTATGGTTGGGCGATATTGATCATTGCAGTTGTACTCGGCATTCTATTCCAGCTCGGAGTGTTCTCTGGAGGGAACTTTGCGCCAAAGGCGCAGGCGGGGTCATGCCAGGTGCAGAAAAGTGCAGCAGGTGTTTCTCTGGAAGGGCAGTGCAACGGCATGCTGCCCGAGTTTGTTTTGGCGACCAACAACAGAGCAGTCGAAGGCATCACAATCCCATATCCGACATTCAATTTTTCAGAGAGCGTATGGTATCTTGATGAAAACGGAGGAAGCTATACAGGCTGCGGCCCTCCGGCTTTCTGCTCCACCCCGGTCACTGATATTTATAACGCGCTGCTGAGCGGAGGAGTCGGATCCAGCCAAAACTTCGATTTCGGCGCTATGGGTGCAAATGAGGGGAATTCGGTGACCTTCGGGATATACTGGCCGACTAATGCGTACCAGTGCAACACCGCCACTGGGAGCATGACGCCGGGAAGGTGGAACAACGTGATCGCCACTGTCCAGAACTACAATGTCATAGACATATACATAAACGGAGTCGTATCGATCCAGTGCGCAAGTGGCGTTGTAGTTACAACGCTGGGTTCGAACATGCTGGCTCCGGCCGCAGCGATCGGCAGCAACCCTCCAGGAGGAGACGAGATAACAGGCAACTTGGAGGTTTCAAACCTGCAGATATACAATACTACGCTCTCTGCTGCGGAGGCGCTGGCGCTCTATCAGGAAGGAATAGGCGGCGCTCCGATACGTCCGCAAAACATAGCCGGTTGGTGGCCGCTCAATGGCAACATCAACGACTATAGCGGGAACAACAATAATGGCCAGGTTGGCACTGGTACAGGCGGCGGCACTGCCACATTCACCAGCTCATGGACTGGCAGTTACACCGCACCGTGACCTCATATCTTTTTATTGATTGATTTACAAGCGTAAGTGGTTTCATGAGGCTTAGCATAGAGAAACGTGACGGAAAATCACAAATCGCAGTAGACTTCATGGTTTCCTACGGCATAGCAATACTTATCGTAGCAGTCGCGGTCTATGTAGTCCTTCGCGTGGGAATCTTCGGGGGGAACCTGACTCCTTACACCTGCAACCCATCGCCATCGTTCGCGTGCGTCGATGCAGTTCTATCGCACAACGGACTTCTCAATCTGGTCATATCGCAGGCAACAGGCGCGCAGATGGACATAACAGGAGCCGCATGCGCCACAAGCCCGTCCACAACAAACGACCTTCCGGCTTATGGAAACATCGGAGTGCAGAGCAACTCGGTGGCTCCGACTTATTATGTGAACAGCCAGATGAACCCGGGCCTTGTCATTTACAGCGACACTTCTGCGCTCATCACGATAAACTGCTATGGCACTTATGGGATTGCTTCGTCAAACCTCGGCTCAACGATGATAGGCTATGTATGGATAAACTACACGACCAACAGCCTTCCTTCAAGTTATCACGCCGTGCAGCACATTGTCAGCTTCTCTGTCAAGTCGTCATAACAAAGCATTATAAAAGTTCGTTGCGCAATTAGAATCCATAATGGTGTGATATTGAAATCCTTCCTTATTTCTGCAATGCTACTGCTCGCAGTCACCTCTATTGCGTGCGCGAGCTCTGTCAACATGCAGGAGCCGTACAACACAACGATTTACAACAACGGCAGCGTCTACATCGGAAAGGTAGGGCCTGGGCAAAGCTTCTACATAACCATATCTGCAGTGACGACAAATGCAAGCGGAACGGTCTTCGAGCGGGGATGGAACGAACTTCTTGTCACAGGAGCGCCTCCAGGATGGCTTGGAGTCAACTCATCGCTGTACAATTCATACTCATCTGTAAAGATAACACCGCCTGCAAGCGCTAGCAATGGAACCTATCAATTAAACCTCAGCGCAGTCAACATAGGCAACTATTCGAAGCTCGGCAGCGTGAAGTTCAAGGCTTTCGTCAACGTCACTCCTAACGTGTTTGTCCTCCAGGTGACCCCGACAAACGTTACAACTGGCCCAGGGCAGCCTGCGAGCGTATATGTGACCATCAACAACACCGGAGTTTCAGACAGCCCATTCTATATACAGGCGCAGGGGCTTCCTGCATGGAACCTGAGCAAGGAAGTCATAGCTCCTCACGGCACTCAAGAAGTTTTCTCGTATCCGATATTCGAGAATGAGCCTGGAGTCTACAGCGCAAAGTTCAATGTGACCTCTGCTGCAAGCCCATTGGTCTTCAAGCGAAGCGCAGTCACGCTTACGGTGCAGGCTTCTGTCCTAGGCGACTACAAAGCATTGGGTCAGGGAGCTGTCGGATTCCCGATCATATATGAACCTGCTTACGCACTTATGAACCTGATTGGAAAGCTGCTCGGACGTCTTGGAATCTGATCTTATTGTTATTGGAATGATGCAATGAAGAAATCGGCGAAGAAAGAGAAGGACAAGCCGAAAAAGGCATCCGCTTATTTCCTTGAATTGAAGTCGATAAACGAACTCGCGAGGAATGTCTCGACATTCGGAGAAGGTGTGAGACCCCTCTACGCAGTGAAGCAGGGGAAAAACTTCAGGATAATGAGCCCTAGCATAAAGGTCGGCGACGCAAGGCTTGTGCTCTACGTAGATTCGAACGTTTGCAAGAACTTCCTGATTTACAGACCAGGAACGACTTCAGAAAAGGAGACTCTGGAGTTCAAGGATACAATCCTCGCGGCTGCTCCGGGCCAGGACATACAGAATATTCCAGTAATAGAATTCGTAGACAATCCCTTTGACGAAGCGAAAGAGAAGCCGAAGGTTATGTGCCTCAGGGTCAAGGATTGCGCCTCTGTTGTCAAGGGAATACTGACAAGGTCTATGGAAAGCGGACACATCGGAAAGGTCTACTGCTTCGGAAGCAAAGCAGAGCATTACATCGGATCATTCACAATGATGGACGATGAAGACGACACTAAGATGTTCTGCTATGCAAAGATGGATTCGAAGGACACTTGCAGCTTCTTCAGATACAACTACAACACGGACAAAGTGGAAGCGACGAACTCATTCGGCGAACATTCATATATCTATGTGAGGATAATTAACCTTGCTTCGGTACCTTCATTCTTCAAGCCCGATTAGCTCAGTGGTAGAGCGATTGGCTGTTAACCAATAGGTCGCAGGTTCAATCCCTGCATCGGGCGTTAAATCATTTCGAGGAAGCAAGGTTCAATCCCTGACCACATAGTTATAAATACTTTAAGGAAAGTAAAGTATCATGGATATTTTGCAGGCGCAGGGAGTTTTGGAGCGCATGTGGACTAAAATAGAGTCTAATTCTAAGTATTTGCAGGTAAACAAGAAACACGTAGAGGACTACATAGAGCATCAGAAAGCAAAAGGGGCTGACCTGAAGACGATACACAAGCACCTCTATGCGATAGGATTCCTGCTGGATGCGATAGGAAGCAAGATGGACCTCAAGAAGGCGACGAAGAAGGACATCGAAAAGGTGGTGGCGATGTCTGAAGTGGCAAAGAGGGAAGACGGGACTGAATACAGCGAGGAACACAGAGTAAGGACAAGGACGATAATCAAGGCCTTCTACAAGCACCTCCTGGGCAATGACCTCTTTTACCCGGAGCAGGTATCATGGATAAAGACGGTGTTAAAGATGAGTGCTAGAGTGCTGCCGGAGGACATTCTAACCGAGGAAGAGGTAAAGAGCATGCTGAGCGCGGCACAGAATCTGAGGGACAAGGCACTCATCGCGATATTGTTCGACTCAGGTATCAGGATGGGCGAGCTGTTCAGCCTCCGGATGAAGGACGTGGATCTGGAAAGCAACCCAGCCCATATCACAGTGAAAGGGAAGACCGGAGCAAGGCAGATTCCAATAATGTTCAGCGTACCATACATGGCACAGTACATAAACCTGGTAAAGGACAGGAAACCGGAAGATTCCATGTGGAAGGGAATGGGAGTATGGGTCAACAAGGACAAGAAACTCGAATATGCAGCAGTAAGGAAGGCGTTGCAGACGGCCGCGAGGAAAGCCGGGCTGAAAAAGAGGGTTTACCCACATCTTTTCAGGCACAGCAGGGCATCTAATTACGCGAATAAGCTCACAGAACAGCAGCTCAAGGCGTTCTTTGGCTGGACCGGAGATAGTCATATGGCCAGTACTTACGTGCATCTATCTGGAAGGGATATAGACAACGCAGTCCTTCAGGCAAACGGAATGAAACCGCTAGAAGCCACAGCTCAGCCGAAATTGACCGTAAGAACATGTGGAAGATGCCAATTCGCGAATACACTCGATTCGAAATATTGTAACAGGTGTGGTACACCGCTTGACATAGAGCAAGCAATAAAAGTTCAGGAAGCGGAGACAAAGCTGAAGGAGTACATGATAGAGGCATTGAGAGACCCTACGCTCGTGGAAGATGTAATTCATGAATACTTGGTGCAACAGAGGCAAAAAAGTAAACGCCTAACCTATAAGCGATGATACTAAAAAGTTAATAAACAGTGAAAAACAGGCTGCACCTGGTCAGATGTCATGAAATCTGCTTCGAACCCCTCCTTCGAAGGTTTGTGGCGCGCGCCCTCTTTTAACGACGGAAGAGGGTGTACGAAGAAGTGGCAGAGGAGGGGGATATAGTGCGAAGAGTATCTCAAAGAGTCTTAGATTGATATTCGAACCTCCCTCCCGAAGCTTTTTCTTGATTTCCAGTTTTTGACGAGAAAAATAAGGGTTCGAAGAAAAGTAATGGTGAGTATATAGAGTGCGAAGTAAATCTGCCATTTAATTGATGAGCCAAAGGACTTTATAATTGATTTGCTAGATTTTTAATCAATGGACGGAAACGACTTAAGGAAAAGGATAATAGCTCAAAAAAGACAAAAGGTATTGGAGATCGTCTACCTGGTTTGCCAGAAAGAGGGTATCAAGGAACCCAAAGTTAATTTTAATGGTTGTCCACAAGAGAAACAAGATCAACTTGCGCATTATCACCCGACGGAGAACAAAATCTGTATCTCAACAGCACAACTTTACAAATTAAAAAGCATGACGTCCGTAGAAAACACAACTTACCATGAATTGGCGCATATGTTCGAGCAAAATCATGGACCGAAGTTTAAGCAAACTAAAATTAAGCTAAAATCTGAGGTTTGGAGGCCTCCGCGCGGTGTAGTTTTCATCAGTAAAGAGGTGCAGCAACAGTTAGCAGAACAAAGGGCAAAATTAGGGAGAGCCGTACCAGAAAAAGTCAAAATAGATAAAACACGTTGTAATTACCATCTTTGCAGGAAAAAAACCAAACTGACTCAATGCAAATATTGCAAAAACTACTTCTGTAAAGAGCACATCCAGCCAATTGTGCCAGGTGGTGTAGATATTGGTTATGATCAAGAGGGTGACAATTACCATCCCTGTCCAGAGTATGTAGATTTTGTGAAGGAACAGAAGGACAAGCAAATCAAAGAATTAGATGCTGCATGGAAGAAATCGAAAGTCGCAAGAGACGAAGTCAAAATTAAAGATAGAAGAGTGAACTACCAGAGTTTTGATGATAGCCCAGAAGCGGAAAAAAGACGTCTTGTTGCAGAGCTTGATGAAACTAAAGCTCCGGCAGCTCGCAAACATATTATAGAGGAAATCGGCAGGCTAGATATTCCGGAGAAACCACAAGAGCAAAGAGCAGTCCCACACTATCAACCTCAGGAAATCAATAACATGGAAGCAATAAGGGAAAAACTAGGTATAGATATTTCCGATAAGTCACATATCAAAAAGAAAACGGGAAAGGACTTTAAGCTTTGGTCTCCAATGGGTTTTAGTGAGAAAGTGAAAAAATGGTTTTCTGACGCGTATCATGCCAAGTATACAAAAGGGTATGCACCAACTTCTAGAAGCTATGCTTTCTCATCATCTTCGGGAGGTAGCCGCACTAGAAGGCTTGAATTGCCAATTAAGGCGCTTCTAATCGCTATTGCAGTTACCGTACTTACTTTGCCACAACTAAATCTTATCATGTACGGAACTATTAGTTTAACGCTCAAAATTTTTACTTCAGTACTATTATTTACTAATTTCCTAATAGCTACTATTTTGAT
>DAIDAC010000008.1 GCA_027310825.1 Candidatus Micrarchaeaceae archaeon
CAGGCCGTTGGTGGCGTAAAGCGTAATTTGGTACCGCTGCCGTCTGAAAAACGGATATCCCTAGCCGGATTTTGTGGGTTCGAATCCCACCGCCACCGGGTTAACTGCCAATAGTAATGTGATGATAAAGATATTTATGGCTTTGGTCAACCTACGCCGTACGGGATTGTTCTGCTGTTGCACAGCAACGAAGATTGGAAGTAAAGAACGTAGCCTGTGCTGTGGCCGAAGAACGATGATATCCAATATAAAAGATATTGAGATATGCTGCCCGTGTAGCGTATTCCGAATACAAGAGAGCGATCCTGCCAGTTTCCGAATTGGCAATTGGCGTCATTTTGTAGCATAGAAAGCTCTGATCCGTTGAGCGCATAAGAGTAATTGAATTTCGGGATTGTCACAGAGCCGCGGCCGCTGATGTAGCTCACGTTTACGAAGTGGACATTGAAGTACGAGGTTATGTTGCTCGGGGTGCCGTTGTTTATCGCTATGCCTATCGTGGAAGAATTGGTGTTTATTTTATACAGATACCTTGAGCATACCTCAGAAAAAGCTATCGAATGCACAGTATCGTTTACCGCAGATACGTTTAATTGATTGAATCCCCTTGGAACTATGCATGCGATCGATTGCTGTGACGACTGAGCTAGCGCAATCGATGGTGCAAGCAGCAATGCTAGAAGCATTATTTTCTTCATGGAGGAGATAACGACAATGAGAGTTAAGTACTCTTCGGATTCTTTCGGGTCTCGCTGACTGCACAGCTAGGCTTGAAGCCTAGATTCTGTGGACTAACGCCTTAGTGCCCTCAATGCGCTCCTGTTGTCGAACGGCATCGGAGGGTGTGGCCTTCTTGTCTCTGGCCCTTCTGGCGTTTGGTCCATTGGTCCTATTCTATTTCTCTCCATCTCGTCGCCTTTTACGAATAATGATGAAGGTGAAGTGATATTTATATAACCCTGTTGTATTAGACGCGTGTCCAACACGGAGTATTCAGAAGAAGAACAGCTTTTGCAGGTACGCCAGGATTTCGTTTATTATTGCCGTGATCGGATTTTGCTTGCTTGGCGAGGAAACAAGAATGCATTGCGTTCCAGTAAAAGTGTAATTCGAGTTGCCGGCGCAGATGTCTGTTGACCCTCCACAAGTGAAATATACCGGAGAGTCGGGGTAGTTCGGCGGGCATGCCGACGATATTATCTGTGGTGTGCATGCGCCTGCGCTGGAGTTGTAATAGTAATAGCTAGGGCATTGCGCGCCTAGAAACGCTAATAATAAGAATATCATATAATAGAATGAAATCCTTAATGAATAAATAGCTGATACTATGCTCCGGGCTCTTTCTAAAACCAGTGGGATAGGAGGCACGATAAAGAGCGCTCCTGACGACTTCGTGGTAGAGGAGATAACGAAGAATGGAATTGCCCTCGAGCTCAATAAACAGTATACTGCGAGCGAGCTCGGCTTCGAAAGCGCAGAAGAGGGAGCAAGATTCACCATGTTTGTGATGCAGAAGAGGGACTGGAACACTGCGCAGGCATTGAGAGCATTGGCAAAGCGGCACAATCACGGAATAAAGTCGATGGGCTTCGCAGGGACAAAGGACAAAGCCGCAGTGACTACACAGTTGTGCAGCGTCTTCAAGGTAAAGCCGGAGCAGTTGATGATGGGGCATGTCAAGGACATAACAATAAATGGCGCGTGGCCAAGCAATGACCCTGTAAAAATGGGAGAGCTTATGGGAAATAGGTTTACAATAAAGGTTGTCGGTGCGCACAACATAGAAAACGCCGACAAAATAAACGGCGAGCTCAACGGAATATTTCCAAATTACTTCGGTGGACAGCGATTCGGAAATAGGGACAACAACATAACCATCGGAGTAAACATAATGAAGGGCGATTTCAAAGAGGCGGCTATGCAGTTCCTGACAAACACTACAAACGAAACCAATGAAGATGCAGTTGCAGCTAGAAAAAAGCTTGAAATAGAACAGGACTTCAGGGCTGCGCTTGGTTATTTCCCGGAATACCTGAGATACGAGCGGCTTCTTCTTGAGCATCTGGCAAGAGTGCCAACAGACTTTGCAGGAGCGATAAGAAGGCTTCCGAGGACAATTGCGCTTATGTTCGTGCACTCTGTAGAATCCTACATATTCAACAAAGAGCTGGAGGCGCGTGTCGGTGATGGGCTGCTGACTCCTGTCGACGGAGATTTGCGCTGCGCAACAAACAGTTTTGGTTTCCCGGATTTCGACACCGTGAAAGAAGGAAAAGGGAACATGGCCGTCAGCATGCTGGTTGGTTATGACAAGCCAGCCAATGATGCACAGAAGAAAATACTTGACGAACTTGGAGTAACGCAGGATATGTTCAAGGTAAAGAGCATGCCAGAGCTGAATTGCAAGGGTACGTATAGAGTCATGTTCGCGCCGTATATCGGATTCGAACACAAAGAAGACGGCGACAACACGATATTCAAGTTTTCATTGCCGTCTGGATCGTACGCAACAGTGCTCATGAACGAGTTCATGAAAGGCTAGTCATGCTCTGAAGCCGCTCTAGCTCTTCCGCGTTGTCTCCGCTTGCAGATTTCATCTTGATTCTGGCTTTGCACTTCTGGCATTGGTATGTTATTATGTATGTTCCCCGGTCGTGGACCACACTCTTCGGAACAAGCACGCCTTTGCAGTCAGACATCCTGTCTCCGGGATTTACGTCGACATGAAGGCCGTATAGGCACTTCGGGCAGTGATCGGTGAATCCTGTCCCCTCCACCTCTTCTCCGCAGTGCACGCATGTGAAATTCTCTTTTGTTCTCGTGAATCTTCCTTTCTCTTCCATGATGATACTTCTGTGCTAGGTAATAAATGATTAGTAGCTTGTCGCGTTTTCGCTTGCCAGAACCCTCTTTATGCTGTCTTTCAGTGCAAGAAATTGGCGTATTATGCCATCGAACTCGGTTTTTGTCAGTTCCTGCGGGTATGTTGGAGTGCTTATCAATCTTGCGCGTTCTATGCCAGGATAATAATCGGAAAGGTTGTTGAAACCGAACGGCTGGCCTGTTCTAAGAAATAGATCTACTGGAGGTATGCTCCAGTTCTGCGACAGGTTCGCGAACGTTGGCTCAAGATTTTTCTCTTTGCACCTAAGAAGCGCTCGCTGAAGTTCAACGCTTCCGTCGTAAGGAGCCAGTATGTGGATCTTCTTGCCCTTGTGCGACTTTACTGATTCGATCGCGGGGTTTATCTCGCTTCCGAACTCCTTGTAGAATTCTGCGTCGCGTTCGCCTGCAATGTCGATCCTTAGATCTAGATCCCTTACAACATCGGAAGCGCAGAGTTTTGTTATCCAATATCGTATCGCTTCTCCCAATATCTGCGAATGCTCAGGCGCTCTGTGCATATTCCGTTCAAGAAGGTAGAACAGTGTAAGTTCGTCGACATGTCCTTGCGGCGAAAGGCTCCAGTCAACCAGCTTTTCCACCACAGCATAGGAGCGCATGTATGATTCCTTCAGGGCGTTGTGGTCGAGAGACCCCTTTCTCAGGTAAGCCCACCTTCTGTGGCCGTCCGGCCCGTATATCAGATGGCCTACGCGTGTTGGAGTTGCTTCCTTTGCTTGGCTCGACATGCTTGCAATCTGATTCTGCGGATATATAAAAGTAGCGATTAGGCTAGGTCTTTCTGCCGATAAGCAGCATGTGTTCGCTTGCTCCGACTATCGAAGGCTCTGCCGATACCGCTACGTGGAGGCGCAGCCATGCGTTCCATCTCCTCTTGTTTCTGTGTAGCCTCTTCAAATCTTCAGTTTCATAGCTGCCGTAGCCTTCAAGGCTGACAAGCGCGAGCTGCTTGAAATGCCTTCCTGCAAAAGTTGCACTGAGCTCTTCAGGCTTGAAGCCATGGAAATGCGTGAAGCCGTAAAGGTGCGGCCATACATAGTCGCCGTCTTCCATGAAGCTCTTGACATACGGAGCAGTGACTTCGTTTTGGAAAAGCTTTAGGAAACCCTTGACTGTAGCCAATAGCGACATCACAGACACGAACACCGGTGCGCCGGTTTTTGCTACGCGCAGCAGCTCTCGTGCTGCGTTTTGCCTGAGCCTCTTTTCCATGATGTGAGACAGCGGTCCACCCAGACAGAGCACTGCATCGAATTGGTTGTCATCGAATATGCTAAGATCTTCTATTCTTCCTATGACTGTCTTTTGCACTTTGTCTGACAATCCAAGCCTGCGGGCCCTTTGCTCAAGGAATCTGATGCTGTTCTCCGCTGCGTCGAGGGCTACAACATGGTATCCCATTCGCGCTAGCTCCAGAGAGTATCTGCCAGGGCCAGAGCCCGCGTCGAGTATTGTGCCTCCTTTCGGCAGATATTTCCTGAGATAGTGCATAGTGGTGTAGAATTCAAGATAGCTCTTCAAATTATGCTGTTTTGTGAGCCTGTGGAACTCCGCCCTTGTGTGGTTTTGATAGGTTTCCCTAACCTCGTCGTGTATCTTGTGGTAGTTGTGCTTTGTTACTGCCATGGCTAGTCCCACTGCATTAGTCTTATTAGAATACGCAGATTAAAAGCTTCTGTACAAAGCAAGATTGGATAAAAAGAAGAAGGGAAAAAAAGAAGAAAAATAAAAAATAAAAAATAAAATGAGATACCGTTATGGTATGTCTCCAGATATTGCCGTTGCAAGCGAAGTTTGGTCGATAGTCTTTCCAAAGGACCAGACGAACACTGCGGCATTGTCCTTATGACCATAGAGCAGCGATTCGCTGAACGAGACCCCGCCGGATGGCGGCATTGAAACGCCCACATAAGAGTAGGTAAGCCCGCCGAGCGTTGCATTTGTGGCGTTGAAGCCGCCGTTGCTGGTTCCGTTAATCATGTTCTTGTACAGCCACTGCGCATCCTGTGCGTTCGGAGACGTTAGCACTAGCTCCAGTGTAAAGGTGCCAGACGAAGAGCTCTGGGCAGTCTTGTTAGTCTGGTTGTACCCTACAAAGTAGACTCCAGTCACATTGTTGAATAACGCAATCGTGTTCGTGGATGACTGGCCAGCATATGCAAACGCCTGTGCAAGGTATGTTGACTTGTCTCCGTATACTGCGGAGTAGTTTCCTCCGGTGCCTCCCATCAGCGAAGCCATCTCGCTCTGGCTTAGGCAGTAGTTGCCTGGACCGCAGTTCGCATTGGTAGAACTTGAACCAGGGCTAGTTCCTGTTCCGCTGCTTCCAGTGCCTGATGCGCCTGAGCCTGTGCCTGAGCCGGTTCCGCTGCTGCTTGAGCCAGTGTGGTTTGTGCTTGACGGCCCGTGCGAAAGCAAAAGCGCAGCTCCTGCGACTATCGCTATTATAACCACAACTGCGCCGATTATCAACGGTGTGGACATTCCTCCAGATGCCGCGGCTGCTGCCGCTGCACCTCCTGGTGCTGCCATGTTATCACAGTTAAGAATAGTTGCAAAGTTATAAAAATTCCATTGAAAAGAAACGCCAGGGTAGGGATTTGGACCCTAAAGCCCCGAAGGGCGCCGGTTTGCCCGCTGCATCACTAATCAGCTCTCGCAATTTTGCAAACTCGAGACCGGTGCATTACCGGATTCTGCCACCCTGGCATGTAAGAGAAGGGGCAGATCCTTAGCCAAACAATATCTATTTAAGGCTGAGGTTAAATAGTTAGCTGCAGATATAAATAGCTAACTAGCTAACCATTTTCGCTAAAGGATATTATGAACGGATTACGAGATAAGCTTTTCACAGGACGAATGCTAACCGTATTGCTTTTCACTGTGCTTTCTGTAGCAGGAGTAGGGTTCTCGATATATCTTTTCTACGTAGCGACAAGCCCGTACATATTCCTTTTGGCCTGCATTTTCACATTCCTGTCGTTGGTGGCAGGGTTCTTCAACATCTACGCCTCGATATGGTACTACAAGTCGTATTTCTACGACAAATACCTTGCTGACATAAAGGCAAAGCTGATGCCGATCGTGAAGTACCCAACAGTTGCTGTGGTTGTGCCGGTGTTCAATGAAGAAGTCGACATGGTAGAAAAGAACATGAAAGAGCTCAAGAAGATGAACTACCCGAAGAGCAAAATAAAGTTCTACATGGCTGACGACTCTACAGATCAATCTATTCAGAAATCGATGCAGAAAATATGCAAAGAAAATGGAATAAACTACATCCACAGAGAAGACAGAAAGGGCTACAAGGCAGGAGCGCTCACAAACGTTACAATGAACAAGTCAAAAGAGGATTTTGTCTGCATTCTTGACGCAGACGAGTTCCTTCAGGACAAAAATCTGGTAATGGACCTTCTTCCATTCTTCCAGGATGAAAAACTCGCTTACGTCCAAACGGAAAAGAGATACGCGCCTGGTTCATTCTTCTCAAACACAGTCGACATATTCGACGCATTCTTCTTCAAATTCATACAACCTGCAAGGGCTATGAACAACACCGCAGTGTTTGCAGGATCGTGCGCTCTGATACGAAGGAATGCAATCATCGACGTCGGAGGATTTCCAGAATATGTGATCGAGGACACATTCTTCAGCTTCGAGTCAGATGCACACGGCTGGAAGAGCCTTTATGTTCCAAAGGTCTACGCACTCGGAAGACCGATCAAAACATTCACAGAGCTTACAAGGCAGCAGTGGCGCTACAATTACGGTGACACGCAGTTCATAAGCTACTTTTACAAGAAGAGAGGTTTCCTCTCTGGAAGATCGCCGTTCTCAAGCCTTGACTACTACACCCATGGATTCGGGCTCAACTACATATCAGTTGTGCTCATACTTTTCACGCTAATCTCAGTCGGCATAGTGTTTTCATCTGTGCCTTTCGCGCACATCGACATCTTTTCATTCTTCACTCAGAACCAGCTGCAGCTTGACCTTGAGCTGCTTGGATTCTTCGCGTTCACTTTGTCGTTGTTGACTCCAACGCTTTTGACAAAGGTGTATTTCAACTCGTGGTCAAAGGGCTTCATGGTGTTCCTGCTCAACTACGCGCTTGCGTTTGTGAGGACAAAGGCAGCCATCGCAACATTCTTCAAGAGCCATAACCCTGGAACAAACTGGAACAGGCTTAAGATAATAAAAGTGAACCAGAACAGCTTGATCTCGAAGCTCTACAGCACAAAGACGGAGATAGCGTTCTCTGGCTTCATGTTCGGCCTAGCTTACATAGCTCTTACACAGTCAAACTTCGCGGGCAGCATATGGCTTGGCTGGTACGGAGTGCTCTACGCATTGACAACTGTATTCCTGTACAAGTATGGTTGATTCCTTGATCTACCTAAAGGTGCACGACACCGAATACGGCGCGATGGTAGCGATGTGCGACTTCAGCGTAGTAGACAAGATCCTAGAGGAGGGCGAGGTTCTCATCGATGTAAAGAATTACAAGTCGTTTTACATCGGAGACAAGATGAGCAAGGAAGAAGCTGTGAAGTTCATCAAGATGATAAAGAAGTGGCATTCAATCAATATTGTCGGAAAGGAATCGGTCGAAATCGCACTTGAGACAAAGATGATAAAAAAGAGTAATGTGATGAGCGTTGAAGGCGTGCCATATGCACAGGCATACAACGTGAACATTGGAAAGTAGATGGTCTGATGGTAAAGACCGATACAATGCTGATAGCTGCATTGGTAATCATTGCTGCTGTTGCATTTGCGCTTCTTTATTCTGTCAACGGTCCCGGTTGGGACCTCGTTGCCCATTATCTGAACGGAAGAAGCCTTTCTAACCCAGCATTCTACACCTGCCTGCTGTCGTTTCAGTGCAACACGCTCAACCAGAATGTGCTTTTCTACTTTGAATCATACAGAGCACCGATTGCAGGATTCGCGATGGCGGCGATATACCTTTTTGTAGGCAGCAATGCGACCATAATCGTATACATTGCAATCCTTTTCGCTGCGTATGTCCTTGCGATACGTTTCCTTGCAAAAAAGATCGAGATGGACAGCCTTTTGCTTTTCGCTCTGATGTTGAGCCCTTATCTTTTGTACATGACAATACAGCCTGGCAGCGAAGAGATGGTGTCGATAATATTCCTCCTCGTCGGACTCGGCTTCCTTGCAAGAAGGAGTCCCTGGTTTGGGCTTTTCCTTGGGCTTGCAACACTTGGAAAATATCCTACGCTGATACTTGTGCCGATGATTCTTCTGCTGGTGAAGCCGAAGAAAATCATTTATGCTTCGATTCTGTTCGTTGCTGCCGTTCTGCCGTGGCTGGTTTTCAACCAAGTATTTTTCATGGGTGGACCTTTCACAAGCTATCAACTCTCGGAAATGATAGCAGGCAACAACGCAGGACCGTTTTCGATTAGCGCTCCTGCATACCTTTTTGTGCTAAGTTATCCGATAGTTTTCGTTATTGCTGGTTTTGCATTGACCTACGGCAACAGAAAAGCGGTGGTCAAATCGGCGAAGAAGCTTCTCGAAAGAGCAAGGCCGCTCGCAAAATTATACAACGACGATAAACTGTATCTGTATTCGATACTTGCAGTCTTCTTTGTTCTGTCAGTAATTGCAACATTGCTGATAGGGCCATACTACAACATGTTCACGCAGGCACGATACGGATATCTGCTTGGCACATCAGCAGCAATAATCGTCGCCGTGGCGCTGAACAACATGAAGAAGTATTCAAGGATTAATTTGCCTGCTACTGCTGCCGTGCTTTCGATGATTCTCCTGATAGTTTCAATGTATGTTGTCTGGCAGACCAGCCTTTCTCCGTACAAGTTGAACATATACAGCAGCATGTTCGGCAATGCCGCATCTGAGCTCTCTTCGCTTGGTTACGGAAACTGTGACATTATGACGAATGACTGGATGTTCATGCTGTATGACAACGTTAAGGCGTTCTCGCAGTTCGACATAAACCCGAACGTGACAAAATACCCTATTGTGGTCTTCCACAATTGGACGTCTGCCACGGACACTCCAGTGCTTACAAATCTTACTCGCTACGCAAAACTGATCTACAGCTCTCAGAACTTCTCGATTCTGGTGCCGCCGAATTACAAATGCTATAACTAGGCTATGGCGCGGTGTAGCCGCTCTGCCACGATGACGTGAACCCGGTACTACCAAGAGTTATCTGCCCGTTATTGTTATTTCCTGAATAATCATTGTAATTGCCGTTGAGCGGCCACCATCCAACTAGATTTTGTGACCTCACAGGTGCTCCGCCTATTCCTTCTTGGTAGAGTCCCTGTATTTCCGCTGCAGACAGAGAGGTATTGTAAATTTGGAAGTTTGATGCTTGCCCGTTGAAATATCCGGCATATACCCCAAGCTGAATTTGCGTTGCGGTGCTAGTGAACGAGAGGGTTGGACTACAAGTATTACCTACGGATTTTCCGTCGAGATAGCCCGACAGAACATTGCTTGTTGGATTGTATGACAAAACTGCATTGTGCCATACTCCTGCAGTCTGAGAAGTCCCAGCTTGCGCCACAAAATTGCAAGAATGACCAACATAGCCAATTTCATATCTTATATTAGTCGGCGAGTTGAAATAAAAATCTATATAATCTCTAGAAGCTTGGTTTACCAAACCAAAACTGCCACTTGCTGACGTCGGAATCATGTACCATATCGACCATGTAACGCCATTTGGAAGATTGCCTATAGCATTGCTTCCGGTGATGGTTACTACAGCCGCTGCGCCATTGAATTGCGAAACGAACCTCGGTTGCTGACCTTGGCATTCGCCTACTAACGAGGAACCTGAAGTAGTCTTCTGCACCTGACATGCTCCCGCTATTGCATAATTGCCGAAATTAGAGCCACCTAACACTCCAAGCTGAAACAGCACAGTGAGAACGACTGCAATAATCAGAATGGCCCAGCCATAAGTCATAAGGTATTCCATCGCAGACTGCGCAGACTTCTGGTTCGCCATGCTAATCGATACAAAATGAAACAATAAAAATGTAAGTTATTAGCCTTTCAGCAGCATTATCGCAGCGGCGATGTCGCCGTTCGACTTCTCGAGCGCTTCTCTCGCCTTTTCCCTGTCGGTCACGCCGGTCTGCTGCATCACTGTGTCGATGTCGTCATCAGTTATATCGACATCCATATCCTTCGGCTCTTCCTTGACGCTGCCGGCTATTTGGTAGCTTATCGAGCCCTGCGCCGCTATCTCTGTTACCTGTGGGCTTTCTACGACGATGTTCTTGTCTGCGCACTCTATCACTACTCGGAGTGCATCTATCTCTGTTGTCTTGATCCCCATCTTAGAAAGCATATTTTTCATTGCGCGTGGATCCATGTTCGGCATCATAATATCACTTCTTTACTGCAAAAAGCGTCAGCTCCATTCTGTTGTGCGGCAATTTCTTGATAATCCTTGATGTGTACTTCTTTGACAATGTCTTCTCGACATTCTTTATGTGCTTGTCGACGTTCGGAGTCATCAGCTTTATTGTCATAATCAGGCACGCTCCTTTATTAAGGCTATCTGCGAGCCCGTTCGCGATGCCTGCGCAGTCTCTAGGATATATATTCATATCGATTGTCAGCATGTCTACTCCACCGATTTTCGTGAGCTGCTTCGCTTTCAGCTCGCCTGCGCGAAGTCTTATGTGAAGAAGCCGGAAATCCTTTGGAATGCCGTTGATGTTTACAACGTTTGGCTTTGTGGAAAACTTCGATGCGAGCTTTTTTGTCTGCGCCAGATACTGCTTCTTTGCGGCTATCACCGCTTTTGCGCTGATTGAGTCGTATTCTAGAAGTGCATTGTCAACTGCGACGACTCTCATTCCCTTCTTTAACAGATATGCCGCCCATCCGCCTGGCGCAGAGCCTAGATCGAGAGCGGTGCCTATCTTTTTCGGAACTGGAAACCTTTCGAATGCGTCTTTGAGTTTAAGCTGCGCGCGGTTCAGTTTATCATCAATCTTTTTGTCCGCCCTGAAGACGTCCAGCACCTTCGGCGCATCGTCCGATGCACTTAGTGCACAGATTGTAGCTTCGCCCTTCTGAAGAATTACGTAGAGGAACAGTGACGGGTTTCTTAGATCCGCAACGAAGCCTTTCTTTTCAAGCTCTGTCCCAAGAAGAACTTCTATCGACTTGGCGTTTGTGCCGGAGATGTCTCTTGAGTTTATTACTTCTATGGTGAACGTGTCGTCTTTCTTCAGCAGTTTTGCGATGGTTTTTATCAATTGCGAGTAGCTCTTGCCTAGTTTTGCAGTTCCTACAATCGGCGCAGCCCATTCTGTGAACGTGCTGCGTTTTGCTTTCTCGAGCGTCTTCGCCTTCGACGCGCTGCTCTTCGTGATGAAGAATTTGCCTGCGAACGGAACTGGCTTTCCGCCTAGCTCTTTCAAAGCATTTTCTGCAAACCTTTTGTCAGAGTAGACAAGATAAGAATGAGCCATGTGAACACTATGTCGTGCCGTTCTCTATTTTGAATGTGTTAGAGCCCGTCTGCACATACACGGGGCTGTTGTTCGGAGTCGTGTTGAGTATGCCTTTGGTGTAGAGGACCCCCCAACCTCCACAGCTCTGCGGCAACGTTTCCATCGAATTGTCGACTGAGACTGTCATGAATGTGTTCGATCCGGGCTGCAGCGAGTGGTCTAGCTTCGTATTGAACTCCTCTTTTGTGCCGCTTGATGTCTTGCAGTAGATCGAGCTCACGTTTATAGCGTACGGGAGCGTGTTGATGATGTATCCATAGCCTGTCTGCTGCGAGTAGTTGAATCGCATCAGCACAGTAGGCTGCGCCGGCGAGTAGACCGATTGGAAATATAATATTATCACCAATGCAACTGCAATAGATGCTAGATATGGGAGTATCTTTCCTCCAGTCATGGCCCTCACGGTCGACATAGAAAACAGCTGCAAGAAGTTTGTAAGCCTATCTATAAAAGCTTAACTTAATTTCCGCTAATTAAGTTAGACAAATGTCGCTTGCTGTTCTTTCCTTATATACGCGAACGCGCCACATTCATTATCGTTTTAAGGGGTGGAAAGCATGGCAGTAGAATGGCTTGGCGTAATTCAGAGACGTGTCGCTGAATTCACAGACACGATGCACATCGGGAGGGTTGAGAAAGAGCAGGCTCTTTTCCTTGACAGATTGGAGATGTTCACTCGAGAGCAGGCAGAATATTTAAGATTAGAAGAGCTTGCGCAAAAGCACAGGGAGTATCTTCGAACCATGTACCTGCAGGTTCTCAAGTTCGACAAGTCTGTTGCCGATTATGAAAGATTCGCTGCAATGAAGGAAATGATGATTGATGAAAAATGCACGCATCAAAACAGGTTGATTGCAGTAAGAAACAAGAACGTGAGGATGAAGATGCTGATAGAGCAAATAAAGAACGGCCAACTCGCGCTCATGGGAAAGATATTTGATTCTGAGATAAATGATGAGAGGGAAATAGAAGAGACCCTATTTGACGAGGGACCAATTGCAGCCAGAAAGAAGCTTCTCTCGCTCGAGGAAGAGGTAGTTCTCGACTCTAGGGCTCTGCCGATACGCGAGGGCGCAGAAAATCCAGAGATCCAGAGAAAGATGAGCGCACGAAGGAGCACGCTCCCGTCATTGGAGAACAAGTACAAAGTCATGATGGACTATCTGAACCGCATAAACGAATATTACGCCAACGAAACGGCACTTCAAAAAAAGATAGAAATGCTAGAGGCGCGCGGAATCGCTCTGGATAGAGAAGAATCGGGGATATACTCAGCTTCCGGAGACATGTCCACACCTCCATTATCAAAAAAAACCACGATACTAAACGCGCTTAGAGACCTGCAGGCGAGGAAGATAATGCATGCAGGCGAAGTCGATGCGGTCAATGAGCAGATAAAGAAAATCGGCGACACGTTCTACGAATTCTCGAACTGGTATGCAGGGCTTGAGATAAAGCCGAAGGAGTTTGTAAAGGCATATAGAGAAACGGAGAAGCTATTCACGCAACTGAGAAAGAAGACGATAAAGAGGTACGAAGGAGTAACATCGGTTGCAATGCTTATACAGAGATTCGATTCCATTCCTGCAGTTTGATTAGGGTGCAGTGTAGCCGCTTTGCCATGAGCTGGTGTAGGACACTCCACTGCCCACTATCTGCCCATTGTTATTGTTTCCAGAATAATCATTCATGTTTCCGTTTAGTGGCCACCACCCCACAAGGTTCTGGGGACGTACCGGTGCCCCTCCAATCCCCTCCTGGTAAAGTGCGAGTATCTCGCTTGTCGATAGTGAAGTATTATAGAGTTGCACATTTGCCATGTAGCCCTTAAAATCGTAGCCACAGCCGTTCAAATATCCTATGTACCCCGTTCCGCCGGAATGCCCTACCAGGGGACCGGAAACCCCACTTGGTGTGCCTTCCTGCACTCCATTTACATATGTTTTTGCAAGAGAACCGTCAAAAGTCCCAGTTACAAATATCCACGTATTAGTAGGATATGATGTTTTGTCTTGTGCCCAGTAAGAACCCAGGCTATTTGCGACCTCCATATTAAAATACGGGCCGACATTATCAAAATACATTTCATATTGCGAGTTGCAGTGATTTTGGTCGTAGATAGCTGCATTCTCTATCGACTTTAGATTGACCCACGCAGATACTGTTAGAGATCCAACCAGATTCAAGTTTGATGCAGTACCGACTGTGATGTAGCCACTTCCTGTCATGCTACCGACATACTCTGGCAGTTGCCCTTGGCACTCTCCCACTAAAGAAGATCCAGCCGCGGTCATTTGCACCTCACACGAACCTGCCTGTGCCGCTGGCGTGAAGTTTCCGCCTGAAAAAACTCCGAGTTGAAACAGAACTGCAAGAACAACAGCAATAACCAGAATTGCCCATCCATATGTCATCAAATATTCCATTGCGGACTGGCCGGACCTGCCTCTCTGCTTTATTACCATGTTATTGTATAAGTGAAAATGATTAAAAGCCTTCTGAGACATGTGTCTGTGTGATTCCATGGTGTTCATAGACAACCTCGCCTTCTCTCTGTTTTCGCTCAGCTTTGCTGGCTTTCTGCTGCTTTACACAATCACTTCGATGTACTTCGTCTATAGGAGCAGGAAGAAAGATTATGGAGAACATCTCCTCGGCGCCATGGCACCAATGGCCATTGTCGGCGCATATCTGATACTGATGGGTATCTGGGGGCAGTTCACGTGGCCTCTTCCTGGAAGCTACAACATCCTCTTCTATGACCCTATGGTAGCATTCGGAATGGTGGTCCTCGCATTTGCGATGTCGATACGCTTCAATGTTCGCCTCGAGTATGCCGGATTCCTTGGCTTGCTGGTTGGAATTATGACACTGCTCTACGGCTGGCAGGGCTACAGCATAGGCTTGACACAGGCGCCCATCGCCCTTCTTGGAATGTATTTCGCTTATGGAATAGCGGGGGTATTTGCATATCCAGTGTCGCTTATTGCAGATCGCCTCCCTGGCCTCCAGAAGAATCCTTGGATAGGCTGGCACATCTGCCTCGCAATCTTCTGGCTCTTCCTGTTTGGAGCAAGCCTTGTTTCCGGCTACGTTGGACTGAACGCAATCGGCTCTCACCTAGTAAGCCCGCCTTGACGTCGTTGATACGTCGTGGAACTGAAATGCGATAAACACGACTTCGCCAAGCATATAAATACTTTGTCAGGTTTGTTCTAGAGGAGGGTGTAAAAATGGCTTTGTCTGCCGCGACTAGAGAACTTGTTGGGGAAACTAATTTCCATGCAGAAGCCGGTACGAGGTCACGCGTGCCGCAAGTGCACCATATTGTAACAGAATTCAGGTCAGGTTCATCAAAGCCTAAAGTAAAAACAAGACCTGTAAGCTCCTTCAATGTCGAGGACCTGATTCCCGAAAGAGTCAAGGAGACAAAAGCCACTCTTGAAGTAAGAGCTGCGACAAAAATCCACGGGATTGTCAGAAAAGACGGCATGAGCTATATTGCCGGACCTTGCTCTTACATAATGGAAACGCCTATCGGAATAGTCAAGGTCGAAGTCGACCCGCAACATTGGAAACAGGCGTCTTTGGACAACACAGACCTGCTTAGATCGGTGAGAGTTGCAAATGAATCTGCTCGCCGTGCAAAACATGGTGAAGAAACAAAGCCGTGCGTTGTAGATGTGCATTCGCTCCAGGAAAGTGGTCGCCACAAATCAAAGAAATTCTACAAACTAAATTATTTTGGGCCACATGGAAGGCCTAACATGTCGTTGCTCTCGCTTGCAGGCAATCCACTGCCAGACATGGCTCCAGTATTGAGGGATAGGGGGCCAAGAGACAGGAGACGCGCCAACATAGAGCGATACGTGGCAGAGCCTGCAAAAGAGTTGCTGCCCTGTGTTATGCTCCCGCAAGAAAGGGCTAAGAGCCAAACTTCGATAGAGTCATTCGCTCGGAAATAATCAGTACATCGCTTCCAGCCGCTTTATTCTTTCTTCTATAGGAGGGTGAGTGGAGAAAAGGTTCAGCATGCTTCTTGGCTTGAACGGGCTTGAGAAGTAAAGGTTTGCCGTTATCTCGTTGGCGTGTTTCATTGGAGCAGTCTTGGGGCTTGCAGAATATGCTTGAATTTTCTTGAGGGCGCTGGCAAGAGCGCTCGGGTTTCTTATTATCCGCGCACCGTTCGCGTCTGCCATGTATTCTCTCCTTCTTGAAATCGCAAGCCTTATCAGAAGCGCAAAGAGCGGCGCAAGAAGGCCTACAACAATCGCGACTAGCACCAAAATGCCTCCGTTGTTCCTGTTGTTTCCGAATCCTCCGAACCAGAGCGCGTTTCTTACAAGCGCTGCGATGATGCCGATTGCTCCTGCAAAGACAATCGCAACCATCATTACAAGTATGTCGCCGTCAAGTATGTGCGATGTTTCGTGGGCAAGCACTCCTTCTAGCTCGTTCTTGTTCATCATTGAAAGAAGCCCGCTGGTCACTGCGATCGCAGATGCCTTCTTTCCCTTTCCGGTAGCGAAGGCGTTTGGATTCGGATCATTTATTACGTAAATCTTCGGCACCGGGATTTGGTTCGCTGATGCAAGGCCTTCTACCACGTCGTAGAGATTTGGATACTGCTGCTGCGTGACCTCTTTTGCCCCTGACAGCGCCAGCACCATCTTGTCGCCCATGGAGTAGGCGAACAGAGCGTATGCTACAACTATTACCGTGCCAACTGCAAGGCCGAAAAGCCCTCCTCCGAAAAGGACAACAAGAAGGTACACTATTCCAGAGAACAGCGCACCGAATATCAAGAACAGAAGAATAGACGTCACGCGGTTCTTTGCTATCTCGTCAAAGAAGCTTGCCATTATTTATCACTGCGGCTTTGATGGTTTCGGCGGCGTCTTTGGCGCTTTCGGCGGAGCAGGAGGCTTTGGCGTCGTTGGTGCCATTGGAGGCTGTGCGCTGTCAGAAGTCAAATCGACTTTTATTGCTGCACGCTCCTCCTCTGGAGCCTGGAAGAAGTCCGCCTTTGTGAACCCCATTCTCTGAGCGATGACATTGCCCGGGAACTGCTGGATTGCATTGTTGAAATCGAGAACGTAATCGTTGTACGATGTGCGAACGTATGAAATCTTGTTCTCCGTGTTCTCAAGCTCGTCCTGCAGAGTCTTGTAAGTGTCTGATGACTTTAGATTCGGGTAGTTTTCCGCTACCGCAAAGATCGTCTTGAGCGCCTGCGTTATCTGGTTGTTTGCCTGTGCTTTGTCCTGCACAGAACCCGACATTATCGAAGCCCTGAGAGCAGTTATCTTTGTCAGCGTTCCCTGTTCGTATTTCATGTAGCCCTTGACAGTCTCCACGAGGTTTGGGATGAGGTCGTATCTTCTCTTGAGCTGGACGTCTATCTGCGCCCATGCGTCCTGTACCCTGTTTCTCTTTGAAATAAGCCCGTTGTAGAACAGTATGTAACCAAGCGCGAGCGCGACTATGATAACGACAACTGCTATGCCTCCATCTAGAAGTAGACCCATTGTATCACTATACCTCTATCGCCAGACAGGCTTAAAGCCTTTGCTGTTTGTTAAGGCGGGCGAGAGTTAGTTTATGTTGATTCCTGCAGGCTTCAGCACGCTGTTGTCGAGTGCCCTGCCTACTGCAAAGCCGACGTAGAAGAATACGAACAGCTCAACATAGCCTATCACAAATCCTGGTGCGGTTGTGAATATCGATGTTCCGAAGAATGATATCACTGCGTAGTATACCACTGCACCGAAGATTCCTCCAAATATGTCCTCGACCCAGAAGACCTTCTTGAGGCTGCTCTTTGCGTAGTCGACAAGAAGCGCTATGACGATAAGCACAACTGCTGCAATCCAGAACGATGTTGTCGACAGCTCTGCAGCGAGAGCGTTCACGCTTCCGCTCGCATAGACCGATAGATTGAGTACGCCGAGTGCAATTATAATTGCCGATATTACTGATACTACGAACGATTTCTTGACAAAATGCTCGTGGTTTGTCTCTATCTTTTTGGAAGCCATTTTGGCGCTTCTCCTCCTAGCTCTTCTTGCCATTGCAACACCAATTCAGAAGATACTAACTGAAAAGCTTTATAAGCATTTCATCAGTTCACTCAACTCCGTCAAGGACTATCCTCTTGTCAAAAGAGCCGCGTTCCTCGGCTTTCTTTATGCGTATTGCCTCGATCTTTGAGACCGATGTGCCCTTTGCCTTGCAGATCGCATGCACAACTTCGAGGACGTCGGCGAGTTCCTCCTCTCTTCCGCTTGCATAATATTCCGCTGCCTCTTCTCTAAGTTTCTCGCGAAGCCTCTTTTCGTATTCCGCATCGTCGGCTACGTGTGTCTTCGGAGTCTTTCCTTCTTTTTGGACTATCTCAGGAATTTTGTCTCGCACAAGCTTATTGAACTTCATTTCATCTCCATATAATCTTTTGTTGCGGCTTAATAAGCATATAGCTAAGGAATATCTTCTTTATTTTCATTGACAAATTTCCATGATTTTTTCAAGAAATCGGCGAAGTCGGTTCTTTCATCAAAGATTTCCTGCAGGCGGGACAGCAAGGGCCTTCCATCGATTGTAGTATGATGGTATATTTCGTGGCTTTTGAAGTCGCACTTGAAGACAGCCTGGACGCACGGGTCGCCAAGGACAATCGAGGGCACCATTTCGCTCAGCTTCCAGACCAAGTGCGGCGAATCGAACTCTTCCCTTTTTGCTTCTGGAAATATCTCTTTCCATTTCTTGAAATAGATAAAATGCAGGATCTCATGTATAGAGGTCGCGACTGCTCCGGATGGGCTAAACCGGTAGTTGATCAGGAATGTCCTTGAATCCAGGTATCTTGGACACAATGGGAGCGGAGAAACCAATGCAGAAATCTTTCTGTCCTTTTCCGACCACTTCGTCTGCACCACCTCCTCCAGTGCCCTCATTATTCCGTCGTTTAGTTTGCCCCATTCTCGTCGGTATTGTTCTAGTGATTTTTCCAAGCCGGCATGCTCGACTACTAAAACCTCTTCGAAAAACGCGCGCTCGGCTTTTCTGCGTGCCGCTGTTCCAGACAACCGGCGAAGCCTTTCCTCTAATTCCGGATAGGTCTGATAAATATGCTTGCTCCAATTCCAGCCAGGATTTTCGGCGTTTGGATTCAAAAAGAAATCGAGAGCGCTCAACATATCGTCTATTTGCGCAATGCGCCACTCAGCCTGTGGGATTACCTTTCCTCTGCTTTTTGGCAGTTCGGATTTCAGTGTCATAAAATCACAAGTGGACTCTGCGAAGCTCCTGCGTGTTACGTAAAGCCCGTCCAGTATTTGGTACTAGCATTACCTGATATTAATTAATATGCAGTTATTCGTGAACAGCCACCAGTATCCCATCGGGCAGCTCGAAGCCGTGGCGTAGGCTGCGTGTGTCTTCAGAGGCTTGCCCGTTTTGGACTATCTCCGGAATTTTGTCTCGCACAAGCTTGTCGAACTTCATTTCATCTCCACATGATATTTGCACAGCGGTAGCTTTAAATATTATTTAAGGCGTAATATACTATATGGATGGATGTATGGGCGATGATGTTCCAGTTAACTTGGAGGCCGCAGGCATAGATGCTACAAGGCCTATACGAATACCGACACCCGGAGGAAGCCGCTTGAGCCAGCAGGCAGAAGCTGCTCCTGTCAAAACAGAAGAGAAAGGTACATCTGCAGCACCGAACACTATAAGAATTCCGCAAGCTGCATGGCGATTCGATATTGAAGGGACGAATTTGAAAGCAGTAGTGGCAGGAAAGACGAGCGGCGGGCCGAAGCACGTCACAAGCAAGGGAAACCAGAAAACTGAAGATGATATACTTATAGATTCATCTTTGAAACTGCTGGCTGTTTTCGACGGAGTATCTAATTCACAGGGGCCTGGTGGTGTTTCAAGAAATGGCGGTCTTGCTGCTGTTTATGCAAAACAAGCGCTGGCTGGTGAATACAAGCTTGATGGAAAGGATATTGGCAATTCGATAAAAGGATTGCAAGAAAAATTGCTAGCTGAGGTCAATCGTGATGGGTCGGAAGTGGGAAACACGACAGTCACAGCTGCAAGCATAAATGGAGACAAGGTAACATTCGCTAATGTGGGTGATAGCCCGGCTTATTTCATAAGTGGAGGAAAGCTCGAAATGGCAGGTGTACTCGATAACAGCAAGAAAGACGCTTCCCTTCTTACGCAAATGCTTGGAAGGCCAAGCGCACCTAACATAGAAGTGCACACGGCGACGAGACAGGTCAAGGCTGGCGACTATATAGTGCTCGGCACCGATGGCATTGAGTACCTTGCGCTTACAAAGCATGAGGCAGACGCACTCGAACTAGATGTATCGAAGTCATACAAGGTGCGTTATGATCCAATTTTAAAAGTTAATCCGGAAAAGGTGCTCGGTTTCTCGATAGAACAGGTGTTGGAAGCACTTGCAAAGGAAAATGCGACTCCGCAAGACATTGTAGACATTGTTATGAAGTCTGCTTCTGGAACAGACGACAGGACAGTAGTCGTCGTAAAGATCGATAATAAATAAGTGGACTCTGCGGGAATCGAACCCGCAACCTCCCGCTTGCAAAGCGGGCGCTCTACCATTGAGCCAAGAGCCCAGATGAAAAGTATTGTTAGAGTTAGATTATTTAGCCCTTGTGCTAGCGAGAGAATTAGGCTGAATCTGTTATTCTTATCTTTATATCGCCGTCGAAGACGTTTCTGAGGAAATCTTTTAACCCGAAGCTGTTGTGCCACATTGTTTTTGCCATAGAAACAGGATTCTTTTCTTCAATGTGTGACTTGCCGATTATGGCTGTGACGGGCAGTGCCAACTAAATCACTTTCTTCCTTTCTTCTTCGCACTCTTCATTGTTTTCTTCGCTGTTCTCTTTGCCTTTGCGGACCCTGCGCTTTTCTTTGAAGGTGTTCCTGCTACGCTTCCCATTGTCAGCTTCTCTATTTCCTCAAGGCTTCTTCCTCCTGCACGCTCTTCCCTGTTCGCATTTTGCAGAAGGTCGTCGAGCACATTCTCATTCATTGGCTCGCTCTCCTTTGCAGAATTCGAGAGAAGCGCGTTCTCCAGGTCTCCTGCCTTGAGTATGCTGTTGAGGTCTCTAAGGCGCCTTATTTCCTCTATTTCTTTCGAGTATTTCCCTCTGCCCGTCTTCTGTTTAGCCATTCTTTCCACCACAGGGTTAACGTATCACTTACACGTAGGTTTATTTAAGTCTTGCCGTAAGCTTAGGCATCGTCGAATCTCAGAAGTTGTGCACTTCTCCAAGTTTCGGCACAATGGTGTTGTAGCGCTTCTGCCTGTAGAATTCAGCCAACGCCTCTGCCTTGTGCTTTTCGCCATGCACTATGAAGATGTTTCTTAGGTTTTTTATCTTCTTTGGGATCGACTCGAGCTGCTTCCTGTCTGCGTGTGCGCTCATCGGGAATACTTCTACGGTCATTCTGACCCTTAGCTTTGAGTCGTGGAAGTCTACTTCTTTCTTTCCCTCTTGGAGTTCTCTTCCCGGCGTTCCCTCTGCCTGGTATCCTATCAATATCATCTTGTTTGCAGGGTCTCCGGCAAGCCTCTTTAGGTAATAGACGACAGGTCCTCCTGTCAGCATTCCGCTGGTCGTGACTATTATACTGCCACCCTGTTCTTCGATTATTTTTCCTCTCGTGCTCTTTTCTTCGACGACAACGAAGTTATCGCTTCTGAAAGGGTCGTAGTCGCTCATCAGTATTTTGCTTTGGATCTCTTTTTTGCAATATATCACATTGTGCCTGTGTATCCTCATGACTTTGTTTATCATTCCGTCTACGTAGATAGGAACCTTTGGCAGCTGCCCGGAATTCATGAAGTCGTCAAGGAATACCAATACCTCTTGTGCCCTTTGCACAGCGAAGCTCGGGATCAAGACGTTGCCTCCTGCGAGAAGGGTTTTCTTTATGCTCGCTACCATCTGGCGCGCGTTCTCCTTTTCGTTCGGATGGTTGTCGTCCTTTCCTCCATATGTGCTCTCTGTGACAAGAGTATCTGCGTTGAGGTTTTCTAGGTCTGCGCCCTCTAGCAGCTTTGACTGCATCAGGTTTATGTCTCCAGTGTAGATGACTGTTCGCTCTCTGCCCTTTTCCTTTGCAGTTATCTTGATCAGCGCGCTACCGACTATGTGGCCAGCCTTGAGGAACTCTACAGTCATGTCCTCGAACTTGAACGGCGCTCTGTATTCTATTATCTTGAAGCTCTTCACCATTCGCTCGAGTCCCTGTTTTGTCACGTCTGGAGGGTTCGACAATCGCATGTAGTCTGCAACCTGCACCTGCAATAGCTCGAATGTCGGCTTTGTGCAGAACACTTTGCCCGTATATCCCATTGAGAATATGTGCGGCAGGAAGCAGCAGTGGTCAAGGTGCGCGTGGCTTATGAATATGCCCTTCACGTCCTTGAGCTCCTTCTGCGTCAACTGCGGATACTCGTTCTTTTTCAGTTCGATCTTTACTCCGCAGTCCATCATTATCTTTGTTCGGTCCGAGCTTAGGAGTATGCAGCTTCTGCCTACTTCTTCGGCTCCGCCGAGAAATGTCAATTTCATTTTTATTACCTTTTTGTTTTATTTTTTTATTTTGTTTTTTTTTGTTTTTCTTTTTTTTCTTTCTGTTTTCTTTTCTGTCTTCAAATCATATATTCAAATGGCGATGGACCTACTATTCGCTTCTTTCCGTCGCTTTCCTTTCTCAAACTGTCTGAAAGAACTAGGCACTTTCGTCTTCCTCTGCTGCTTTCTTCGGCTTTTTCTTTATCACTGCGATGTCCTCAAGGTTTATTTCATCCATCGCCTGAGGAACATGCTCATGATGCTGTTTCTTCCTTTCGCCGTGATGCTGCTGTGGCTTTTCGTGTTTGTTGCGCTCTATGCCTAGTAACTTTCTTAGTTTATCGTAAAGTTCATCCAGCTTTTTGTCCTGCTCTTGTATCTTTGCCTCTCCTTCCGTCAGCACTTTCTTGAATTGCTCTATGTCGCTCTTGACCAGATCGTTCTTTCGCTCCAGCCTTATCGTCTTGTAGGCTTCGTTGAGCTCTTTGTTGACCTCTTCTATCTTCCTTACAAGATCCTTCTCCTCATTGAGCGATGATGCTTCTGTTGATATCCTGAATTCGAGCTTGTTCTTCATCCTCTTTAAGTATCCGATCTTCTTCCTTTTCTCTGCGCTTTCCGGCTTCGCTCTTTCTATATCGAGAAGTCTTGTTATCGCTGCCGCTTCGGCCTCTTTGTAGCCAAGCCTTCTCCTCGATTCCTTTATCCTTATTATAATAGTGATTCGCTCCTTTCTTATGCTGTCAATCTCTGCCTTGATCTTAGCCACTTCGGGATCTGTTGAATTCTTTATCGCTTCGTTAAGCATTATTGCGAATGGCGAGAGCTGGCGTTCCTTGCCCTTTTTCTCAGGCCTTGGTGCCCTTTGCTCGGCAGGCTTTTCTGCCTTCGGCTCTGTCTTTCCTGATGCTATAGGAGGAGGCTTTGGCGGCTCCGGTGCCCCTGCACCACCGCTCTCCTTTAACTGCTGTACTTCATTATTCAGTAAATCCCCTGTAATTTTGTTAATGTGAATTGATCGGCAATTGAACAATTGCCAGTCGCTCTTTCTTTGTTTTATAACGGCGTAAATTTGTTTAGTATGTCTTTGTATAGGTTTAATAACTCATCGGTCATCTTGCCTATCGAGTACTGTTCTGCAGTACGCCTTGTTTCATTATATGAATCAATATTATTTAAAACCTTCTTGATTTTCGATGCACATGCCTTCGCGTCGTACGGCTTGAACCGCTCGCCGTTCTTTCCGTTCTTTATCGCCTCTTTTAGGGCAAGGCTGTCTGCTCCGACAACAGGCTTTCCCATCGCCATAGCTTCGTATGCCACTATGCCCTGCGTCTCGAATGTCGACGCTGTGCAGAACACGTCTGACGCTGCGTAGTATTTTGGAAGCACTTTGTCGTCAACAAATCCTACGAAATCGACGACATCGTCGACTTTCAGCCTCCTGGCGAGGTTCTGGTAGTAGTTGGCTGCCGGACCTGTTCCTGCAATTATAAATCTTGCCGGCTCCTTTGCCTTCTTGAGCAGCTTTGCTGCCTTAAGAACGGTTTCAAGGTTCTTTTCCTTGCTTACCCTTCCCAAACACAAGACAATCTTCTCGTCTCGGCTCCTTTTGAGTTTCTTCCTTAGAGAACTGCCGTCGACATCTGCACTGAACCTGTTTGTGTCTATTCCGTTCGGAATGACGTTTACGTTTTCAATATCATTTTTCTTCAGAAGGTCGCTGATTGTCTGTGACGGCGCTATGACAGAATTGCACTTGTTGTAGTAGAAACGGGCATACTTCCACGAATACCTTTTCAGCAACTTTGCAGTTGATGCCGGAGTGTATTCCTCGATTACCCTTTTGTCTGTTATCATCGTGTGGAATGTGCTGACCAACGGAAGTTTGTATATCTTAGCGAAAGCTAGCGCATATGACCCAACTATGAATGGAGTTTGTGAGTGAACGATGTCTGGAGCTATCTCGCTGAAGTTCGCCCCTGTCTTGAACGGGGTGAGTGCAAGGTTGTACTGGGGATAAAGTCTGAACTTCATGCTTCGCAGCACGAATATGTCCTTCTCTCCCTTCACCATCTCCTTTGTCTGCCTGTTTCCAGATGCATAGATATAGACTTCGTGGCCTCTCCTCTTGAGCTCCTTCCTGAAGGACAGCATAGAGCTGACCACCCCGTCGTGAGCCGGAAGAAACGTGTCCGTATAGAATGCTATCTTCAATGTTTCCATAGACTATCTTCGAATCTGTAATGTCTAATACTGAACTGCTTACCTTTAAAAATCCGACTTCCCGTCTGAAAATTAATAAGAAAAAGCCTTTCCTTACTTTACAGTAGTATACTGTTTGTCCTAATACTTAAGCCTTTGCCTTCTCCTCTGCTGCCTTTACCGGGATCTTCTTTACTTCGAAAAGAATGGCCTTTCCTCCAGAGCCAGTTATCTTCTCCTTTGCAAGTGCAGAGAAAGCAGACGCCTTTATAGTCATAGGCTTTTCGAGCGCGCCGTTGCTTAGCACCTTGTAGTGCTCAAACTCGAATTCTGTCTTATTCTGCTGCTTTGCCATTTCGTTTATCTTAATCAGTGTGATTTCCTTCATTCTGAACTTTGCAGTCGTGGTGAAACCCTTGCCTCTTATGAGGTCGCGCCTCTTTGCTGTGATGTATGTCCAGTCGTGCTTCCTTAATCTGTTGACAGAACCAGTTCCTCCCGTGTCTCCCTTTCCTCTAGCGTTCTTGATGTTTCCCACTCCCCAACGTCTTGTGCCTTGGTATTTCCTGTCTCTCTGCTGTCGTCTTACTACCATAGTTACACCATTCTTGCTATGAGGGTGTTCACATCCTTGCCCATGTAACCGAGCGTTCCCCCCTGTTTCACGTTGAGCCTTGTGCTCTTCCTGTACCCGTGCTTTGGCGGATGTAGCCTGAGCGGAAGCTTTTCCTTTATGTCCTTCATGTCGACCTTTCCTGATATTACTCCTTTCGGATCGACGTTGAGCCCGAACTTTGTGACAAGCTTTGAAAGTGTCTCTTCGTCCACTTCGCCATAAGCTATGTGGCCTGAACTCTTCTTCAGCATTCCAAGCGCAGGCTCGTTGACCTTTATTATTGTGCAGTTGCTAACACGCTTCAGGTTCAGCCTGTTCAGCGTCTCGGTTATGTCGTGTCGCACGTTTACACGGCCGCGAATACGGACCGCTGCTACGACTTTGCCTAAAAGTTCTGCCTGCTTCATAAAAAGCACTTAATTGCTATGTAAAAGATTCCTCAGAAAAGAGGCCTTCAGTGCTATCTATTCTGATATAAAGGTATATAAAATATCGCATTTCTTTTTGCGTTGTGGATTTCACTACATAGATAATGTTGCCAAATATATATGGCTTTTGACGGGCATTTTTCGCCCTCATGTTCACGATAGGCATATATATCTGAACAAGTGCAAGGATGATGTGGTGAAATTGACACCGAATCAACAGAGAAGAAACAAGACAACCAAAGAGCTTAGCCATGCAGTTCTAGACGTCATAACAAGGGCAGAGGGCGTCCGGGCTGCAGAGATAAGAGGCGATGTCAAAGTGGCTTCTAATTCAATGAACCATCTAGTTTTCAACGTTTACGCATTGCATAAGGAGAAGATGTCTTCTGTTGGAAAGCTTGGACTGGCAGCGATCGGCCTTGCCGATATCATTGCCGGAGAGCTCGGAATAGAGCCGGTCGGGGCAGAAATCGGCTCGTCTGATGAACAGGCGATAAGGGCACAGTTAAAATATAAGGTTGAATGCAGGGATGGCAGCGCAATATTCTGGATTGCGGTGCACGGGGCAGAAACGGCACAGGTTCCTTCAATAAAAGCGAAGGATTCTTTTTCTCAAAAGTGAAACTTTCCAGTAGTAGCAATTTGCACAGCTCTTTTTAAACATTTCTTTTGCAATTGATGCGTAGGTTTGGCGACCTGGTTGGAGTGGATGTATTACGGTCAGTACTATAGGATGCAGCGCATTGAAAGAATACTTGAGCGACTAGCATACCTTTCCGTTGGACTGGACTTTTTCGTCGCGGTGGCAACCCTTCTTGTGATGAGAGGTGCAGAGGGTTCTGCAACTATGCTGCTGCTGAGCGGTTATCTGATGTTCGCGGAAGTGATAATCGCTGCTGTGCTGTTCACCTCGCTGATTGCGATGAGGCACTACAGGAAGATAATGAACGCGATTGTGCTCAACACATTCATCAACAAATACCACAACGAGAGCTTGGGATGGAGAATCGTCACAATACTGAAGAGGATAGTGACGCTGGACTTCAGTTAGAGCTGCTTCTGCTTCCAGGAGTTGGACACAGGCTTTCCTTTTTCCTTATTGAGAAGATCGACTACTCCGAACACCCCGTCGTAGCCAGGAATGATCGTGATTGTTCCGTTGCGGGCATTGATTATCGCCTGTGCAATCTCTTCGTTCGACTTTGATGCGATGGCTTTCGCCGCAGTGCTGGTAAGAGCATCGAATTCAGTTCCAGAAACTGAGATTATGTCTTTGTATGTCTTGTCCACTGCGACAGAGGTTGGCTGTTTGTGCAGAACGTGGGCTATCACCTCTATGAGCGGGACAAGTTTCACGTATGGGATAGAATTGTCAGGGACAAAGCCGGCCGGCCTGTCGGCGAGGTCGTTGACCCTGTGGAGAACGCCGATCGTAAGTTTCTTTCCGCATGTGGGACAATTCTTTATCTTGTATTTGTCAGGATCTACTGACACGACACACTGGCGATGTCCATCGAAGTGATACTTTCCCTCTTCTGGGAAGTATTCGACGTTCAGCTTTATCCTGTTCTTGTCCTTCTTGATGATTGCATCGATTATTTCGTTGTACGATAGCTTGCTCTCTTCGATTTCGAAAACGTTCATCTCGCGGCCAATCTTGGGCAGCGAGTGCATGTCGCTGTTTGACAGAAGCGTGTACTTGTCGAGCCCGGATATTCTCCAGTTCATCTGAGGATCTGATGACAGGCCTTGTTCCAGTGCGTGTATGTGCTTTTCCTGGTCGCCGTACACTTCTTTGAGGGAGTTGTATCTGCTGTAGACTCCGAGAGCGCCGAAGAATGGAGTCCAGATGTGAGCAGGAAAGACAAGAGCGTCTTTGTTGGCGCTCATCGCCGCTTCGACAAGCTCTGCCGAGCTCATTGACACCTGCGGCCTCCCATCAGAAGAAAGATCGCCCTTCTTCGAAAGTTTGTCTACCAGGGCGTCGACAGAATCGAAATCCGGCATCAGCATGCAGTGATGTATCCTCTTTGAGTCGTTGTTCGCGTTATAAACAGTTGATACTTCTCCGGAAAGAACGAATCGCACTCCTGTTTCTGAGCCTTTTGCCTTGAAAAGGCCGGGTTCTGCAGGCTCAAGCCCTGCTTTTAGCTCCTTTAGCCAAGTAGGATGGGCGAAGTCGCCTGTTCCTATGACCTTTATGCCCTTTTCTTTGCAGGTTGTGTCCATGCCCTCTATCGAAATGTTGCTGCTGCATGCCATTGCGAACCTTGAATGGATATGGAAGTCGGCTATTACTCGCATTTTATCAGACTAAAGCGTTTTTGTAACACCGTTCCTTGGGCATATTTTGTTGACAGGGCATTTGCTGCATGTTGGCGCTTTCCCGCACAATGCTCTTCCGTGAGTTTTCATCACGTAGGCCCAGTTGTGCCAATACTTCTTATCGACAACCTTCATAAGGTCTTGCTCTATCTTCTCTGGATCCTTCTGTTTGCTGAGGCCAAGCCGATAAGAAAGCTTTATCACCCACGTGTCGACAGGAATTCCTTCCACTATGCCATAAGCATTGATCAGTATTGTGTTGGCGGTCTTCCGACCTATGCCTGGAAGCTCGACAAGCTGTTCCATCTTGTTCGGAACCTTGCCTTTGTACTGTTCGTCGATTACTTTCATTGTCTTGATTATGTTCTTCGACTTGTTTTCCGCGAACAACACGCCCTTCAGGTAGCCGGCGAGCTCTTTTTCGTCTGCTTCCGCATAATCCTTTGCAGTTTTGTACTTAGCGAATAGAGCGGGAGTGACTCTATTGACAACAACGTCGAGAGTTTGTGCGGATATTATCGCCCCGGCAACAAGGTCTACGGGGGTTTTGAAGTCGAGATAGTACTTTGCGTCCTTGTAATGGTTGCCGAGCGTAGCTGCAAGCTCGTTTGCCTTAGCGCTATCAAGGAATCTGTCACCCGCCATAAGGCTTTATAGTAAAATAGGTATATATCATTTGCCAGGGGTGAAGAAATGAAGATAACGAAGTTTGCGCACTCTTGTTTGTTGGTGGAAGAAGGCTCTGCAAAAATAATCCTGGATCCCGGAAACTTCTCGACAAAACAGAACGAAGTGAAGAATGTAGATGCGGTGTTGATAACGCATTCGCATCCTGATCATTTTGATCTTCAATCGATAAAAGCAATATTATCCGGCAATCCAAATGCGAAGATCTTTACAACTACCGAAGTCGGGGCAGCACTTGATAAAGAGAAAATAGCGTATTCGCTGCTTGGACATGGTCAATCTACAATCGTCAAAGGAGTAAAAATAGAAGGATTCGGGGAGAAACATGCGCTTATATACCAGACAATCCCAGTCGCGGCAAATACTGGATATATGATTGGTGGAAGATTATTCCATCCTGGAGACGCCCTTACTGTCCCATCAAGCAAAGTAGAAATTCTGGCTTTGCCGCTGACTGCACCTTGGATGAAGATTTCTGAGTGCATCGACTATGCGAAGAGCATAAAACCTAAAAATTGCTTCCCGATACACGATGCAAGCCTGAGGTCATCTTCTTTTCTGCAGGGACTGGTAAAGCAGATTATTGAACCCGCTGGGGTAAAGTTGACTACAGCAGATGCAGATTCAGTACTAGAATTTTGAATTGATAGCATGCGATCTTTGATCTTAGTGACGAACAACAAGGGAAAGATAGCGGAAGCGAATGCGATAGCAAAAGAATTCGGATTCGCGGTCAGATCGCCAAAAAAAGCGTACAAACTTGAGATACAGGCAGATTCCCTCAGAGAGGTAGCAGAGTTTGCAGCACGGGAGGCCTACAAGAAGATAAGGAAGCCATTGATAATAGACGATTCTGGGCTTTTCATAAACGCATTGAAAGGTTTCCCTGGAGTTTACTCTGCACCGACTGGCAAAACTATAGGATTGGAAGGAGTGCTAAAGCTCATGAAAGGGGTGAAGAACCGCTCCGCATACTTCGAATGCGCAGTTGCTTACTTCGACGGAAAAACATTGAAGACATTTGTTGGAAAGTCAAGTGGAAAAATACTTGAGAGCGAGAAAGGATCGGGTCTGCACGGCTTTGGATACGATCCTCTTTTCTCCCCCGGTGGCCATTATGGAGGAAGGAGTCTTGCACAGGTTGACCTCCTGAAGAAAAATAGCGTATCCCACAGAGGTAAAGCATTAAGGGCGTTTTTCAAGTGGTATTCGAATGCAAAGTAAGAAGGCTGCTGACGCCAATGCCGTAATTGCAAAACTTAAGCAGCGTTATAAGAAAGATATGGAAACATGGCTGGATGCAAAAAATAGCTGGGAATTACTTGTAGCGACTATGCTTTCTGCACAATCACAGGATGTACAGGTCAATAAGGTGACGCCTTCGCTCTTCAAAAAGTATCCAAATGCCGATGATTACCTTAATCTGAAGCCAACTGACCTGTATCCATACGTTAAGACGCTTGGGCTGTACAGAAACAAGTCAAAAAACATCATAAAAGCAGCAAAATACCTCCACGAACATTTCGACGACAACATACCGGAAACTATCGACAAGCTTACAGAACTGCCAGGAGTAGGCAGGAAAACAGCTAACGTGGTGCTCGCAAACGCCTTTGGTGTGCTTGAGGGTATTGCGATCGATACACATTGCATAACTACAACAGACCGCATATTCCTGTTTCATACAAAAGATGCAGGAAAAATAGAACAAAAGCTCATGACGATGGTTCCAAAGAAGGATTGGGGCAATATAACACACCTTTTGATTGCGCTTGGAAGAGATGTCTGCACTGCAAGAGCAAAATATTGTGAAGGATGCGTGTTGAAAGACATTTGCCCGTCTAGCACGGTGAAAAAATGATCGCGTGTTTGTACAGCGGCGGCAAAGACTCAACATTGGCTATACACCGCATGTGGGATCAAGGTGTGAAAGTCGAACTTCTCATCACAATAGTCTCTGAAAACGAATTCAGTTACATGTTGCAGCGAGTAAATGTGACTTGGACCAAGCTTCAGGCTGAAGCGATGGGTGTGAAACACGCCTTTTACAGAACAAAAGGCGAGAAGGAGAAAGAACTGGTCGACATCGAGAACGCCCTAAAGCAGAATAAGGTCACCGAATTGATAACAGGAGCCGTCGCGAGCAAATATCAAGCAGATAGAATCAACAATATCTGTGATAAGCTCGGCATAAAGCATTATTCTCCGCTTTGGAAAATGGATCCGCTTGAAGAGCTCAAAGAGATATCGCAAAAATTCGATGCGATTGTCACGCAGGTTGCTGCAGAGGGCTTTGACGAGAGCTTTTTGGGTGCTCGGGTTGATGCAAAAATGATAGAGAAATTGCAGAAACTCCATCAGAAGTACAAAATAAACATGTCGTTCGAGGGTGGAGAAGCGGAATCATTCGTTCTTGATGCTCCGCTTTTCAAGAAAAAAGTTGTGATCAAGAAAGCGCACAAAGAAATGAACGGTTCTGTTGGAAAATACATGATAGATGAAGCGGAATTGCAGAAAAAGTAGATGGCTAAGAATCGACAACAGTTATCCAGTCTATGTTCTTAAAATCCTTGTCGAAAGTCGCAACTTTAGAAATATCGTGAGCACGCATAAATGAAATTGTTGTGCAGTCGGTAAAGCTGAATTTTGTGTTTTTTTGTGTTTTGAACACATGCCACGCTGCATTGAACTCCGCTTCGTCTACTCCAAGTATCTCTCCTGTCTCTTTTAGTCTGTCCCCAACAACACTTGCTTTCTCTAACGATTTTGATCTCAGGGCAGTTACTGTGACAATTTCGCTAAAAATGTAATCAGTAATAACGAACCTACCATGTTTTCCAGCTACTATTTCTGATACTAATTTTTGTGCTCTTGTGTGGTTTGAGTCTGCTTCTAGTTCGTAAGCAACAATAACACTCGTATCTATGACTAACAAATTATCATCCGTATAGTGTTTCGTCTATCTCTTCGCTCCATCTAACAGGTTTGCTGGTCTTTATGAAGCCATCAAGTTTCAGCAGTGCTTTTGGATCATATTTTTTGTGTTCGTTTTTGTTGAGCCACTCAAGCATTGCTGCGGTCAATGCTTGGCCTATGCTGAGGTTCTCACCTATGGCCTTTTGCTTAAACTTTTTGTAAATTCTCTTGTTTATCTTCCTTACAACAAGCATGTCGCTTTCCATACGTATAACATGTATAACATAATATAAATATCTTTCTATTTGTCGACGAAATCCGTACATTTCACAACACCTCTAATTTATCATCGTTTAACTTTAGCGAAACGTGCTCTTTTGCAGTAAAACTCGTTTCTGCCAGAACTTTTCCTTTCCTGTCTATGAACTGAACTTTGTGGCTCTTTCCTTCGATAAGCCCTTCTGCTTTTCTTTTCCACGTCTCAGTTATTGGCATGTTGGCGACTTCGTCGCCTAGATAGAATACCTTGAGCTCAGAAAGATTTGGAAGTATTACATTCCTCTTCACGTCTTCGGACACCCTTGCTTCTATTGCAAATTGCACGCAAACAGAGCGTGGTATTTTGGCGTTGCAGTTTATTGGTTTTGGTTCGATTTTTGTGACGACATTTGCATAGTCAATAGTCCTGACGAAAATCGTGTCGTTTGAGAACTTCTCTGTTCCTTCCTTGACTACGTAACTGAATGCACCCACTCTGGAGTCGAGATGCTTCAACTTTGATACGACCTTGTCGTCTTCTGCATATGTGAAAACCAAATCCTTTGCTGCTATCGGAGCGACGTCAGGTGCTTGCTTGAGGTAGAGCTTTATCTGGCATAGGCGTCTTATGCTCGGTTCTATATCGCTTATATTGTGGGTGAGCAACATCAGTCCTATGCCCTGCTTTCTGAAGTCTTGTATTCTGTATTTCATGTCTTGAACTGCGGCAGCGTCTTCATCTCCGAAAATCAGCTGTGCCTCTTCGAGGCAGATCAGAAGCCTTAACTTTGAGTCATTGTTCATGTCGAATGTTGATGCAACGGAATAGAGTTGATTCAGTATTAGCGCATAAAGATATGGTTTTGTGCTGTTGCTAACCTTTGAAAGGTCGAATACAGCGCCATTTCCCAGCAATTCGCCGATATCTATGCCCTTTTCGACACAGTACTCCGGCCTTGACAGTATTGCCCTTAGATTTTCGAGCGCAGAGTGGATATTTTCTCCGTGTTTTGTGTGCTTGTACCCGGAAGGTGTCTTCTTCGCGTGCAGTTTCGCAACCGCTTCCTCTATCGCTTCGTAAACTGCAATAGGATCGGGTGTTTTTGTCTTTGAATATACCTTCCTGAACGCATTGAGCATGCATTTTTCCATTGGGTTCCTGTAAGGGCCTGCACTCGATGCAGACGATAGTATCATTGCAAGGTCTTCGTAGAACTTTACAGTGTCGCATTGCCTCGGGCATTCGAAAAAGTTTATCGGTGTTTTACCATCGTAAAGCCTTATCAGATCCATAGAATTTCTTGCCGCGAAGCTGCCCCATTCATCAGTAGGGGAGATTACTGCTAACTTCGTGCCTGTCGCCTTCTTTGCTGACTCAACAATCGACATCGCTTCGTTTGTTTTGCCTGAACCTGGAAGACCGGTGATGATAAACCCCAAGTTCAATGCAGAAGGATCCATGTTTACCTTCTTTTTTGTGTCCGAGACGGCTCCTTTCATGTAAGTACCAATCGATAGTTCTCCGTTTTGGCTCGGAAACAGCGTTGGGAGCACATATCCCAGCGAATAAACTCCTCTGAACTGCAGGAAACGCCCCGCAATATCAACTCCGATAGGAAATGCTTTGCTCTTTGCCATGCTTGAAAGCAAATCTTCTGTAGACTTTACCTTAATTTCCTGGCTTGAGAGAACAAGAAATCTTGATTTGAGGTAATTCTTTACATCTTGGCTCGACGTCGCGAAGAACATCTTGTAGCACACCCCATTCCGCAGTATTGACCTGTTTATCGATTCTAGCACTTCCTCTAGCATCATCGCCTCTTCGGAGTTGGAGAAGCTCTCGCTGTGGAAAGTTGTGTTGAATCGCTTGCCCAAAATGTCTGCAGGAGTGGAAATCGTCTGTGCTGTGTGCCTTTTGCTTAGTATCTGCTCTATCTGCAGCTTCGATTTCTCGATTTCGCCCTTTTCCATAGGGATAAAAGCGATGATCAGCATGCCTTTCTGGGCGCTTATGTCAAAAAGATCAGTGAACAGCGTTCCGTTGACAGTATCTGCCTTTCTGTAGAAGGACAGTATAGTCTGCCCCTTGTCGATGTTTATGCCGAATGGATTAGAAAGTGAAAGCCCAGGCACGGAAAGCCCCAACGAACTGACATATTCGGTGCTGTTTTTGCCAACTCCGATGTATGTGCGCACCTTTTCTATGTCGTATACGATTAAAATCGGGTTGTCGCCTATAGAATCGAACAGGACCGTTTTGTCAAACTCCAGATCTGGAACCGACTTTACTTCGAAGAACTGCATTTCGTTCAGAAAACCACCACGTACAGAACAGCAAGGACGACTACAGTAGCAAATATCTTAAGCTTTAGCTCCTTTGTGAGCCTTGGCCCTGCAGTTGAGCTGTATTTTGTGACGTTCTCCAGCATTCACGCACCAATTATTATTTACTTTACTATACATATTTATACTTAACTACACGATAGAAGCACTTTTAATGTTTTTGAGTGTTTTACACTTATGACATTCCTCTCCGAGCGCAGTAAGCACGCCCAGAACGCCATAGAAGTAGAAGACATAGTCGCTGAAGAGCTTGTCAAAGAGGGCAGAAAAGTGGTTAGCCTCAATAGAGGTGATCCTGCAAAGTACCTTCCTACTCCGAAATACATAGTCGATTCTTACAAAAAGGCGTTGGACGACGGAAAGACCGGCTACTCGAAGGCAGAAGGGCTGAACGAACTCGCTGTCGCGATAGCAGGAAGATACAAGCGCATGCATGGACTCAATCTGAAAAGAGAGGACATAATCTGCACAGCCGGTGTGTCGGAGGCACTCGAGTTCATGAACAGCGCAATGGTGAGCAGCGGCGATAGTGCAATCCTTTTCAAGCCGTATTATCCGCCGTATATGTCGCATCTGAGATTGAATGACGGTAATGTTGTTCTTGAAAGGTACAATGAAAGCGACGGCTGGAACGTGCACATCGATGAACTTAGGCATTCGCTGAGTTATCTCAAGAAGTCAAACCGCTTGAAGAAAGTGAAATATATGCTGATGACAAATCCGAACAATCCTACCGGAACCGTCCTTAGGCGAAAAGTCCTGGAGGAGATAGTAGATCTTGCCAACGAATACGGACTCTTTCTGATAAGCGACGAAATATATGATGAGATAGTTTACAACGGCGCCAGATTCACAAGCGTTTCAGAACTAGCCGAGGGAATGCCACACGCTATCCTCAACGGACTTGCAAAAGATTACGACGCTACGGGCTTTCGGCTTGGCTACATGATAGTTCCAGAAGACGACAAAAGGTCGCTGGAGCTGAAGAAGAAGATGGTCGACTACGCCCGTGTCAGGATATCTCTGAACACTCCGTCGCAATGGGCTGCAGTAGAAGCGATAAACAACGTGAAAGAGCACAACAGGTGGGTAAAGAGCTATGTAAAGGAGATAGAGAAAAGAATGAACTATGCGGTTGACCTTCTTGAGGAGAATCCCTACCTCCAAGTTGTCAGACCGAACGGCGCTTACTACATATTCCCGAAGATCGACCTGAAGCTGCTTGGCTTCAAGAGCGACATGCAGTTTGTCGACACGCTTCTCAGGAAAACAGGTGTGCAGATAGTCTGGGGGTCGGCCTTCGGCGAGCCATCTCACCTTAGGCTTGTCGGCCTAGCACCGAAAGAGATATTAGAGTATGCGCTCAATAGGTTGAATAATTTCTGTCGCAAAAACGCCAGGAACTAGTGTAAGCTTATTTTGGGCCCGTCGTTCAATGGTAGGACGCTAGCCTTACACGCTTGCGACGGGAGTTCGATTCTCCCCGGGCCCACTTTTTACTTGGCGCATCTTTTTATAGCTGCCTTTGTAAACAATTTCATGCAAAAAGCCCGAAGCATGAAGCAGGCGTCAGCGCTTGAATATCTGGTTACCTACTCTTGGATGATAATCATAATCGCCGTGGCCATAGCGGCGTTATGGCAGCTAGGAGTATTCGGAGGCGCGAACTCTGGACCGAAAGCGACACCAGGATCATGCCGGGTTGTGAGGCCTGTCGGCAGCATAGCAAGCCTTCAAGGCACGTGCTTTGGAGAACTGCCGGAGTATGTAGCAAGCATCCCGCTGTATAGCGGTGCAGTGCTATCCAATGCCTTATCGACCAGTCCCGAAACTACACAGAATTTCACCATTACGATGTGGACCGATATACCGGATCTTAATTATGGAGAAATTTTAATCGGGTCAGGAGGGAGCGATACTGGATATTTTGCTGCGTATCCTGGTGCAAACGGAATATCGTTCAGCTGCCTCCCAGGCTCTCTGGCTTGTACTTTTACTGGCGCTTCTTCCCAAACTGTTCCTTCGACCCAATGGGTATTTGTTGCCGCAACTGTCAATTCCATAGGTTCTGGCACCTCTACAATAGTTTACCATTTGAATGGAGCTTCAGACACCGAAACTTCGGGCGGAACAAGTTTCTTAAATTCTGGGATAGGGATGGGAATAAACATGGGTTCGTGCAAAGTCGGAGTCGCTTATGATAAATGCGCAACCGAGAGCGATGGCTTGATGGCAAACCTTCAGATTTATAACGCCACGCTCACGTCAGGAGACATAAATGCAATATATCTGAGCGGGATAGGTGGAGCTCCTTCTGACCTCAACCACCTAATTGCCTGGTACCCACTCAATGGAAATCTAAACGACTATAGCGGGTACGGTTATAATTTGATGCCATATAACGCAGAAGGCGGTCTTTACTCGACAAACGGCATACAGTACACCGCTGCATGGGAAGGTAATTATACTGCACCATGAGCTTGGCTTTTTGGTTCTTAGCTTGGGGACAATCTTTTTATTAGCTAAAAACCAATAGCATTCATGCAGAACGCAGAAGAGATTATCGACCGCTATTCAGGAATGATAACTAGGAGCATGGCAGAATCGATGGCCAGCTCTCCTGATTCGGAAAGCGAGATCAAGGCTGATTCTGCAAGGCGCAACGACACAACAGACGCTGCCGGGATCATACAATTTGCCGGGATGAAGCGAAAGGTCGGGATGAGCCTTAACAGAAGCGAAGATGCATACACTGTAAACGTCGAGGACACGGTATACAGGGTTTTCAATTCTGGCGATCGCGGGAAAGGCATAAGGCGGGACATAGTCATCGGCCGCGAAGGCGCAACGATAAGAATAATCCTTCATGGGAAAATCGCTGAGCAGATAGACACGGAAAAGGTGTGCCGTGGCGACAAGGTGCTGATAAGAAATGTTGTGCTAGATCCTGCAACCATGGATTTGGAGAGCAGACCAGACACTTCGTTGATGATGACAACGCAGGCGAAAGCCAAGACTGTTCCTTTGCAGGAACTGCGAGAAGGAATGAAAAACGTCGACATCTCCGGAAAGCTGGCCGAAGTCGGGATACTGAAGCAAGTCAGCAAGCTGAGCGGAAACGGAACAGTCGCAGTTGTGAACTGTACAATCCGCGACGCTGATTCTCCTGTTTCTTTGATCCTCTGGGAATCGTCTGCCAACATAGCTTCTAAGATGGTTCCGAATGACACAGTGAGGATAGAATTTTGCAGCGTACGGTCGAAAAACGGCCTGATTGAAATAGTCGCGAACGAGTATTCCAGAGTGCTGAAGCTCTGATCATCTCTGGCCGTATTTGTCCAGGAATCCTTGGAACTCCGCAAGCACAGAATCCGATGCAGAAGGCTTTGTGTCCTTTATGATGTTTTCGATAACTTCTGTCGTTACTCTTCCTTCTGAGCCGGTCTCGATCTCCTGCTGCATGGCTGCTGTCTTCGCCTTCCTGCATATCTCTGCTATATCTGCGCCGGTGTAGCCCTTTGTCGCAGAGCCGAGCTTTGAGTAGTCGATAGTGTCAGACGGCGCGCCAGTCAGGAATTTGTTGAACATCGACGTTCTCGCAGCTGCTGACGGCGGCTTTATGAAAAGAAGCCTGTCGAATCTTCCTGGACGAAGCACTGCAGTGTCTACGTTCTGTGGCAGGTTTGTTGCGCCGATCACCACCACGTTCTCCATTTTGTTGATTCCGTCTATTTCCTTTAGCACTTCGGTTGTTATCGAAACGCTGAGCTCGCTTGCGCCCTGACGCTTTGGAAGAAGAGCGTCAATTTCATCTATGAAAATCACAGAGGGCGCGTTCTCCCTTGCTCTCTCGAATATGTCCTTGATAGTTGCAGTCGCGCGCTCCAGCCCCTGCTCCGAAAGGTCTGAACCCGTTATGCTGAGCATTGCTATGCCCTTCATGCTGTTCTGCACAGCTTTCATCAGCAAGGTCTTTCCGTTTCCAGGAGGGCCGAACAGAAGGACTCCATTGACTGTCTTGATGCTGTATTTCTTTATCATCTCCGGGTGAAGGAGCGGTATCTCGATCGCTTCCCTTATCGCCTTCTTCGCCGGCTCAAGACCGATGACGTCTTCCATCGACACTGCGTCAGGCTCTACTTCCTCTATGGTCTTGTGGGAGCTTCGCTCGAAGTCCATCTTGAATCGCTTGTAGTCGTCGATCTGGCTCAACGTTGTCGACGGCTTTGTCGCCTTTATGACACCAAGTATGTCCTCGTGCGTTATCTCAAGGATCTTGTGCTCTGTTGCAGCGTCTTGCGCAACCATCTGCGCCACGCTCTCGCAAAGAGCTTTTATGTCTGCGCCAGTGTATCGCTCTGTCTTTTCCGCCAGCTCCTTTATCTTCACGTTGTTTGAAATCGGGAGTTTGCCAAGATAGATCTTGAATATTCTTGCACGCCCTTCGCTCGTCGGCACCGGCATGTAGATCAATCTGTCGAATCTTCCTGGACGCAGTATTGCGTTGTCCAGTATGTCCGGTCTGTTCGTTGCGCCGACTATTATGACGTTGTTTATCTTCTGGAATCCGTCCATCTCGGTGAGCAGCTGCGTGAGTGCATGCTTGTGTGTGTCGTCGACGCCGGTCGCGTCCCTGCTGGTGGCGAGCGCATCTATTTCGTCAAAGAAGAGCACGCACGGGGCGTTTTTCTTTGCGATTGAGAATATGTTAGCTAGCTGCTTCTCTGTCTCTCCCGGAAAAGCAGAGACAAGGTTGCTTGCCTTAACGTAGTAGAAGCCAGCGCGTATTTCGTTGGCTAGCGCACGCATCATCATTGTCTTTCCGGTTCCAGGAGGGCCGAACAGAAGGATTCCTTTTGTAGGTGCGATGTTGTAAGCGGTTGCGATTGCGCGCTCCTCGATCGGCGCGATTATTGCTTCGCGGAGTTCTTTCTTCGTATCCTCGTAGTTGCCTATGTCTTCGAAACGCTCTGTTGTTGTGCCTCCTGCCAGGTCTTCGAAAGCCTCTCCGAATTTCATTCTTATGTCCTGCTTCCTGACGTCGAGAACCTTGACAAGGCTTATTCCCTGGCTTTCGAACACATAGAGCGTTGCCGGTGCAATCACGAAGCTTATGAGCGGAAGCACAGGGCTTATCGGATCAAATCCGTAGCTGCTGGAGAACAAAATGTATGTGAGCGGATAGACTATGCCGAACATTCCTGCTATCGATCCTTTGTACTTCGACCTGCTTAGGCTTGCATACCAATCCATTGCAAATATTATAGTGCCGAGGATTATGAATTGTATAATGTACCCGGCCGGGCTTATCGCCCACGTCTGTGCTATCAGAGACAGCGAGCTGTTTATCTGGCTGACTACAGCGTTGCTGAAGAAGTTCTCGAAAGTTGTGGCTAAGCCTGAGCCGAGGTTGGTGATTGTGAAGCCTGCCTTGGCTGCAGTGTCTAACGGGACAAGCGGGCTTGCAGCTATGGCGCTGTGGGAGACCGATGCACTGTAGAGTATGTAGCCGCTGTTCTGAAGCCCTGTGACTGCTGAAAGCGGAACTATCAGCATTATGCTTAGAAGCAAAAACAGCAAAGCGCGTTTGTTGCCTATAGTAAGCACTGCAAGTATGAATGCAGGTATCTCCAAAAGGTAGCCTGCCGGAGAGAACGCGAGCGTTGTGAGAAGGAGCGCGAAAATCATAATTCTGTAATGCATGTAGCCGTAGATCAGCACAGCGGCTGCGACAAGCAGGAACGCCCATGCCAACACTGGAGTCTGGTATGCAAATATTGGGAATATGGCGACAAGCAGCGACAGAAGCCCGAGGAATGAATGCTTGAGCGTGATAAAGAATAGCACAACTGCAATGACTGCTATCAATGGCAATGGATAGAACTGGAATGTGGTAGAAGAGAAAACGAAAACGAGCGTTATCAGTATAGCGTCGAGAAGGTCCGGGTTCGACGTGACTTTGTTGATCTGGTCCTTTATGTTGTAGGCGCCCATTGGCCCGTGCCTGTGGCTCTTCCTGATCACTTCTTCGCTCACGCTGCCAGGCTTCGCTTTTATCTTGGAAGCATCGCTAGCAGCCACTCCATCTACCCAGGCTTGCGCCTCTAGTCACCTATATTTAACGCCTAATTTGATATATAGTCTTTTGCTCAGAGAGAACATATATTAATATTCTGGGGTAAATCTTGTATGCCCCGTCGTAGCTCAATGGTAGAGCGATCGCCTGTAGTTTGTAAGGGTCCAGCGCCACGCGTGCTGAAAGCGATAGGTTGGGCGTTCGACTCGCCCCGACGGGATTTGTGATAACATGGAGGAGAATTGTGTCTTTTGCAAGATTGTGAATGGTGCTTTGCCCTGCTACAAGGTCTGGGAAGACGAAAACTACATGGCGTTCCTAGACATATTCCCCAACATAAAAGGGCAAACCCTTGTGATACCAAAGGCGCATGTGGATAGCAATGTGTTTGCAATGAGCGTTCCGGAATACGCCAGCTTCCTCAAGGCGACAAGAAAGGTTGCAAAGTTCTTGGAGAAAAGACTGAAGGTAAACAGAGTCCATCTTGTATTCGAAGGAACTGCAGTAAACCACCTTCACGCTAAGCTGTATCCTGCGATAGGATACGGAAAGACTTTTGTTGAGACGATAGCTCCGGAAAAGGTAAAGTTCGACAGTTATCCAGGCTATGTGACTTCGCTGGCAGGACCGAGAGCAACAGACGAGGAGCTAAAGGCAATCCATCAGCAAATAACGGGAAACAAATAACTATATAAATCAGGACGAGCGTATAGTTAATCTACATACGTGACACACATTTCTACTACACGCCTTGGTAGTCTAGTGGTCTAGGATGCGAGCCTGTCACGCTTGCGACCCGGGTTCGAATCCCGGCCAGGGCGGCTTCTTTTCCGTCCAAATCCCGACGTCGTTCTTAAGAAGAACTTTAACGTATATCCATTCATGGATAAGTGGGATGCGAACTTCAACAGTAAGCTGGGTAGGCTCAAAGGCAATGTAGCCTTTAACGAAGTGAGCAGAAGGCTTGTCCTTGAGTACATCCAGTCCAAGAAAGCCGAGGATGTGAAATGCCATAGGCTTAACAGGATAGTGGACTTCTTATGGCACTTACTGGATAACTACACCTACGATTTAAGTACGCTATCTGAAGACCGCATAGACGAGATTGTCATATGGATTAACAACAATAGCGAGTGGAAAGACTGGACTAAATACACGTATGTGGGTATCCTAAGCAACTTTGTCAAGTGGCTAAACGGGAAGTATAAACTTGACTTGGATGTGAAAATCAAGCGTAAGACCCCAAAGAACTCGATAATGCCAGAGTATCTCCTAAGCTCTGATGAGCTTGAGAGGATGCTTAATGGGAGTAGTGATGAGCAGACAAAGCTATTCCTGAACCTTGTCTATGAATCTGGGGCGAGAATAGGAGAGATATTGACTCTAAAGATACATAGCATAGAATTCAATAGCTATGGCGCCAGGCTCTTCTTGAAAGGAAAGACAGGCCAGAGGATAGTGCCTGTAGTGTGGTGTGCTAATGGCCTGAGACAATTCATAGGGAATCATCCACTTAAAGATAGGCCAGAGGCTAATCTATGGTATTTCAAGCAAGGAGAGGATATACTGCCAGTGAGCTATGAGGTAATGAGGACAAGGCTAAGGCGGCTTGCTAAGAAGATAGGCCTTAAAAAGCGTGTCCATTGGCATCTTCTTAGACATCAGAGATTCACCGAAATGGCTAAGCGTGGCCTGGGGGAGAGCAATCTGAGGAGGCTTGCAGGGTGGTCAGATGATTCTAAGATGGTAAAAACGTATGTTAACCTGAGCAATACAGATGTTGAAAACAGTCTCTTAGAAAAGATGTATGGAATCAAGACAAATAGCAACAATCAGGGAGAGAAGGATAGGATATGTTCAAAATGTAGTGAAACAAACCCTTACTTCTATAAGATATGCCAGAGGTGCAAAACGCCATTAGATGAGAAAGAACTGATAGGAAAGATGCTATCTGAGGAAAAGGTTAAGGAAGTGGATGACTGGTCTAAGACATTTATGGCCTTCTTAAAGGTGGTCGAGAAGAAGCATCCTGATATCTGGGATGACATGAAAGACGTTATAAAAAGTAAAGATGGGAATTTACCAATTGAATAATAGCCCATCAACTCGGCGCCAGATTAGCACTTCCAATCTACGTTAGAGATGGTGGAGCTACCATTATTGA
>DAIDAC010000009.1 GCA_027310825.1 Candidatus Micrarchaeaceae archaeon
GTATTTAAATACATACCCTATCATTAATGTTTTTTTTATAAAAGACATTTTATACTTCGTCTATTGCAGTATATCATTTCTCTTTTAGCCAAGCCCTCTCGAGAACAAACACGATTGAGCCCTTCGTGGATTGGCGCTGTTTGCCAAGTCCACAGCCCAAAGGTGGACACCACGTCTTTTGGCGTAGTGGTTGCCTTGATACTGCTTAGGCAATAACTATTCTGAAGGCAAGCTCTTTATACCTTCCCAGAACATTAGTCTAAGTTTCGGTAGAGGTTGGGTTTCTTTGTCTGGCAAGTATGATTGGCTGAGCATCAACAACAAATACCTAGCCTTGGCGCTTGGAGTTGTAATTATAATACTCCTGATCTGGATGAGGACTGGCCTTCTGCAGTATCAAGGGCTTTTCGAGCCTGACGGGTTCTTCTATTATACTGCAATAAAGCAGGCGATAGCGAGCGGCTTTGTGTTCAACAATCCTGTCCAGTTGTCCGGCTATCCATACCACAACATATTGGGAGAGACTCCTGGCTTGCTGTACTTCACGATAATCCCATATATTATACTGCAGTTCTTCGGGATGAGCCCTCTCGACGTCATGAGATACATGGCGATCGTGGCAGGCATAGGAACCGCTCTGCTTTGTTATGTGTTGGTGCAGCACATGTCTAAGAGCAGAGTGCTCGGCCTTTTGGCAATGTTCTTCGTGGCATGCAGCAGCGGTAACATAGCAAGAACAGCAGGCACAGTCTACAGAGGAGATACATTCGTCATGATATTCGTACTTCTTGCACTAATATTCCTGTTAAAGGGATTCGAGGCAAGCGACATGAAGAAAAAGCTTACATATATTATAGCAGGAGGCTTCGTGGCAGGATCGGCTTGCCTATTCTGGAACGGAGGATCTCTTGCGCTTGGAGTTTACACATTTGCAGTAATGCTTGCTCCGCTTTACGGCTTCGTATCTGGAAAGCTCGACGTCATAAAGAATTCGGCGATTGCGCTTGGCGGCGGAGTGCTTGGCTGGCAGCTCCAGGACCTTTATAAGCTGCTTGGCTGGACTGGAACAGGGATACTTACAGGTTGGAGCTACCTTGTCGTGCTTGTGCCAATGGCACTTGGCCTTGCCATAATGTATTATATACTTACAAACGAGCCTATGAAGAAGATGTTCGCAGGATGGGAGAGAAGGACTGTACTTCTTGCCGTCGGTGGAACCGTAGTTGGGCTTATTGCCCTGTCGTATTTCTCAATACCAGGACTTTACACAGCAGCATCTATCCAAGGAGGCTCTGCAAACATAGCAAACACAACTCAGGAGCTGCAGGCTCCGACGTGGGATTTCATCTGGGCAAGCTTTGGCCTTGAGCTCTTGCTTGCACCTATAGGTGTCATCGGATTCCTGCTTCTGGCACACCACGCAGGCAACCAGAGCCATCACAAGAAAGGATTCTTTACATTCAACTTCAACATAGCTTTCATAGCATGCTTCGGCTTCCTGCTAGCCACAGCGTATCTCCAGAGCACAGCAATCAGATACAACGCGATGCTTGCAATTCCGCTGGCTATATTTTCAGCCTATGCAATATACTCGTTCGGGCGCATGCTGCACCAATACACCATAAACCTAGGCGCAACAAGAGTGCCGGTGTCTGCGATATACGCTGCTTTTGCGATCGCATTGCTTGTGCTGCAGATAACCATGACGTCGGCGCAGAGCTTCACCAGCGCGCAGGCCGACGGAATAAATCCATTATTCCTAAGCGCGATGTCGTGGATGAGCAACAACACTGCGACCAACGCAAAGGTGCTTACACTATGGCCAGACGGCTCTGTTGTCGAGGCGTGGGCGAACAGGCAGAGCTTCATGGACAGCGTAGGAGGCGAGAATGCGACAAGGATTCCTCCGTTCGCCAGGTATGTATTCAACCAGAGCACAGATTCCGGTTATCTGATCAACACAGCTTACAAGCCAGACTATCTTGTCGTCAGATCGTTCTGGCTTGACGAGCTTGCAGGCATTGCAATAGAGGGAAACATAACCCAGAACCTCACAGCTTATGGATTCGATGTCCTTCCGTCGATAACAGAAAGCGGCAATGCGACAAACCAGGTATACCAGTTCGCAGACCCTCAATACGCGGTGCAGCTTGTCGTCCAGCCGCAGCCGAACAACACAAGAAGGATAGCGGCTTATCTTGGACTGCAGGGGCAAAACAGGTTTGTGCTGATGCAGCACATCATATTCATAAATGGGACAACTGGCGGATACACTCTGATCAACACGCCGAACACCACACAGGCGATAAACTACACTTTGATGGTGGTATTCAACGGCACGCAGATAGTCGGCGGCACTTTGCTAGGCCCGAAGCTTCCGGCCACAAACATGTTCAAGTGGCTTTTCGAGTGCAACTACCAGAGCTGCAACTACGGCGACAGGAATGTAAGCGCAACCCTAGTATACCAGAACCAGGACACAAAGATAATACACTTCATTTATCATTGATGCGTCGCACCAAGGTATAAAACCTTGACTTTTCATCTTATAGCATGTCATTGCTGCAGCTTATCGGCATACTTGTCCTCGACACAAGCGCGTCGTGGCTCAGGATGTTCGTTGCGCTGGCGCTATCCGTCGTCATCAGCATTTTGATCGGAATACTTGCTGCGAGGTCGGAAAAGGCGGAGAGGGTGATTCTGCCTATCGTCGACATATTCCAGACTCTGCCAATCTTGGCATTCTTCCCGTTTGTCATTTTCGTAGTGGTGGGAGTGCTTCCTGGATGGATGGGAGTAGACGCTGCAGTAATCTTCCTGATAGTAACAAGCATGCTGTGGAACATGATATTCGGAGTGTATGAAGCGGTCAAGACTCTGCCGACAGAATACGGAGAAGTGGCGTCGCTCTACAAAATTGGTTTGCTGAAACGATTGAGTAAGCTCTACATCCCGGCAGCGATTCCTAGATTGGTAGAGCAGTCAGAGCTGTCGTGGGCGATCGGACTTTTCTACCTTGTGACAAGCGAGATATTCTCGACAGGAAACTCAAATTACTCTGTGACATACGGCATAGGCGTGGCGCTGACTCAGCTGGCCACTTCTGGAAATTACACATCGTACATAATCGGGTTCGCTGTCTTTGTAGTGTTTATAGTCGCGACTCGCTACCTTTTCTTCAGGTCGATAGAGCTACACGTCGAGAAGAGGGGCATAATAATAAAACAGAGGCACAGGCTGCACGCCGGAATTATGCACAGGTTCAGGCTTTTCAGAGAACTGGAAAGGATTGCAATGCCAAGGCAGAGAAGGCATGAAAGGAAGCCGATGCAGTCGGCAAAAACAGCGGCGCAGGAGCTGCATCCGCTGAAGAGCCACAAATGGTACAAGTACACAATAGCAGGAGTTGTAGTCGTAATTCTGCTGTATCTGCTAGGGGCATTCAGCCCAACTTATCTCAATTATGAAGGATTGGCGTTCATCTCGCTGATATACTCATTCGCGAGAATCTGGCTGGTTTTCGCCGTCATACTGCTGGTGTCTGTGCCATTGTGCGTATATCTGATTTTCATAGCGAAGAGAAATGCGGCGCAGTTCATGTCGCTGTTCCAGATACTTGCATCAATACCTGCGACGATCGTTCTCCCGATAATCGCGCTGGCTGTGGTCGGATTTCCGCATAGTGGAGAGATAGTAGCAGTGCTCGTGTTTTTCCTGAGTGGAATATGGTATGTAGTATTTAGCGTGATGGCAGACGCCAGGTCAATCCCGGAAGAAATCTTCGAGGTGAAGGGGCTGTTCAGCGTGAAGGGCATGAATGCGTGGAAGAACATCTACGTGAAGTCTGTGCTGCCTGGAATAATAACAGGAGGGATAACAGCGATTGCAGCCGAGTGGAACGCAAGCATAGTAGCGGAGTATTTCACGACTACAGGAGTGGGGAACGGGGCAGTCCTCAGCACAGTAGGAACAGGGATAGGAAAACTCCTCGACACATCGCTGGCGTCGGGAAACCTTACGCTGATGGCGATTGCGCTAATTAATTTAACTATTATGATAATACTGATTAACACGTTCGTGTGGAAAAAACTCTACAGAAGGGTGTCAGAAGTCTACAAGTGAGAAAATGGCAAAGCCGATAATCAATGTTGAAGAGGTATCGTTCTCTTACGATTCGAAAAGTTCAGCGAAGGTTATCGGCGACATATCGTTCGCAGCGAACGAAGAGGAATTCGTTTCTGTTATCGGGCCGTCCGGATGTGGAAAAAGCACTCTTCTGAGAATAATGTCAGGACTCATAAAGGCTGACGAAGGAAAAGTGTTGTACAAAGGAAGAGAAATAACAGAGCCGATATCAGAGATTGGGTTCGTGTTCCAGGACTTTGCGTTGCTGCCGTGGCTGACCAATCTGGAAAACGTGAAGCTCGGTTTGTCGAGAAGCAGATTGGACGACAGCGAAAAGGAGAAGAGGGCTGCGAAGCTGCTCCAGCAGTTCGGACTGAAGGAATTTGACGACGCTTATCCGAACACACTGAGCGGAGGAATGCGCCAGAGGGTTGGAATAGCCAGAGCGGTCGCATCGAACCCTAGAGTAATCCTTATGGATGAACCGTTCAGCGCGCTCGACGAGCTGACTGCAGAGACGTTAAGAAAAGATGTGGAGCGGATGCTCAGGAGCAAGAAGATCGCCGTCGACAGCGTGATAATGGTAACGCACAATGTTGAAGAGGCTGTCGAGCTGTCTGACAAAATTGTAGTCTTGTCGGATCAGCCTTCGCACGTCAAGAAAATGAGAGAGGTGCGAATGAAATATCCGAGGGACAGGCACACGAAGGCGTTTCAGGACATGGTAGATGTGATAGAAAGAGATTTGGGAAGAAGCAAGTGAGCCGATGCCAGTGAAGAATCCTATTTACTCAAAGGAAGAACAGCAGGATATGCTTTGGTGGCTGAAGAACAGGAGCGAAATGCCGACGAAATACATGTATTTCGGAATCGGATCAGAGAGGTGGGTCAATTATGCGAACAGGGCGCTCAACGAGCCAGCTGCAAAGGGCATCCACATGCTCGAGCGAATCCTAATTACGCAGAAAGTGAGCAGCATTTTCGATTCGCTGTCCGAGTACGGATACAAAAACTACAACATAATTGACTTCGGTGTGGGAGACGGAGGCCCAGTGTACCCGATTTTCCAGTATCTGAAGGAGAACAAACCGAAGGCGCAGCTGAAATACAATCCGATAGACATAAGCATGGAGATGCTTGCTGCGTCGTCAAAGAACATAAAAGAGGGATTCGGAGTGATCGGCGACAGGAACAAATGGGACCTCGACATGGGAAACTTTGCTCACATAACAAAGGGACTAAGAAGAACAAACATGGGAGACCTTTACCTGTTTTTGGGAGCAACATTGTGCAACATGCCGGACATGCGGCAGAACCTTGTGCACTTCAGGGAGTCGATGCAGCAGGACGATTATTTTCTGTTGGGAGCAGAGCTGTTGAAGGAGTCTGACGTCGGCACGATCATGAAAGAATTCTACAACACAAGAGACATTTTCGACATATTAATGACGCCATTCGAGTATTTGGGAGCAAGAAGAGCATACTTCGCTTACAGGACATCGTTCAACAAAAAGGAATCGCAGATAGAAGGCCATATGATCCCGGATCGAGACATCAAAATAAAGCTCGCCGGAAGGGATTTTGTGCTCGAAAAAGACCAATCAATACTCACATTCAGAAGCGTCAGGTTCACCACAGAAAGGCTGACAGGCCTTTTCGAGCAGGCTGGCTTCAGGCTGGAGATGTTCACTACTTCTAGGGACAACAAGTACGCTCTTGTCCTCGCACAGCCGCAGAATTAGCTGCATTTTTGGTTTTCGTCAGCCCTTGATTCTCCTTTGTAAAAAGTCCGAAGTATTTATTACTTGTTATTAAAAAAACGCAAGCTTTAAATATTAGGAAAAGCGCGATAGTTATTGTGAATGAAAAGGCGAGGACATGAGTGAATTTTCAATGAACGTGGGCAGGAAGATAAAGCCGATGGAGGAGAAGGCGAAGCAACTTGACAATAGACTAACCCAAGAGGTAGTAGATCTGTCACAGAAGATACGATTCCTGACGCTAACGCCAGGCCTTGAGATGGATACTATAGTAAAACGCGAATGGCTCGAATCTTTGAGGCGGATCGTAAGGCAAGGAAGCGAACGCCTCGAGATTGAGGAGACTTTGAGAAAAGAAGTCGATGAAGTAGCACGTATAGGAGGTTGATGAAACAAAAGGCGAGAAAATGGTAAAAACAAAACTGCAAACAACAGAACCTTCCGAGGTAAGAATGGCGCGCTCCACTCACATAATAGGAGGAGATACGTACGCAGTTTTGAGGCTTCCCGAGGAAACTTACAACGAAAAGGGACCAAACCTGAAGCAGACAATAGAGATAATCAAAGCCAGAAATGGCGAATTTCTCACGTACACCGACATGCACAGATTGCAGGATGTAGACATGTGCGGAACGGGCTCCCTGTTAAGACCTGGAGAATTTGCATACGGCGGGTACACGTTGGATGAAGAGAGCCCGGAACATCGTGACAAATACGGCGTCATAACGTCGATTTTGGCAAACCACCCCGATCACGATTTCAGAAATCCACACATTTGTAATAAGCTTTCGACACGGAGGGCTCCCGTTGTACTTTTCATCGTTAAAAGAAGGACGCAACCGAATGAACCACAGGCACTGGAAAGGAAAGAGAGCACAGTAACATCACATGATGAGGCGAGAAAATGACAACAACAAAACCAGCAACACAAACCCAGTCGCATGAAACTGCGATTTGCGCAGAACCTGCACAGCCAAGAACGCTTGCCAGGAAGGAGAGCACGTCGACAGAATCTGCTGAAGTACCGACAAGAAAGCGCGGATTGAGATCTATCAGGGCAGCGACAAAAGAATTTTGTGCAGGAACTGCGATATGGTTTGGCATAATAGCATCTGAAGTTTACGGCATGTGGGATTCATTATTTGGTCCGTTGGCCGTGCAGCAGTGGGGTCCGACTTCAACTTACACAATAGCTAAAGGCCAGACCGTGGCAGTAGGGCATAGCTGCAATGTCGATAACCTTGGCCTGTTCGGCAACCAGTTCAATCTAGCCATAACTGATGGATCGTCATCGCAGTTCCTTAACGTCAGTCCAGGGCAGAGTTTCTTGGAGTTGATTAGCGGCGGTGGCGGCAGCGGCATGTGCAATGACCCAATGAAGTTTATAGTGTTGAGCCAAGCAGCTAACGGTGCAGTGAATGTCGGAGTCCAGGCATCGCAGAGCTGGTGGATACAAGATGCTATCGGATTCGCGTCGACTATGGCGCTAATCTTTACAGTAGTCATCGGCTTGGCGTGGTATTACGACCACCACAAAAACAGATAATGTGATTGTATGGTACGCTCCACAGTTGCAACTAGAGAGATAAGGCAAGAGCTTTTGCAGCTTTTGCATACTTCTAGCCAGCAGGAACACCAAGAAGGGAAGAAAGTTTGGCGCCTTGCATTATCCGATACTTGGTATAAACACCCAGGGAGCGCAGACAGTTACAACAATATAGCGCAAGATAAAGATTATATGCCGATGCATGCAACAGAAATCGAGGCAGTATTGCAGAATGGAGAAGCGATCAGAAGATCGCTACCTGAATCGTTCACACTGGCTGATCTTGGCTGCGGCGATGGAAAACATACTTTTATGATCATGGAATCCGCCAAGTTGAGAGACAGGATTTCCAGTTATTGCCCGGTTGACATAAGCGACATAATGCTTAATGAAGCAACCAAAACCGCGTACGCTGCCAGATACGGACCTGCACCTAACGGATGTAGCGTAGATCGAATAAAGCGCAACTTTGTTACAGAATTGGATCAAGTTGTTGCAGGCGTATCGAGAGAAAAGCCCACGTTATATCTCTTGGGAGCAACGTATTCCAATTTTGACAGAGATGAAATGCTATCGTTGTTCAGAAAAAGCATAAGGCCAATAGATTACCTCTATGTTTCAGCTCAGCTCCTGGCTGACGGCGCATCTGTGCAAAGACAATATCTTGCAAAAGGTGCGGAAACAATGGTGACCGATGTCGTCAGGTCATTAGGTTTCGATAGAACTGACGTCACCTTCTTTGACAGATATAATTCAGAAAGAAGAGAAATGGAACTGTATTTCTTAGTAAACAGGGTTCCAGAAGAACTGGCAGAGAAGTATGGAGTAAAACAGGGCGATGAAATAGTTGTTCTTTATTCCTACAAACCGAGATTCCTCGATTTTGAGAATCAGATAAGCAAATATTTTGACGGGATAGTGTTCACAAATGAAAAGGAAAACTATGCAGGTTTCATCGGACAGTTGCGAAGGCTTGAAGAGCCTACCAAGGAGCCCTCTTCAGCTTGAATTAGCCCAGATTCTTATACTAAAGTATATAAATGTATAATCTAGTAAATAATATAGCCGATTTAAACGCCAGGAATGGAGCGGGGTTTATTTATTATATCTAGAGTATAATTAAATTAAACTAATAGTTAAATATAAATATCTTGCAGTTCATATGTTAACTATGGAAGAAGCAATAGTAACAGCAAGAAGGCTGGGCGGTTCATTGATAGTAGTCATACCGAAAACCGTTGCAAAGGAAGAAGGCATAACCGAGGGCGAGGCGATCAGAATCAGGATTAAAAAGGTTAAGAAGAACTGGTTCGGCGCACTGAAGGGCATAGGGCCATTCACCAAAGAGGATGAGTTGGATGAACACAGATAGATATGTTGTTGACTCTTGGGCGTGGATAGAGTATCTTGACGGCACCGGTGCAGGAGCCAAAGTGAAATCGTATATAGAAAAAGGCACCGCATACACAAGCGTAGTTTCCATCGCAGAAATAGTATCAAAAGCTGCAAGGAGTGGAAAGGATCCAAACATTGCACTTAGCGCAATCCTTTCTTCATCGAAAGTCGTGGACTGCGATAGTAATTTTGCCAAAGATGCAGGTCTATTACATGCGGATATGAAAAGATCGCGATCAAACTTTAGCCTTGCTGATGCATTCGCTCTTCACACGGCAAGAAGCCTGCATGCAAAAGTACTTACGGGGGATCCTGACTTCAAGGACATAGCCGATGCAATTCTAATCAAGAGATAAGGATTGCTACCACGGGACCTTCTTCAGCTTGAGCTTGTAGGCTCCGATGTTTGTGGCTACGTGAATTATTGCGGTAAGTACCGTCAGGAAAATCAGTCCATACAGGCTTGGCATGTTGCCGAACGGAAACGCGAATATAAGCGCAAATATGTAGAATCCAATTTGGTCCATTACTGGAAATGGCGCGCCGGGCTTGAAGTTCAGCTGCCTCTTTAGAAAACTTCCAAGAAGGTCGCCGAAAACTGCGCCGAATGTCATTGCTACAAACGCAGGAAGCAATCCTGGAAACGCATTGTTCTCGATGACTCCCGCGATTATTCCTCCAACAATCGCGAAGAACGTCCCTTTTATTGTCTTGTTGTCTCCGAGAATCCTCTTTCCCCTAAATGTTTTCTTGAAGTCTAGCGGACGTTTTCCACCACCCAACAAAACTGGAAGTCCGTTCGCTGCGTAAGCTGGGAAAATGTAGATTATTGGATAGATTATGATCTCAAACCAGTCAAACATCAGCGCACCTTCAGTTCTTTTGACACTATAGTCAGCCATGCCTTTGCATCCTTAATTATGGCTAAAGCGTCCAACTCGTTGCTAAGCTCTCCGCTGTACTGTATCGCATGCCTTGTCAGTCTGTATTTATCCAGTACTGCTAGATATTCTTGGATTCTTTTGTTGTTCTTGTATATCTCCTTTAATGCAACTATAAGTCCAAAATGGCTACGCTCTTTATAACCGGCACTGAACAGCAATGCACGCGCCGAGTGGAACATTGAAGAATATGCAGCAGTGAATGCCAGATCGAAAACCGAGATACTTATGACCTTTTCTGCTTCATCGATGAACCTTTTTGCCGAGGCGATTGACCCGGCTATTTCATTCGTGTCTACCGCTTGTTTCTTAACCATGTTCTTTTCGAGAAGCTCTTGCATGTTCATAGCGCAGCACCGTATAATATTACGTGTTTTTCCATGACTGATTTATAGAAGTTGTCCTTTTTCAATTCCAGATGCCTAAGTTCACCGACACTCAGGATTTCCATTTTGATTTCTCTGTTTAGGTCTTCTTCTAGGCGTTTTATAGCATCGAGCTTTATGTCCTTGTTTTGCGAGACCACTAAAAGGTCTATGTCGCTATCTTTATCGTATTCTCCGCTTGCTGAACTTCCATACAAAGCAATTGTAATAATGCTTCTGTTCTGCTGCACAAATCTGTTAATCCCTTCTTTTAGCCTCGATATTATGTAAAAGCGTTTTAGCAGATTTGTCAACGGAGTATCAATCAATCTATAAATAGAAAGGTTACCGATCTTTTCCTTTTCCAATAATCCTTCGCTTTCGTAAAGTACCAAGTAGTGCTGTGCAGTACTGGGGCTTATTTTCAGCTTTCTTGAAAGTCCCTTGAGATGTATTTTCCCGCCTTCCCACAAAAAGAACTCGAGTACGGCCCATCCCTTGAACCTTCTCCATTCATTGATTAACATAATGTATAATACGATAGTATGATATATAAAACTATCGTTCTATTTATAGAACAATAATCCTTTCTAGATAAGGTTGTAGAAATCGAACGCCACAAAATCACTCGACAATCGCCTTTATCCTTCTCACTCCTGCCGCGACTGCCTCTTGCTTGATTATCTTGAAAGTGCCGAGCTCTTTTGTGTTCTTTACGTGAGGTCCTCCGCATATTTCTCTAGAGTATACAGTCTTGCCCTTTGAAACGGTGTAAACCTTGACCTCTAATTCGTACCTTTCTTCGAAGACGCCCTGCGCGCCTATCTTCTTCGCCTCGCCCAACGGCATTATCTCGAAAGAGACATCCGCCTCTGCCTTTATCACGCCGTTGACCCACTCTTCTATCTTTTTTATCTGCTCATCTGTAAGCTTTTGGTCCCAGTTGAAATCGAATCGCAGCCTTTCCGGAGTAATGTTTGACCCGAGCTGGTGTATTGATGGATCTACGACTACTCTAAGCGCCTGGTTGAGAAGATGAGTTGCAGTGTGAAGCTTTGTCGACGCCTCGCTGTGGTCGGCTAATCCCCCTTTGAACTTTTGCTCTGCTCCTTTTCGGGAGAGAGCCTGGTGCCCTTCCATCAGTGCATTGAATCCTATCGTGTCGACATCGAACCCTTTTTCTTTGCACATCTCCATTGTTATTTCCAACGGGAAGCCGAAGCTCTGGAACAGATCGAATGCACTTTTGCCCTCTAATATTTTCTGGTGTGATTTCTCGAGAAGCTGCAACTCCTTCTCTAATTGCCTTGTCCCGTTTTCCAGCGCCACTGAAAACTTTTCTTCTTCTTTCTTGAGCTCTTCGAATATGCGCTTACTATTCCTTCTCAGCTCTGGGTACGAATCCGCCATAACATCGATCGCCACCTTTGCGATCTCTGTGCAGAATTCGCCGCTTATTCCGATCATTCTTGCGTGCCTTATGCTCCTTCTTATGAATCTGCGGAGTATGTATCCGTGATCGACGTTGCTAGGGACAACGCCTTTGTCGTCTCCAAGTATCATGACAGCTGCGCGGATGTGGTCTGTTATTATGCGGGCATCCCTGTTCGTCTTTGCTGTGCCTGAAGAGGACATTGAAATGACTTTATCAAGAATCGGCGCCAGTGTGTCGCACGCATATGCGTTGTCTGCGCCGTTGAGCGTAGCGACCATTCGCTCCACCCCCATTCCGGTGTCGACATTCTTCTGTTTCAGCTCCTCGAACCTTCCATTTTCATTTTTGTTGTACTGCATCAGGACGTCGTTCCATACCTCGCAGAACGGGCCTGTGCTTGAAAGCTTCACGAATTCCTCTGTGCTCTTCTCTTGGATGTCCTTTGCATGGTAAAACATTTCTGTGTCTGGACCGCACGGGCCGGTTTGCCCGGCTGGACCCCACCAATTGTCTTTCTTCGGCAAAAAGTGGATTCTGTTTTTCGCCACTCCGAGCTTTTCCCAGATCCTCGCCGTTTCTTCGTCGCGGGGCGCGTCTTTGTCGCCTGCGAAACATGTGACGCTGAATCTCTCGAGAGGTACCTTGAGTTCCTTGGTCAGAAACTCGAAGCTCATGGTTATCGCTTCCTCTTTGAAGTAATCGCCAAGCGACCAGTTTCCTAGCATTTCGAAGAAGCTAAGGTGCCACGAGTCTCCAACTTCGTCTATGTCCTGCGTGCGGATGCACTTCTGGAAGTTGCATAGCCTTTTTCCGAGAGGGTGTGGCTCTCCAAGCAGATAAGGGACAAGCGGATGCATTCCGGCTGTTGTGAAAAGCACGCTGGGGTCGTTCTCTGGAAGCAGCGATGCGCTAGGCATGCGCTTGTGACCCTTCTTTTCGAAAAAAGAGAGGTATTTCTTTTTCAGCTCTGCACTTGAAATCATAAATTCACATTACAGTTTTGCTTGTGGCCACCATTGCTTGCATTCCTTTCCAAAAAACACGCAGTAATTGCACTTCCATTTCTCGCTTTCTGGGACAGGCATGGCTTCTCTTTCTCCCTTCCAGTACTTGAGGACGAAATCCAGCGTGTTTTCTATCTCCTTTGCGTCGTATTTGAATCTGTATAGCTTTATTTCTTTGCCAGTGAACTGGTTTATGTACTTTATGTGTAGGTCTTCCCCTATCTTCGGCAGTTGATTCATCAGTTCGAAATATCTCACCGCTACAGAATCGACTGTCTGAAGCGCCATGTCGATTTTCAGCGCGTCAAGCTGCCTTGCAAACTCCATAGATATCTTGAGAGCCTGGGTTCTGAACAGCTTCCTGAACATTTCGAGCGTGTACCTTCCGCCTTTTATCTCGTCAAGCATGCGCTTGTATAGCATGACCTGTATTTTGTGCGTAAGAAGCTGCGGTTCGCTTGGAAGGTTGTCGTTAGCCTTTGTTTTGTCCTCCCACACCAGCGTTTCTCCGTCTTTTATTTCGAGCATGTCCATTTTTCCAACGAATGGAAAGCCGTTGAGCATTCCGTAGAGCATGATCTCTCTCGATTTTTTGTTCTTTAGAAGGGTCTCGAGCGCGACAACGCTTGTGTACAGGACTTTGTACATGTAGTCGTCGTAAGTCTTCGATTGCAGGACTATGGGAACGTTTGTCTCTTCTTCCATTTCCTTGTGGATCTCCTTGCCCTTCTTTATCTCCTTTGTTATGCGTTCTCCGTAGATGTACTGGTATTCCATCTGGCGTTCGCACCAGTATTGCGCAGCTACATCTGTGGCACGAATGCTCTGCTTCTTTAGTCGTTTGAGGTTGTCCAAAAATATCAGCCCGCCTACTTATCTTCACAGCCGAAGCTCAGAGTTCACCTCTATCATCACTGCTAGAGGTTGGCGCTCTTAATCTATAAATAGCTGCGCCTCTTGAAGCGCAAAAATGAAAGGAAAAGAAAAATAAAATTATTTCATCTTCCGCTTTGCGAAAAGCAGAAGCAGTATAATCCCTATGAGAGCGAGCGGCCATGCCGCGTTTGTCGGGTACAGCCAGTTGATGTTGTACAGGAAGCTTATTCCGAGGAATATGAAGTACACTCCGAACAGCACTATTATGTACGATGCAACTCTCAGCGAAATCGCTATCATCTTCGCATCGCCGCCGTATTTGTGGAAACCCCTTGTAACGATACCTATTCCGGCTCCGATAAGGAGTCCTGCGAACGGCTGTCCAAACGCAAGGCCTGCGCCCAGTCCGAGGAACAGGAATCCGAGGAACAGCAGGTCGTTTAACGAGTTGTCGCTAGCCCTTACTGCCTTTGTCTTTCGTGGCATAACATCACGCAAAGCCATCTCAGAGCATATTTATTAAGCTTATCCCTTTCGCATTTTCTTCATGGCGTATCTGAAGATTATGTAAAGGGCAACTACGAACAGGCCGATCGCTGCGAACGTTATCGCGATGTTGCTTGTCGAGAGCGCGTAGTAGCCGAATGCCATCAGTACTGCATCCCATATCGCGCTGCCTAGAATGGACCAGAAGAAGAATTTCTTGAGCGGCATCTTTGCGAAACCAGCAGGTATGCTCATTATCGACCTCACCTCTGGAATCATTCTGGATATGAACACAGCGAAAGATCCGTTCCTGTTGAACCATTTGTCGAAGTTGTCGAGGCTCTCCTTCTTTACGTGGAAGAATTCGAGGTGCTTGTAGATTACGTCTTTGCCCAGATAGTATCCTATTGCGTAGTCTATCGCCATTCCGAGTGTATTGCCGATCAGAACTGCAAAGAAAGCCAGGAAGATGTTGAGCGCGCCCTTTTCTGCGAAAAACCCTGCAAGCGGAATCACAACTTCGCTTGGCACTGGAAGAGAGGTTCCCTCTATCGTCATCAGCGCGACTATCGCGCCGTAGCCGTAGCTCTGGATCAGGTTGTATATCACCTGGTACGATCCATTGAAAATCGAGGTTATGCTCGCTTGAAGAAGAATGCCTATCATGATCGTCACTGCCATTTGGCAATACTGCTTTTTAAGCCTGTTCCTTGAAATAAGCTAGAATGACATGAAGATAATAAAGTTCTACGCGGCTGAGAACGCGCTGAAGGTGCGCCCAGACACGATTGATGACCTTTTTACCCTCCAAAGGATAATCTTTGTTGATGATTTGGTCAAGTCGGAGAGCCTGAGGAAGTTCAAGTCTAGCGACAGCGACAAGGGAGAGATGAAAGAGGTAAGAATCACAGTCAAGGTTGAGAAGACAGAGTTCGACAAGACCGCTGCGCGGCTAAGGATAATGGGAAAGATAATGGACGGGCATCCGCTCGAGTATGTGAAGTTGGGAAGCTACCACACGCTCAACATTGCCCCAGAAGAAGTGCTCGAAATAAGGAAGTCGGAGTGGCACGATTACGTTGTTGATGTGGTGAAGAATGCTGTGTCCGACACAAAGAAGGCGAGGCTGGGAATAATTGTCGTAGACGACGACCAGGCCATGCCTGCTTATTTGTTGGGCTACGGAGTGGAGTTCAGGCCGGAGATACACAGCAAGCTCAGCAAGCGAATGAGCCAGAAGGACTTCGTTGAGCAGCAGAAGAAATATTACCAGGAAATTCTCGACGTGGCGAACGGGATGAAAGTCGACACAGTTATAATCGCAGGGCCTGGCTTCGCGAAGGACGACATCAAGAAGTTCGGTGAAGAATCTGGATTCATAAAGAAGATGCAGAAGAAGCTTATTTTCGAGAGCGTCAGCAACGCAGAGCGAACAGGAGTCTACGAATTGATAAGGAGCGAGAAGGTCGCGACACTTCTTCAAAAGGAGAGAATACGACTAGAGTTCCAACTCATGGAAAGATTCCTGGAAGGACTTGGAATTGGGAAGTCGAAAACTGGAACTGCTGAAGTCGACGAAGCGATAACGAACTACGAAGCCGAGAAGGTTCTGGTGAACGACTCTGTGCTCAGCGACAAAAAGGTCCAGCACGTCCTCGCCAATGCGGAGAAGAAGAAAGTGAAGATAGAAGTATTCAACTCTGTAGACGAAATGGGGCAGCAGCTTCATGCATTCAATGACATTGCCTGCATCGCCTGATTCTGTCAACAAAAAGCAATAATAAACCATGCAGAGAAGGCTATTGGTGATTAGATGCAGAGTGAAGAGAAGACAACCCAGGCTCGTGAACAGAGAGAAGAGCGCGGGCTGAAGTCACTTATGGTGCACACTACAGGCTATGGATTCTATTCCGAAACAGACATGCGGATGCGCGTCTCGAGAGACCGCGGTTTGTTGGGCGAATATCTTGAGTTCAAGGGATACACCCAAGACCTTGGAAGTGGAGTAAACCTTACGAGTCTGACTACATAGCTGATGTCTTCTCCGGAGAAAAGCCAAAGCTGCAGACATCAGTACTGAAAAAATTCTTCGGAGTACGGTAATTGTGTCTGATTATCTCTTCTTCGAACCGGCGAAGCTTCTGTAGATGTTTCTGTAGACGGCGAATATCGTTATTACGAAGACAGCCACTATGACGAGAATCGCAGGAAGGATAAACGCGGTGTATGTGCCTTGTCCAGTGAAGGGAAGCACAGTTGATGTAAGTGCAACGTCGAGCACTGAGATGTACACAGTAGCGAATGCATGAACAGTAAATACCTTGTTTATTATCTTGCCCTTCAGCTCTGGATTCTTTTCGATGCCAAGCCTGTATGCGAATGCTGGAAGATTTACTAGATACGGATAGTTCTCAAGAAGCGCATATCTGTAACGCAACAGAAGCAGAAAAAGAACGTAAACTGCAGAGAATATTGCAGGCACGATAAGCAGCGAAGGTTTTGCGTATGTCGGATAATAGTATACAACAAATGCCCAAGCCAACAGTTGCAAAATCAAAGCGACCACTACCAATGCTCTCGCGACATTCGAAAGTGGATATCGTTTTACCTTCATCGGCCCTGGCATAGTATTAATTGGCGGGTCGTGCGTATAAACCTATGTGTAGGCTTATTTATTGCACGAACAGCTAAAACTCCTTTATGTGCCTGGCAATCTTTTTGTCGTTAACTTTATCCAGCAACTTTTGATCTGCAGTGTATAATATCGAACTGTTTATGCGTGCAAGAGCCACATATGCAGCATCATAAGCAGTTAAACCATATGTTGTCGCTGTGTCGATTGTAATAGCGGCAAGCAGCTCGTCGGCCTCTTTTATCTCAAAACCATAATCGTATGCTGACTCGGTGATCGCTTCCATTTCGCTCGGCTGTGCCTTTTTGGAAAGCATGATGTTCATCAGCTCGTAGAATATGAGCGACGGCGCAGTTACGTCTAACGATTCGTTGATGTAGGCATCTTTGAGCTTGAGCGCATTCTCGGTGTATTTCTCCTCGAAAAATACCTTTGCCAATACGCTGGAATCAATTACTACCTGCTCCATACCGCTCATCTCTGGATTTTCTTATGATCTCTGTCGATTCCGGACCGGCATACTTTTTGAAAACAAGCTTCCTTAGCCGCTCAGCGTTCTGGATTCTTGCTTCTCTCTGCATTTTGCCCTTTATGAATACCCTTATCGCCTCTGACCAGTTTATATTCATGCGTAGCATGCGCTCCTTAGTCCTCTTGTCGAGCTTCACCAATATCGTGGTGTCGTAAGTCATTCTTTCACGTATATATTGTGTATATACCATTATAAAAACCTTCCACTTACCCAATGGTAGCTACCGCAACTTTAAGTTATTAATCCTTTGTATTTGGGTAAATGTTAGTATATTTAAGTAAATATATGCTGTGCCGAAAACCTTATACGGCGTTGTGTATAAAACCTTCGTTTTAGATGAGTTTTTACACAGATTTAATACTTTTTACACAACCTTCAGCTGTGATAAACGTTTATATAATTTGAATGGCATATAGTTGTATTATGTCAACTGGTGAGCTAAGTGCGCGGTACAAGAACGTTGCTTCTGTAGGATTAGCGTATGTAAGTGCCATAGCTTTGTGGACGCTTCTTGCATTCCTTATAACAAACTTCTCGTCTCTGCAAAACCTTTACGTCTATTATGCTTTATACGCGATTGGTCTTATTCCCTTCCTTGCCTTGGTAAGAAAAAGGATTACATTTCTGTATAAGATTGAAGACAATGAAGGCCTCAGGGGTTTCTTTGTAAGTAGAATACCGATATGGCTTCTTCCAGCAGTTCCGTTACTTCTCATGCTCATACCTCTTTATTCCCATGTGTTTTTGACTATGGTTTTGATAAATGCAATTATCTTGGCTTTGGGTATTTCGACGTTCGGAATGGGAGTACTGCTTTTGATTATATTTTATCATTTGGCTCGGACACGCCTTCAGATAACACTCTTCACCATTGCCGGTATAGCAAGTGCATTTCTCATAGCACATACTGCAAATCTTACTAGTGTGGCGGAGCTGGTAGGTACAGTAAATGTTGGACTGGCATTATTTCTATGGCAGGTAGATTTGGGCTTAGACAAAAACAGGAAAATACTGATTTCAAGAACCCTATTTTTGGCCACGCTCTTCTCTGTACCGGCGTACGTTACCGCCAGTTTCATGTCAGGCAACAGCTTAACGCTGTCTTATACTAACCCTGTCCCTTTTACAGAAACGGTTTTTCTAACTCTTAGTTGCACGCTGCTTCTGCTTGGCGTAGCCACCATCTTATATGGCATGTATGTCTCAAAGGTTGGTGATGAAGAAATAGAACCGAAAGCAGCGCCGATAGTGAGTGAGGAAACATAGTCAATATAATTAGCTAATTTGATCTTAAGAAACTAGAATTTGGGCATAAAACCGAGCCTGACTGCTTCCTCTACTAACACAACCAGGTTGTGGCATAGAATCTTCAGCAATAGTTCATTTGTCTGCGCTGTCTTTGTTTTGCTCTTTATCATTTCACTGAATTTCGCCTTTATCATGCTGAACGTAGTCTCCACATTTGAACGCAGATGATAATGCTGCATGAACTCTTCTCTGTTTAGCATGAAGTAGTGATACATCTTTTTCCATAAGCGCACAGTACCTGCTCTAGCCCTTGCATTTGACTTGAATGGAATATATGCAGTACCTCCTAGTTCCTCTATACAGGCAAGGTTAGCTCTAGAACTATAAGCCCTGTCTCCTGTCATTTCCTTTACCTCAAAGCCATTTTCGTGTGTTTGCTGGGCTAATGATATGAACTGCGGGCTGTCAGCACCATAGGCCTGGGTAATTTCTACAGCTGTTATTATGTTGGTCTTAACACCACAGCAAATATGCGCCTTAATCCATTCGTGCTCTGTATGTGCCTTCAAGTCGTGGTACTTTACTCTCATATATTGGCTATACTTCGACGATCTAAACCCTGAACTATCAATAGCGAACTTGGTCTCGACTTCCTTTAACGGCATTGCTGACAGGGCTATTAGCCCCTTTAGAATAGGCGTTATATCCTCCCTTTCCATGAAATGTCCTACAGATGCGAAACACGGAGTTGAGTCGACTAATCCTTTTTCCCTAGCGAAGGCTAGATCACTCATGAACCTTCTTAGGCTAAATTGAGTATATACCTTCAACGCCGATGCGAAGACTAAATCCCGCAACGATAATCTTGGTCTTCCTTTATGCTGTTCAGGTTCATCTACTTCCAATACTAGATCGCTAAGAAGCTCCATGAATCTAGCCTTCTCTATCTGTTGGCTTTTGTCATAGATAGGCCAGTCTTGTGAATATGTGGTCTTATCTACAATTGCTGAGTTTTCCTCCATGTCAACACTCATTAACAATCATTAACGATTATTAATATGACCTATAAGTATAAATACCTTTCTATTAATAACTATTAATAGATGTTAAGATGCCGAAGAAATTGATTCTTGATATTGACGATGAAACCTGGAAAGATGTCTTAAGGTACAAGATAAACGAGAATCTCAAGAATAATAATGAGGCTGTAGTCAGGCTAATAAAAAAGGCACTCAAGGACAAAAAATAGTTTGGGTGGATAGTCGCTATTTACGTTATATCTTAGACAGAAGATAATCGAGCGTACCGCTGCAAATGCCAAAAGGATCTCCAACCTGTGAACATACTGCTGGAACAATTATATTTGTAGCAACAGGCACAACAATCTGAGTAACAACTTGATTAACTAGTTGAGATGTCCCAGGACTTATAATAGTGCCCGAAGTGCCATTCGTAGAAACATTACCTCCTGTTGGTTTAGTTGCGCAGCTGTAAGCTCCATTATTCTGTATAACGCCATACGGGCAACTTGTACATTGATTTCCCGTAGCAGTTTGATATACTCCATTTACATTTGTGCAAGGACAGATGTAATCTCCTTCTACTAATGATGTATTAGGGTTACATTGATTTGCAGGTTTTGCTTGAACATTTACCATTGCGCTGCTGCTTCCACCACCGTTATAATCTGTTACGGTTACAGTGCATTGCTCGTTTATTGTTTGTGTTGCGCCTGATGTGTAAATAGGTATGTTTATTTGTTGTGTCTGGCCTGGTGATACTGCATACTTTGCTGAAGACGTAGTAGTTATACCACCACAATTGCTAAGCGAAGTATAGAATGAGCCCTGCGCAGTCCCTATATTTTCTACATTTACTATTACAGTTCCGTTGTTTCCAGAATTAAATGGAGAAGCCGTTGCCGATATTATTTTAGGTGTGCCCTCTGGGATTACTACACCTATGAAAGCACCATTAATTCTTAGTGTTACCTCCTGGTTATTCACAAAATTATTATTCAAAGTTACAACAAAGGCACTCTGTCCATTATAATTGCTAGTGTATTGCGTTTGCGAATTACCTATCTGAACTCCAGATGACAGCAAAGTTTGTGTGTTCTGATTGTTTGTTGCATATTCTGGAGCAACAATATTATTCAAAAGACAGTTTCCTACATTAGTTGGAGTCTGTGAAGTTATATTTTGCGCTATGGAGAAACAGGTAGTTGGAATAGATGTTGGCGTATATGTAGCTGATGATAGTTGTGATTGTGTTGATGATAGCCCAGTAGAATAAGCTGTGTAACCAGATGCACTTTGAACAATCCACGTGTTCTGTTGCGGATTGCTAATTGCTACATATAAGTTCCCGCCCGGTGCTGCATTTCCAGTAACGAGGCTACCAACCCAGTTAGCTTGTACCAAACCGTCTGGTGAAGTTGCGGATTGCTGGCTATAACTTATGTTTAATGGTTCTTGCTTGCCATTAGCTGTTAGTAACAAAGTGGAAGAAGATTGGATATTTGGTGTTCCTGATATTAGTGCTTCATATCCTACGATGTTTTGGTATATACAAGCCCTATCAATTATGGTCGCACTGTATAACCAACCTTGTGTATCAAAATCTTTCTCTCCTACATATGTACCGGTATAAGAGCCAGACTGCATACTTTGAGGACAGTTTGGAGCAGCAGTCGCACCAGTAACTGCACCTATGAATGTACTTAGTGAACCAATCTCGCTCTGCGCTGAATATGCGTATATCGGTGTAGGGTTGGTATTATAAATTTGGTAAAATGCTTGCTCAGGATTTGTTGAACCAGAAAATTGAAGCGGATAAACAGAAGTAAATCCTTGATAATTTATTGTGGAGTTTCCTAGGCTACCCACTAGGCTTTGCCCACCGCCATTTAGCACCGCCGTGACTAGCCATTGTGTTTGAGATGCAGATTGTCCGGGATGTAATATATTAGCTAGAGAAACCGAAGTAACAGTAAAGCCCTGCTCCGTATCTGCATTAACAAATGGTACTATCAATATTGCAAAAACCACAGCAATTATTAAATATTTGCTACTCATTTTATCTACCCTAATTCCTTTTTCATGTCCTTATATTCTTTCGCGGTAATTTCCCCCTTAGCATATCTGTTCTTTAGAATTTTCAGGGAATCATCTTCGCCTCCTTTTTTAGTGTCTGCCGAAACTGTTTGCTGTACTGTTATTTGTGCTGGTTTACCACTGCTAAAAAGTCCAACAAGTATCATTAGAAATCCAATAAACCCAACAGGTATCCCAATAAGCGCACCAATAATGGTTAAGGTGAGTGAATATCCTACAACTAAGAATATAAGCCCTCCAACAAGCAATCCAGCTCTCATTTAATCAACATTATTCTAAATCTTTTTTCATTTTCAAATATTCCTTTTTCGTTATCTCTCCATTTGCATATCTCAATTTCAATGCTTTGATTGGATCATCTACACTTGCTTTGCTGTGTTCTTTGTGGATACTCTTCTTTTCAGTCTTTATTTCATAATCTGAATGGACCTGAGAATATTCTGATATAAACGGTATAGCGACGTCTGCGCCATTATAGGCTTTAAAACCAATGTATAGACCGTATAGCCATATAAGAAAATTAATGACCCATGTTATTGCTAAGAGCCCTATCAATCCTGAAATTATAGAGATAATAGCAGAAACCAAACCGAGTAGTATTGCCTGTATAGAATGGAACTTTGTTCTGGGATCATCTCTACCTTTTGTAAAATAAACAATTACTCCAGTTATCCAAAGTAGCAAATATGCAAGAAAATCAGCAATAACTTTCTCATTAACATCTTTAGTCATCAGAACCCCTTAGGTATTTAAGAATTAAGGCTTAAATAGGTTTATACATATGTTGTATCATAATGGAGTGTCATACATGAGAGGAGAAGAAATCCGAAAGAAGATAGTGGAATACCTGAACGCTCAAGAGTGGCCTTCCACCACAGAAGACGTAGCTAAAGGTGCAGATATCAGCTGGAATACCGCTGAATTACATCTTGTAAAACTTCAAGTCCAGAATAAAGTTAAATTTAGAAAAGTAGGCAGACAGAATCAATGGTGGATCAACAAAAGTTATAAGGAGAATATTGGGAATAAGACACCATAAAAGAAGTTAAGGTGAGTTAGTGAGCGAAGAAGACACTGGACTATTTGATTTGAATGTAGAAAAAGTATTGGGAGATTGGGAAATATACCATGCAATAAGAGAAGTTATTGCAAATGCTTTGGATGAATCAATATTAACAAAAACTAAAGACATTTGGCTATCAAAAGATAAGAAAGGCGATTGGCACATTCGTGATTTCGGAAGTGGATTAAGCTATAAACATTTGACACAAAAGGAAAACAAAAACAAGCTTGAGCATAAAGACTTGATAGGAAAATTCGGTGTTGGCCTAAAAGATGCGCTCGCTGTTTTTGATAGGCGTGGGATCACTATCCTGATTAAGTCTAAATATGGGACAATGAGTTTAGTAAAAGCCAGCAAAGCAGGTTTCAAAGGCCTTGTTACGCTTCACGTTAAAATAGAAAAGCCCTCTGATAAAAATTTCATTGGAACTGACTTTACCTTACATGGAGTAAGTGATAAAGATATAAAAGATGCTAAAAATCTCTTCTTAAAATTTTCTGATGCTAAAAGACTTGAAACTACCAAATATGGAGAGGCACTTTATACACAAAGCCACCTTATACACAAGCTTTAAATACTAATGTTGCACACAAATATTGTGAATGTGTAGGCACGACGTCTACACTGCAGAACCCAATGGTGTACAAATGCAATTGAAGCAATCGCTGCAACATATGTCTGATCTTTTCGGCAGCGTAAGCATCATAGCAAGCAAGTGCTGGAACACAAATAATACACCATATATGGGCTTGGCTGCATAAATCCTGAAAAAAAGTTTAAGGTGTTTATGTGGGCCAAGTCGCTATTACTACTAGAGTGGAAAAAGTCTCGCTGACCAAGCGTGAGCAGTTGATACTGCTCGAGATCGGCAACGACGCAATCGACAGCGCATCTGCTTTCGTCGGCTACCTGAGCGAAGAATATGGGTTCTCCAAAAGCTCGGTGTGGTACAACCTCAACAGGCTGAAGGAAAAAGGAATCCTTAGCTTTGCGTCGAAAGACGAGCCAGGAATACCGCTGGTGCTGACAAGAAAAGGCATCGATCATCTTCATGCGTTAATAAGTGTCGGGATGAGAGTAGAGGACTTCGCGGAAATGCCCGCGGTGGCCCCTAATTTAAGTATTAAAGGGCGGGCGCCCCTTATGGTGCCTAACATTATGATAGGATGACGCTCAGGGATGAGATAGGGTTATTACAGAAACAGGGCCGGGAAACCGGCCACTTTCACCTAAATTAGAGGGCGTGCTCTGCTTTGAGCATTGCCTCTTTTCTTTTTGTACCTCCTTTTGCAGAATAGTTTCCAAGAGTTCCGTCGCTCTTCACCACCCTATGGCAAGGAATCGTCGGCGCGAGCGGATTCATCTTCATAACGCTGCCGACTGCGCGGTAAGCGTGGGGATAACCGGCCTTTTTGGCAAGCTCTTTGTATGTGATTGTCTTGCCCTTTGGAACAGAAAAAGTGGCGAGAAGCACCTTTGTCTGGAATTGTGTGAGGTCGTACGTCTTCAGCTTCTTTATGATCTCGCTTCTTTGCATAATATGATTTTGCAAAAGGATTATTAAACTGTTATCCCATCATTATGCGTGGGTGCATGGCTGGCAAAGACGATAGATCTAATCTGAAGGTCTGGCTTGACGGCAAGCTTGTGAATTACAACGATGCAAAGGTTCCGATACTTACTCATTCGCTCCAATATGGAAGCGGAATCTTCGAAGGGCTGCGTGCATACCAGAACCATAAAGGAGTAGCTATCTTCCGTCTTCATGATCATGTAAAGCGATTCTTCAGGACTGCGAAGATTTACCACATGGATCTCGGCTACACGCCAAAGGAATTGGAGAAGGCGATTGTAGAAACTGTCCGCGCGAACGGATCTAAGCCGTGTTACATAAGACCTTTCGCATTCTACAACACAGACCACATAGGGCTAGCTACCCACGGCGACAAAGTGACAACGTTCATAGCAGCTGTGCCAATGGGTGCGTACTTCGGAAAGGGAAAAGACCAGGGGATAAGATGCAAGACCTCTACATGGAGAAGAATAAATTCTGAGATTCTGCCTGTTGAGGCAAAGGCGAGCGGCAACTACATAAATTCGCTGATTGCGCACCAAGAAGCTTCGACGTCCGGATTTGACGAAGCGATAATGCTCTCGCTGGACGGAATGATTGCGGAAGGGTCAACTGAAAACATATTCCTCTACATGGATGATTATCTTTTGACGCCGAACTACAGCGCAGACATACTTATTGGGATAACTCGCGACTCTGTGATAAAAATTGCTCAAAGTTCCGGCATAGAAGTGGTTGAGACAGAGCTGCACAAAGAGGAACTTTACATTGCAGATGAAGTTTTCTTCACAGGAACAGCGGCAGAGATAACTCCAGTCGTGAACGTCGATGGAATAAAGGTAGGCGAAGGAAAGCCTGGAAAGATAACAAAGATGCTCTCGCAGAAGTATTCCGATGTTGTGATGGGAAAGAACAACAAGTTCAAGGACTGGCTTACTTATGTATAATTAGAGTAGCTTAAGTTTATCCGTGAATAGATCAATCTCCTTACCATTCCACGGTCCTATTCCCAAAACTGTCGTCGTTCCGGGAGGGAGTTGAGTAAGCCCAGCATCGTTGACGATTGCGCACGGAACTTTCTTGAATTGGAATGCTTTGTAAAGCTTCATCAGCGATTCTTCGTCTGGAACCTTAAGAACAATCTTCTTCTGCCCGGATTCCAGCCATTCTTTGACTATGTCTTTGTCCTTTCTCTCTGCGTCGAGGAAACTTAGCACTGAGCCGTGAGCTATCTGTGCTCCGAGCTTTCCTTTTCCCATGTCCAAGTCTGCTCTTACTATTATGACCTGTTTTATCTCCCCTTCTGTGCTCCCTCTAGGCATGAATGCCTTTTGCAACACATCTTTATATTGTTATTGATTGACGAATCTTCAGTCTGCTTTATATATCTGAAAGTGAGAGGGAATCTGGATTCTATGAGCATTTCAACTGGAAAGCCGATCGAAAGCGGCAGCACAGCAACTCCGACGACAACAACTAGCGTGAAGCACGACAAAGCCGTTCTAGACAATATAGTAGCAGAGCTCACGAAAAAGCTGGGCGAAATGAAAATCGGCGAAACCCATATCATGGTCACTCTTGTTGACGATTTGGATAAGACGAGAATCTACACCGGTGGCGAAAAAGACGACAAAAGGCTCAGAGCGTGGGTACATTTTGATCCTTTCCACACGATAATGACGATAGACGAAACAGAATCCGGAAAATTCAGAGTATCGATATCGCAAAACTACTTCAGGCAGCTCTTTGGAAAGGATTTCGACGGAATCAAGATATTCAAGCACATGCAAGAAATTGTGGTCGAGGTATTCGGGCAGAACGGGATTCCGTTTGAATCTGCAGGAACAGATGGTGAGAAAGAGCCCAATCTGGCCTTTAGGATAATTGACTTTTCTACAGAGATAATAGATGATGAAGAGAGGGCCAAAAGAAAGAGGGAGAGCGAAAACGCAGCATATTACGCAGAAATGCAAAAAAGGAAAGCAGAATTTGGGAGAAAATAACTACCCTATAGCCAACGCCCTTGCGCGCGGCGCGGTTTTGCATTTTGAAACCTCTTTTATTATCGGAGAACGCAGGTCGCTTCCCTCTGTTATGAAGGTTATGTTTTTGTTTATCCTCGAGAACAGCCTTCCCAGATATCTGTTGTAGCTCGTCTCTACCAGCATGACCTTGCAGCCTCTTCTCGCAACAATCAGTGCGCAGACAGGGTTGTCTTCCACAACGATCGGAAGCTCTCCGTTTATCGGCCTGGCTTTGTCCTTCATGTGCACTCTTTCTATTATCCGGATGTTTATTCCCTGCTGCGAAAGCCTTTCTCCGATCGTGTTTATGTCCATTGTTTTGTTAGCGGTCATGACCGCGATCCCGTGGCCTTTTTCCTGGAGCTCTTTCATCAACGAAATCATCTGCGGAACGAACTCCTGCGCGTTGATGTTTTTTATCAGCTTCGATGCGCTCTTCGGCATTGTGCTCAGTCCGATGACAACGCTTTCGCGATAGCATGCCTCAAGGGTTGAATTTGACCTAAGAAGGCCCAGAGTATGGTGGAAGGCATCCTCTATATCTGCAATTAGCACTCCATCTAGGTCGAACACTATCACTGGCATGCGCGTCCCCACCGGACATCATGCTATGCTGTGCTGCTTTTAAAGGCGATGATGCCACTTTGGCAAAGAACGAACCAGGGCGATACTGAAAATCGGCTTACCTCGACATTTATTTAAGTTCTGTTGCAATATATTGATTGTAACTTCATCTTTTGACGAATTTTGGTGTTTGTGTGATAGATGCAAAGACGATCTCGCTTGTAAAATCGCTTTTCAAGGAGTACTATTCCAAGAGCGACGACTACATGCCCGAAGGAATCGACAAGAGGGAGTTCGGATTCGGCGATTTCGAGAAGAAAATCGCTGTGCGCCATCTTGCATTCAAGGATTCGAAGGAGTTCAAGAGCTATGTCGTCAGCAACAGCCCGCCTTTCATATCGAGCTCCACTGCAGAGTACGAGCGGCCTGCTGCCCGACCTATGGAAGCAAAGGGCTGGCTCGGAGGAGAGCTGATCTTCGACCTTGATGCGTCTGACCTTAAGCTGAAATGCCAAGAACAGCACGGAAAATCTTGGGTTTGCCAGGAGTGCCTCGATGCGGTGAAAGAAGAGACGTTGCATCTTGTCGAGGACTTTCTTGTTCCAGATTTCGGTTTCTCCGACAGCGACATAAAAATAAACTTCAGCGGAAACCGCGGTTACCACATCCATGTAAGAAACAATGGCATCATGGAACTCGACTCTAAGGCACGCAGGCAAATCAGCGAATACATAACAGGAACAAACATAGACTCGGAAAGTCTCTTCGAACTTCGCAAAGGAATCGGCGACAAAAACAAAATACTCCACGGGCCAAATCCGAAAAGCGGCGGCTGGGGGGGAAAGATCGCGACAAACCTTGTTGAAGCGCTCAACACAGGTGTTGCAACGCTCGAGGAGCTGGGGATTCCGAAGAAATACGCAAAGAAACTTTTCAAGGACCACGCCCTCGTCACCGCCGGCATCAACAGCGGAAACTGGGACATGGTGAACATACCAAACAAGATGGAATTCTGGAAAGGGATAATACAAAACATGGCGATAAAGCAGAGCGACTCGATCGACAGAAACGTAACAAACGATACCGGTCACTTGATCAGGCTTCCGAACACGATCCACGGCGACACGGGCCTCGTGGGAAAAAAGATCGGATCCCTCAACGAACTGATGCACTTCGACCCGATGGTTGAAGCCGTTGTCTTCAAAAAGGGAACGCTGAAAATCCACGTCAACAAGGCATACAAATTCTCGATCGGAGGAGAGAGCTTTGGCCCGTACGAGAACCAGGACGTCGAGCTTCCACAGTATGCTGCTGTTTATCTGCTTCTGAAAAGAACTAGCGTGCTGAAATAACTTTACATTTCTGGCCTCATTATGCCCCTTGGAGCTTCCGTCCTCCTGAGCGTGCCAAGTATGCTTTCTACTTTGTGTGCGCTCTTCTTCCTGTCTGCCTCTGCCGCCTTCTCTCTGGCTTCGATAGGGCCCATAAATGTAGACGGGAAATCGTCTATCGGAGTCCTCGTCCTAGTAATAGTCCTAGTTGCAATAATTGGACTAGACTCTCTATACTCAGCTTCTGGTGTAGCCATGAAGAAACCTGACTTGTCGCCCTACACCTTAGTATAACAGCTTTATAAATCTTGCTCCCTTGGAGTTGTAGACCAATTTTGCACGGTTTCAGGCATTTTTCGGCAGATTCCAGACCAAAAGATAACCTTTTTATGCTTGTTGCGTCGTATAATACTACGTCGTGTGAGCTGCGTGTCAGAGCGTATACTAGTGCTTGCTGTAGACATCGATAATGATCTCTATAGGAAGACAAGAATTACTGGTCCTGTAATAGGTAGGCAAGACAACCTAAAGTCAGCCGCAAGGCTTGCCCTTGCAGATCCGCAGGACACCGACGCGAACGCGATGTTCGAAGCGGTTAGGAAGTACGACCAGCTAAAAAAGCAGGGTTACTCGGTAGCGGTCGTCACAGTCACAGGAGCAGAGAAAGAGGGATTTGTCGCCGACAACGAACTTTCTAGGCAGCTCGACATAGTGCTGGACAAGTTCAAGGCGGATTCATGCGTACTTGTCACAGACGGAGCAAGCGACATAAGAATCCTTCCGATCTTGAAGACAAGGGTAAAGGTCAACAGCGTAGACATAGTAAGGATGAAGCAAGCGGAATCCGTCGAAAACACATACTTCACGCTCCTTGAAAAGCTGAGAGAGCCTCACTACGCAAGGATAGTATTCGGAATACCTGCGATCCTTCTGTTGATGTTCGCGGTCAGCTACTACTCCAATTACGGATGGCAGCCACCTATCGCGCTGATCGGACTCTATCTTATAATAAAGGGCTTCGGAGTGGAAGACGCGCTGCTCGAAAGCGCAAAGGGATTTGGATTCAGCATCTATAGAATGAGCTTTGTCTTCTACATGGCGGCGCTAGTGTTTACAATAATAGCAGTTATCGTCGGATACGGAGACCTTGTCAACGCAACTGCGCAGGCTCTTGACCCGATAACATTGTTCAGCTACGGAGCGGAAGGATTCCTTCTGGTGTTCCCGATAGCCATAGTGCTGTTCCTGTTCGGAAAGATCGCAGACCTCGAAAGCAAGCGCCAGCGCTACCGCGCAATCACACAAGGAACATATGTTGGATTTGCAATCGCCTCGGTCATGCTTCTTTACCTCGCAGCCGCTTGGATAATCGGACAGATTTACTTCTGGCAGCTCCTTGTCTTCAGCGGACTTGTGCTAGTCGCAGGGTACACAGTTGCAAAGGCTAGCCTGATACTTAGAAACCACGCAGTCAAGAAGACAAAGATGAAGAACAAGCAGGTCATCAACGACATAGGAGCATACATCGGCAAGATAACCGACGTAGACACAAAGAGAGGCGTGCTCGTTGTCAAGACTGATTATGGAAACACTCTTCGCTATGACATCGACAGAATCACGAACATAACCGACAGAGTCATAATAAGGTAACTCTTTCTTGATCGCATGACAACGCTCAACAACAAAACCATAGTGCTCCATGAGCTAATCGGCATGGACTGCGAAGTCGTCCGCAGCAGCGACCCAGACCAGCAGGGGCTGGAGGGTAAGGTCGTAGATGAGACCAAGAATACCCTGTTACTCGAAACGTCGAAAGGCTTAAAAAGGGTTGTGAAGCATATATCTTCGCTCAAATTCAGAAAGGGAAAGCAAGTCTTTCTTGTTGAAGGAGAAGAGATAAACTTCAGGAGCTACGAACGTATTGAAAAGAGCCTGAAGTTCTACAAAAGGAGGAGGCTGTAAAGCCCAATTTTGCGCTCAAGACGCATGTCATTGCGCAATTGCAAGTGTTTAGCATGGAATGCAACGATACAAAGTGCCCGATTCACGGGAATCTAAAGACACACGGTTACTCCATAGAGGGCACAGTCGTGTCTGACAAGCTAAAGACAACAGTCATCGTCGAGCACGGATATACTACTTATCTTCAGAAATACAAGCGATCGCTCAGAAAGAACTCGAGGATAGCTGCACACAACCCGCCCTGCATGGGCGCAAAGCTCGGCGACCAAGTCGAAATCACAGGAACACGCCGTCTTAGCAAGACAAAGTCGTTCGTTGTGACTAAGGTAGTAAACAAAAAGTGAGTGATAACAATGAAGGGAATAGCAACAAAAATCGCAAAGGGCCTTGTTCCTGGTTCCCTTCTAACTTGCGCAGACAACAGCGGCGCGAAAACCCTTATGATAATCAACAAAATAGGCAAAGCTGGCCACAGAAAAAGAATGGCTGCTTGCGGCATCGGCGACATAGCAATGGCTAGCGTAAAGAGCGGCAATCCTAATTATCTCAAGAAGAAAGTTCGAATCGTAATAATAAGGCAGAAAACTCCGATGAGGAGATCGTCTGGCATGCGCGTCCGTTTCGAGGACAACGCTGCGATCCTGATTACAGATGTGAATCTGCCTGTCGGCACAGAAGTAAAGGGCGCAATGGCACGCGAAGTTGTCGAGAGATACATAAAGCTGGCAGGAATTGCACAACGAGTGGTTTAAATGATGAAGAGCTCAAAGCCGAGAACACAGAGAAGATTCCGCTTCAACGCACCAATGCACCAGCGACAGCACTTCCTAAACGTGCACCTCGACAAAGCGCTCAAGGCAAAGCTCAAGCTCACAAGGAGAACAGTCCAGATTTCAAAGGGCGACACAGTAAAGATCATGGAAGGGCCCAACGCAGGCAAAAGTGGAAAGGTCGTTCTGGTAAGCCTGAGGAGAGGGCTAATTATGCTTGATACAATAGTCAAGAAAAGCGCACGCGGGAAGGAGCATCCTATCCCGATAAACGCGAGCAACGTTTACATTACAGACCTCAATCTGTCCGACAAGTACAGGGCTGCGAAGCTGAAGGTAGCAGTGGTCCCGCAGAAGAAAGAGGAGAAGAAAGCAGTGGAGGCAAAGCCTGCTGCTCCGGCACCTGCGCCAGCTCCAAAGGTTGAGCAGAAGCCTGCGATAGCACAGGCAGCAGCACCGACAACAACAAACAAGTGATATTCATGGCAAACCGAGGAAATCGAAGACACATGACAGGCCTTGCGGCACCGGAGTACTTCGGAATTCACCACAAAGAACAGGAATATGTAGCCAGGCCAAACGCAGGCAGGCACACACTGAAGAGATCGATAACTCTTCTTCTCGCCCTCAAGATGCTCGGAGTGGCAGCAACAGCTGTAGAGGCGAGAAAGGTAGTCAAGGCAGGACTTGTCAGCGTCAACAACCAAATAATAAAGGAGCCAAAGTATCCGATAGGCCTAAACGACGTAGTCTCGCTCAACGCTGAGAAGAAGGCTTACGCAGTAGGCATAAACGCGAACGCAAAGATCACGCTTGAAGACGCAAAGGCATCAGAAGAAAGAGTGCTCAGAGTCGTCGACAAATACAAGGCCAGGAAGAACCAGATCATGGTAAGGCTTCACGATGGCAGCATAGCAAAGGCAGGCAAGGACGTCAAGGTCAACGATTCGGTAATTCTCGACTCGAAGCGCGCAATCAAGAAAGTAATTCCACTCAAAGAAGGAGCAGAGTGCTTCATAATAAACGGAGTCCACGTCGGCACTGCCGGCAAGATCAAGGGACTCAAGAAAGGCACAATGCACACTGCTGCATCTGCAGTAGTAGCTCCGAAGTCTGGAGAAGAGTTCGAGACGATTGTCAAGAACATCATGGTAACAGGTTAAAGGTTAGATTTATGGCAGAGCAAAAGGCACAAACACAGATGGCCACCAAGCAAAAGAGGGACAAGAGCTCAAACAAGATGCGCGAAATTGTCCTCGACAAGCTTGTAGTCAACATAGGCAGTGGCAGCGAACAGAGTGTCAACGCGAACGCAAAGCGGCTTCTTGAGCTGATAACGCAGAGGAAGCCAGCAACAAGCGTTTCAAAGAAAAGGAATCCTGCTTTCAAGATATCAAAGGGACAGGCGATCGGCGCATTCGTGACAATCCGCGGCGGAGAGATAAAGCCGCTGGCTGACAGGCTTCTTGATGCAGTCAGCAGAAGAGTCAAGGAAAGCGGAGTAACAAACAACTCTGCGAGCTTCGGAATCCACGAATACATAGACATTCGCGGAGTAAAGTACGATCCAAAGATAGGAATGCTTGGAATGAATGTCAATCTGTCGTTCAAAAGAAGAGGGACACGCGTCGCAATCAGAAAGCGCGCACAGTCCATGGTTCCTGACAAGCACAGGATAGTGACAAGAGACGAGGTCAAGGAATATTTGTCGAAGAATTACAAAGTTGAATTCGCATAGTAAGTGAGCAAATGGTAAAACCTGAAGATCGATTCAAGGGCAAAGGCATACGCAAATGCAAACTGTGCGGTAGCGTGAGGGGTCTGATAAGATACCACTACATCTACATGTGCAGGCGTTGCTTCAGAGAAGTCGCCCCGGATCTGGGCTTCAAGAAATACGGTTGATGTTATGGTAGACAGAGTTTCAGATGCAATAAACACGATAAAGACGAACGAGCGCATAGGCAGAGCCGAGTGCGTACTTCTGTCCACAAAGCTCGTAAGGTCGATCCTCGACGTCATGAAAAGAGAGTCTTACATAAAGGGCTACGAGGAATTCACAGAAGGCAGGGTCAAGAAGCTCCGCGTTACGCTCTCGAATAACATCAACAGCATGGGAATAATCAAGCCTCACTTCTCCGTAGGAGCAAGCGAGATACAAGGATACGAAATGCAGTACATCCCAAGCAGGGACTTCGGAATACTGATAGTGTCGACGTCCAAGGGCATGATGACAAACAGAGAGGCGAAAGAGCAGAACATCGGAGGAAGGCTTGTCGCATACGTATATTGATTGATATTTATGATGGAAGTTGAAATACCTGCAAACATTCAGGTTGAAATAAAAGGCACAGAGATAACGGTCAAGGGCAGCCTTGGCGCTAACTCAAGGCATTTCAACGACTCGCTGCTCAAAGTTTCAAAAGAGGGCAACAAACTGATGATAAAGCCTTCGGAGCATAAGGTGCTCAAGGGCAAAGCGCTCATGGCAGAAAAGTCGTTCGCGAAAGTAATGAAGAACGACATAGAGGGAGTATCAAAGCACTTCGAGATAAACATGCAGGTAGTATTCGCACACTTCCCAGTAACAGTAGAAGCGAAGGGAGACACAGTAAGCATAAAGAACCTCATCGGCGAGAGAGCACCGAGAACTTGCAAGATCGCAGGCACAACAAAAGTGGAGATAAAGGGACAAGCTGTCCGGCTCTACGGAACAAGCCTCGAAGATGTGACGCAAACAGCAGCCAACATAAGAAAGGCGTGCAAGATACGATTCAAAGACGGCAGAGTATTCCAAGACGGAGTGTACTACGCCCTAGAATAATGATGTGATATTTATGACAGCAAAAAAGAGCCACCCGAAATTCCAAGTGAGGAACTACGGACCGATAAAGCGTGTCAAGAACCGCTGGAGGAAGCCGCGAGGAATCGACAGCAAGGCTAGAGTCAAGAAGAACTTCGCCGGAGCAGAGCCGACAATCGGATATGGAAACCCAGAAGAACTCCGTGGAATCAGAGCAAGCGGAAAGCGTGCAGTACTAGTAAGCAACATGAACGAGCTCAACGCAATTATCGGGAACAAAAGCGACAACATAGAGATAACACTTGCAAGCGCACTTTCAAGAAAGAAAAGAATAGCAATGGTGAAGGTCGCGCAGCAGAACAAGATCAACGTAACAAACTGGAGAGTTTAATGAGCATAAAACTTACAAAAAGGATAGCTGCAGAGGTTCTCGTCAGAGGAGAGCGCAGCATCAGAATCAAGGAAGGCCTTGAGGCAGAAGCAGCGAAGGCCATAACAAGAGAAGACGTTCGCGTGCTTGTGAAGAACGGCACAGTATACGCACTTCCAGAAAAGCACAACCAGAGTCTGTACGGAAAGGCGCTAAAGATAAAGAGGTTCAAGGGAAGAAGACGCGGAACAGGAAGAAAGCGCGGAACAACAAACGCAAGGGCAAGCATAGAATACAAGAAGAAAGTCCGAGGGCAGAGAAGAGTTCTCGCTTCCCTCAAGGAAGACAAGACGATCAGCAACGAGCTGTACAAGCAGTTCTACAAGCTGGTCCGCGGAGGAACCTTTGCAAGCAAGGCATCGCTGATCAACCACATAAAGGGACACGGAGTCACAATAAGCGACGAGCGTGCAGAGAAACTAAGACACATATGACGAATGATTTTCATGAGATACCAGATGATAAGAAATAGAAGAAGGCAAGCGCTCACAAACTACAAAAAGAGAGTGGAACTTCTAAAGGGAGGCATGCCTAGAATCGTCGTCAGGAAGAGCAACCGCGGAATACTGGTGCAGATTATCAGCTACGGCGAAGACGGCGACAAAGTGATCACAGGAATAAGCTCGAAGGTGCTCAAGTCAGTAGAGTGGCAGCCGAGGAGCAACATTCCGACAGCTTATCTAACTGGGCTTATGCTTGCAAAGCGCGCTAAGACGATGAAGATAGAGGCGGTCGTACTCGACATAGGCCTTTACAAGCCAGACAAGGCATCAGTGATATTCGCAGCTGCGAAGGGCGCTGCAGACGGAGGCCTCAAGGTGCTCAACTCGATAGAGTTCGACGAGAAAAGATTGAGCGGACAGCACATCGCGCAGTACGCGAAGGCGCTTAAGGCAAAGGGAGCAGATGATTACAAGAAGCAGTTCTCAGCATACGAAGAATCGAAGTTCAACGCAGAGAGCATAGCCGAGACGTTCGCAAAGGCAAAGCAAAAAATTATGGCGTGATTGATTGAGAGGAAGAAACTTTAATGATAGAAGAGAAGAACGAAACAAATTCAACCCTGAGTCGTGGGAACCAAAGACGCTTGTCGGCAAAAAGGTAAAGAGCCACGAGATAACCTCAATTGAGCAGATATTCCACGATGGAAAGAGAATAGAGGAAGTAGAAATAGTCGACGCACTCATACCCGACATCAAAAATGAAGTAATTGAAATACTCAGCGTACAGAGAATGACAAAGAACAACAGAAAGATGAAGTTCAGGGCAAACGTCATAGTTGGAGACGGACGCGGCCACGTAGGAATAGGAGCAGGTAAGGACGTAGAAGTCAAGGCTGCAATCGACTCCGGAATAAAAATTGCAAAGCTTAACATGATCCCGGTAATAATGGGATGCGGATCCTGGCAATGCGCGTGCGGAACGGCACACAGCCTGCCTATACTCGCAAAAGGAAAAGCGGGCAGCGTAGAAGTCATACTAAAGCCAGCGCCGAGAGGTCTTGGAGTAGTGGCGAACGACCCTACAAAGAAGATGCTCGAGCTTGCAGGAGTAAAGGACCTATGGAGCTTCTCTAGAGGAAGAACGAGGTCGAAGTACAATGTCATGCTCGCAACTTACAGAGCTCTTCTAAACGTGGAGAACGTAAAGAACATAGGGCAGATAACAGCAAAGAGCAGCAAGTAATGTGTGCTTGTTGGTGCTATTTATGCAAGAACAACAGCTCGCGATGCCGGGCGACAAGATAGGCGTTGAAGAGGAATTCATAGCCGGAGAGAACACTGTTGTCGACAACGGAATAATAAGGGCAGCGATAATCGGCGAAGTGATTTCGAAGGATGGCAAGGTAAGCGTGCACAACTCAAAGCACGAAATCAGAAAGATACAAAGAGGGATGTACATAATAGGCACAGTTTCAGACGACCTGAAGTCAGTAACGTTCATAAAGATCGACAGGACGGAAATAAACGGCGTAGAGCATATCGCCCTGAAGGACGGCAAGATCGTCGCTGCCATGGAGTCGCCAAGGGGGCGTGGCTTCGGAGACAGAGACAGAAGAGGGCCGCCACAGCAGAAGACAAAGAGCTGCGGAGTAGGCGACGTAGTGATTGCAAAGGTGCTGTTCGACGACCCTGACATTTACACGTTGGGAATAAGAGAGCCGGAGTGCGGGGTTGTCCACGGACAATGCGAACTCTGCAATGCCCACCTCGACGCAGCTGGTCCGAACATGCTCAAGTGCCCGAAGTGCGAGCACACAGAGCAAAGAAAGGTCAGCACGCTCTACGGAAAACCAGAGGCTATAAAAGGATTATTGACTAAATGATTTTGCTCGTGATATTATGAAGATAAATGTTATAAAAGACGAAACAAACGAGCTCGTTATCGAGTTTGAGACTACAGACCTTACTGTGCCAGACCTTATAGCTGCACAGCTCCTCGAGAACGATGATGTAGAATTCGCAGGCGCAGCAAAGGACCACCCAGAAGTCGGAAAGCCGAAGCTGGTAATAAAAACAAGCAAAAAGAAGGCGAAAGACGCTCTAATTAAGGCTCTTGACCAGATCGAAGAGAACATAACAACCCTCAAGGCCGGAGTTTCGAAGAAGTAGTTAATGCTTTATCAAATCAGGGGCGGAAGCCCGCTTGTGCTCAAGAAGTTCTATAATTTCCTAGCAATTACCGAAAGGATTAAATATTATAT